>CAIKMZ010000114.1 GCA_903828665.1 uncultured beta proteobacterium
AATACACTGGTGGAGAGGGATGGATTCGAACCATCGTACTCGTAAGAGGGCAGATTTACAGTCTGCTGCCATTAACCACTCGGCCACCTCTCCTTAGTGAGCCATGGATTATGCCACGAAAACCGGCTGCTCGGGTCTGTGTGCATCCAAGATTGTGTTCACCAGCTGATCGGCTCGCATCCGTGCAGCCGCAAGAAGGCATTGGCGCGGGAAAAATGCCCGCATCCGATGAATGGCTGCGGTCCTCGCGTGGCTGAAAGCGGCGACGGATGGTTCGCGCTCAGCACCAGATGCCGATCCGGCGTCAGGCCTGGCCTCGAAATCAAACCCGCCTTGGCCTGCGCCTGGGCACCCCAGAGCATGAACACGACTGGATGCTTCTTTGCTGCCGCAGCAACAACTATTTCGTCAGTGAGCGCTTCCCAACCACGTTGGGCATGGCTGCCCGCCTGCCCGGCTTCGACCGTCAGGCAGGTATTGAGCAGCAGGACGCCCTGCCCGGCCCAGCGCACCAGCGAGCCGTTGCCGCCAGCAGCCAACTGTCCGTCGCCTGGCGCCGCATCGCGCGCCACCTCCTTGAAGATGTTGCGCAGCGAAGGGGGTGGCCTGACACCCGGCGCCACGGAAAAGGCCAAGCCCTCGGCCTGGCCCGGTCCGTGGTACGGATCCTGTCCAAGAATGACAACTCTGACCTGCGCCAATGGCGTCAAGGCCAGGGCGCGAAACGGATGCGGTGGATAAATGATGGCGCCGCATTCCAGACGCGCACGGATGAAGCGGCCCAGGTCCCGCCCCGTTTCGCTGGCCAGGAACCGATCCAGCAATGGTCTCCAGTCATCCGCCACCGGCCAGTCCTGCGGCGCCCACTGCGTCAGGCGCGGCGCCGCGCTGCCGGCATCTGCAGAACCTTCGGACTCGAATGGCAAACAGGCCTGCTTGCTTTGCGCGTTGGCCACAAATCACTCCCGGGTCAATGACCGCTTAAGCCACTTGCCGCTCAGGCGAGCGCAAAAAGCGCCGCCAGCGCCGCACCCGGATCTTCTTCGCGCATGAAAGCCTCGCCCACCAGGAAGGCGTTCACGCCCGCCGAGCCCAGGCGCAGCACATCGTCTCTGCTGCGGATGCCGCTCTCGCACACCAGCAGACGGTCCGCCGGCACGTCGTGCATCAGGCTCAGCGTGGTTTCCAGCGACACCTCGAAGGTCTTGAGGTTGCGGTTGTTGACGCCGATGAGCGGTGTCCCGAGTTTCAGCGCGCGCGTCAACTCGGCAGCATCATGCACTTCGACCAGCACCGCCATGTCCAGGCTGCGCGCAATCGCCTCGAATTCCTTCATCTGCGCATCATCCAGGCAGGCAGCGATCAACAGAATGGCATCGGCCCCCATGGCGCGCGACTCGAACACTTGGTAGGCGTCGACGATGAAATCCTTGCGCAACACCGGCAACTGGCAGGATGCCCGCGCCTGCTTCAGGTAATCGATGCAGCCCTGAAAGAACTGGGCATCGGTCAGCACTGACAGGCAGGCCGCACCATTTTCGGCATAGGTTTGCGCGATATCAGCCGGGATGAAGTCGGCCCGCAGCACACCCTTGGAAGGACTGGCCTTCTTGATCTCGGCAATCACCGCAGCCTGGCCGGCCGCAATTTTGGCCCGCATGGCGCCAACGAAATCACGCGTCAGGACGCGCGACTCGGCGTCGGCCCGCATCGCAGCCAGCGGCTTGCGTTTGGATGCCGCGGCAATTTCTTCTTGTTTGACGGCAACGATCTGCTCAAGGATATCGGTCACTGGGGGGCACCTTTCAGTTGTTGCGAGAGTGATACCAGCTCTGTCAGCTTGGCCTTGGCCGCGCCGGACTCGATCGCCTGGCGCGCCAGTTGCACGCCGGCCTGCATCGAATCCGTCACGTTGGCCGCATAGAGGGCGACACCGGCATTGAGAATCACAATGTCCCGGGCCGCACCGCCCTGATTGTCGAGCACACCCAGCAACATGGCTTTGGACTGCTCCGGCGTTTCCACCCTGAGGGCACGGTTGCTGGCCATGACCATGGAGAAATCCTCCGGGTGGATCTCGTATTCGGTGATTTCACCGTTGCGGAGTTCGCCCACGAGCGTCGCGGCGCCCAGGCTGACCTCGTCCATGCCGTCCTTGCCGTAGACCACAACCGCGTGCTCGGCGCCCAAGCGCTGCAGCGCACGCACCTGGATGCCGACCAGATCGGGGTGGAAAACGCCCATCAGGATATTCGGTGCGCCGGCCGGATTGGTCAGCGGCCCGAGCAGATTGAAGATGGTCTTGATGCCCATCTCCTTGCGCACCGGCGCCACATTCTTCATCGCAGGATGATGATTCGGCGCGAACATGAAGCCCACACCGACCTGCTCGATGCACCGGGCGATGGCCTGCGGCGACAGGTTGAGGTGGATGCCGAGCGACTCCACCACATCGGCGCTGCCGCTCTTGCTGCTGACACTGCGTCCGCCATGCTTGCTGACCCGGGCGCCCGCAGCGGCCGCCACGAACATGGAACAGGTCGAAATGTTGAAGGTGTGCGAGCCATCCCCACCGGTGCCCACGATGTCAACCAGGTGCGTCGTGTCGGCCACATGGACCTTCGTGGAGAACTCGCGCATCACCTGCGCGGCCGCGGTGATTTCACCAATGGTTTCCTTCTTCACGCGAAGGCCTGTGATGAAAGCCGCGATCATCACAGGCGACCAGGCTCCGCTCATGATCTCGCGCACGATGTGCAGCATTTCGTCGTGGAAGATTTCACGGTGCTCGATGGTGCGCAGCAAGGCTTCCTGCGGCGTAATTTTGTAAGTGTTGGACATGATCGTGTCGCTTTCAGTTGGAAGGATTGTCGGCCAGGGCCAGCTTCAGGCCAAAGCCGAGGAACATCACGCCGGCCACGCGCTCGAGCCATCGCATTCCGTGCTGCAGGGCAGTGAACTGTTTCGAAACAGCGGCGCCGACCCAGGCATAGGCCAGATTCACCCACAGGCTGTTGAAGTTGAAGATCAACCCCAGCAGCACGAAGCTAAGGCTCTTGTTGGGAGCGTCCGCGGCGATGAACTGCGGCAGGAAGGCCAGGAAGAACAGGGCCACCTTGGGATTGAGCACATTGGTCCAGAATCCTTTCATGAGCACCCTGCGCAGGTCAGTCCGGTGGGCGGTCACTTTGCCCGAATTTTGAGCGACTGGACTGGTGGACCCGTCAAACGGTGCCGCCGGGCACGCGGTCGGATCGGCTCTCAGCATGGTCCAGCCGACGTAAACGAGGTAGGCAGCGCCCAGCCACTTGAGCAGCGCGAACGCCGTGCCCGATGCCGCCAGCACGGCACTGACGCCCAACGCCGCCGCCGTTGCGTGCACAAAGCAGCCCGCCGTGATGCCCAGCGCCGCCACGGCACCGGCGCGCCAGCCGCTTCTGAGCGCATGGCTCACGATGTAGAGCACATCGGGCCCCGGCGTCAGGTTGAGCAGCACGCCCGCCATGATGAACAAACCCAGGTTGTCAATGCCACTGAACACAGCCGTCTGCTCCCAATTCCGGCTCAGGCAGCCAGAAATTCGCGCATGACCGCCACCGTGTGGTCGATGCCGGCCGCATCGACATCGAGATGCGTCACAAAACGCAGCCGGTACAAGCCGGTGGCCAGAATGCCGCGCGCTGCCAGAAATGGAATCAATTCCCCGGCGCGCGCCCGGGCCTCATCGACCAGATCGACAAACACGATATTGCTCTGCGGCGTCTCGACGGTCAGGCCGTTCAGACCCCGCAGCCGCTGGGCCAGGCGCTGCGCCAGCGCATGGTCACCGGCCAGACGCAGCACATGGTGGTCCAGCGCGTAGGAGGCCGCCGCTGCCAGCAGACCGGACTGGCGCATGCCGCCGCCGGCCATCTTGCGGATGCGGTGCGCGCGCGCCAGAAATGCACGGCTGCCGCACAGGGCCGACCCGACCGGCGCGCCCAGGCCCTTGCTGAAGCAGACCGAGACACTGTCGAAGCATTGGGCGATGCGACGCGCCTCAAGGAAGATGTCAGCGCCACGTTCGCCGCCTTGCTGCGCCGCCTGCGCCACCGCCGCATTGAAAAGACGAGCGCCGTCCAGATGCCGGCTCAGCCCCTTGGCGCGCGCCAGTTGCGTCGCCTGCTGCACATAGTCGAACGGCAGCAGCTTGCCCCCGAGCGTATTCTCCAGCGCCAGCAGGCGAGTGCGTGCAAAGTGCGCGTCGTCGGGCTTGATGGCAGCCTCGATGTCGGCCAGCAGCAGCGTGCCGTCATCCTGATGGTTCAAAGGTTGCGGCTGCACACTGCCCAGCACCGCCGCACCGCCGCCTTCCCAGCGGTAACAGTGGGCGAATTGGCCGACAAGGTACTCGTCGCCGCGCTGGCAGTGGGCCAGGATGGCGCACAAATTGCTCTGTGTGCCGGTTGGCATGAACAGCGCCGCCTCGAAACCCAGCAGGCCCGCAATTTTTTCCTGCAGCGCGTTGACGCTCGGGTCGCCCGCAAACACGTCGTCGCCCAGCGGCGCGTCCAGCATCGCCGCCCGCATGGCCGGTGTCGGCTGTGTCACCGTGTCGCTGCGCAGGTCGACCCGCATGGTGTTGGCGGTGCTCATAAACCGGGACGAACAAGAAAGTTCTTCAGCATCGCGTGGCCGTGCTCGGTCAGGATGCTTTCGGGGTGAAACTGCACGCCTTCGATGTCCAGCGTCGCATGCCGCACGCCCATGATCTCGCCGTCGGCGGTCCAGGCGGTTACCTTCAGGCAGGGCGGGCAGCTCGCGCGCTCGATGGCCAGCGAGTGGTAGCGGTTGACCGTGAACTGCGCCGGCAAACCGGCGAAGACACCCTCCTGCGTCGTGCTGATGACACTGGTCTTGCCGTGCATCAGCTGCTGTGCGCGAACGATCTTTCCCCCGAAGGCCGCGCCAATCGCCTGATGGCCCAGACAGACGCCCAGAATCGGCAGCTTGCCGGCGCAGTGCCGGATGGCCTCAACCGAAATGCCAGCCTCGGCCGGCGAACAGGGGCCGGGTGAAATCACCAGACGGTCGAGCTGCCCGGCCTGAATCCGCGCATCGATCTGATCGAGCGTGATCTCGTCATTGCGCACAACCTCGACCTCGGCGCCGAGTTCACCGAGGTACTGCACGATGTTGTAGGTGAAACTGTCGTAGTTGTCGATCATCAACAACCGGATCTTTGCGGCGCTCATTCCAGCCCCTCCTCGACCAGTTCGCTGGCGCGCAACAGGGCGCGCGCCTTGGCTTCGGTTTCTTTCCACTCCAGTTCCGGCACCGAATCAGCCACAACACCCGCCGCGGCCTGCACGTA
Source organism: uncultured beta proteobacterium (assembly GCA_903828665.1). Lineage (GTDB taxonomy): Bacteria > Pseudomonadota > Gammaproteobacteria > Burkholderiales > Burkholderiaceae_C > Rhodoferax. The sequence continues at coordinate 5,354 of CAIKMZ010000114.1, forward strand.
CAGGGTCTGATCCTTGACGATGCCGGTGCGGATGGCAATCGCCACGTCCATGTCGCCGGCGTAGCTCAGGTAGCCGCAGGCGCCGCCGTAAAGACCGCGCTTGCTGGGCTCGAGCTGGTCGATCAGTTCCATCGCATGTACCTTGGGCGCGCCAGTCAGGGTGCCGGCCGGGAAGGTGGCCCGCAGCACGTCCATGCTGGTCATGCCTTCATTCAACGTGCCCTCGACATTGCTCACGATGTGCATGACATGGCTGTAGCGTTCGACGCTGAAAGCCTCCGTGACCTTCACACTGCCGGTCTTGGCAATGCGGCCGATGTCGTTGCGTGCCAGGTCGATCAGCATCACGTGTTCAGCGCGCTCTTTCGGGTCGTTGATGAGCTCCACTTCAGCTGCCTTGTCAAGTTCCAGGCTGGCGCCGCGCGGACGCGTGCCGGCCAAGGGGCGAATCGTGATCTTCTGCTCGGTCTGCCCATTGCTGCTGATTTGCTCCTGGCGCACCAGAATCTCGGGCGAGGCGCCCACCACATGGAAGTCGCCAAAGTCGTAGTAGTACATGTACGGACTGGGATTGAGCGCGCGCAGGGCCCGGTACAAACTCAGCGGCGACTCGGTATAGCGCTTCTTGATGCGCTGGCCGACCTGCACCTGCATGAAATCGCCGCCGGCGATCAGCTCTTTGGCGCGCTCGACCGCCGCGATGTAATCGGCCTTGGCGAACTCGCGTTCGGCCGGATAGCTCTGCGTCGGCTTGACCAGCGGCGCGCTTACCGAGTACTTGAGCTTCTCCTTGAGTTCGCGCAGGCGCTTCTTGGCATTGGCATAGGCTTCGCTCTGCGCCGGATCGGCGTAGACGATCAGGTAGAGCTTGCCCGACAGGTTGTCGATCACCGCCAGCTCTTCGCACTGCAGCAGCAGGATGTCCGGGCAACCCAGCGTGTCGGGCGGGCAGGATGTCTGCAGTTTCTTCTCAATGTAGCGCACCGTGTCGTAGCCGAAATAACCGGCCAGTCCGCCGCAGAAACGCGGCAGGCCCGGACGCAAGGCCACCTTGAATCGCTTTTGGTACTCCGAGATGAAGTCCAGCGGGTTGACGCTGGAGCGCTCCACCACGACCCCGTCAGTGACGACCTCGGTGCGGGCGTCCGCGCCAAAACCCATGGCGCGCACCAGCGTGCGCGCCGGCAGGCCGATGAAGCTGTAGCGCCCGAAGCGCTCGCCGCCAACCACCGACTCCAGCAGGAAGCTGTGCTTGCCGCCCTGTGTGGAATGCGCCAGCTTCAGATACAGCGACAAAGGGGTTTCCAGATCGGCGAAGGCTTCTGCCAGCAACGGAATGCGGTTATAGCCTTGGGCACTGAGGCTCTTGAATTCAAGTTCGGAAATCACGGGATGGCATCTTTCAATCATTGCTGAACCGTCTGCGCGTAGCGGGTTCAGCACGCAGCCCGACCGGCTGCAGTTCATTCAACGGGCAACGAGAACGCTGTCAGGCGCGAGCCGACAGGGCGTGTTGGGTCCGCCAGGGCCATGCTCCCCGGTCGCTACAACCTGTGATCCAGATGCGGTGAATGAACATGCGCACAGTGTATCAAAACCGGCTTCCAGAGCGGGTCAGGGCACAAGCAGCTGCTGCAATGAATCGACAAAGGCGTCCGCGTCCACGCCGCGAATCGGCTCTCCGTGGTTGTAGCCATAGGTGACGAGCAACACAGGACAGCCGGCCGCTCGCGCCGCCTGCGCGTCGTTGCTGGAGTCGCCAATCATCAGCGTGCGCTGCGGCGCCGTTGCCAACGCCTGGCAGGTCTTCTGCAGGGGCAGCGGATCAGGTTTCTTGCGTGAGAACGCATCGCCACCGAAGACCAGTTCAAAGAAGCCATCGAGCCCCTTGGCCTTGAGCAGTGGCAGCGCAAACGCTGTCGGCTTGTTGGTCAGGCAGGCCAGCTTCAGGCCCTGCGTCCGGAGTTGCTGCAAGCCGGCCACCACACCGGGGTAGACCGTGGCGTGCTGGCCATTGATGGCCAAGTAATGCTGCTCGTAGCGGTGTAACGCGGTGACGTAGAGCGAGTCGAGGTCGTCTGTCCCGCCACCTGCGCCGAGGCGCAGCACGCTCTTGAGCAGATTTTCGGTACCTCTCCCAACCAGCAGTGACACCATTGCGCGATCGACCTGGAATGCCCGATACGGCGGCGGCAGGTCGGCCAGCATGCGGTTGAGCGCAACGACGAAGTCACCCAAGGTGTCGATCATGGTGCCGTCGAGGTCGACAATCGCGGCCTCGACGTCGAATTGGTTCAAAATAATAGAGTTCACAACAACTTAATCGAGTTCCGAAAAATGGGCCTTAACGAGGCAGGCGTTCAATAATAGAGTGTAAAAACTTTTGCCCACATTCGATGTCAGATTTGGATTCGTACCAAAAACCGGGTTTCAGCGGAAGACACGCTTCCTCATTTACATGAACCAAGACTACTAAGCCACTCGCTAGTGGCTGTTTGCCGATGCCGCCGTTCACCAAGGGTTGGCATCTAGCAGTTGAACTTTGAACGGCTGAGTTACCCGTCAGCTGCCATTGGTCAACGACCGAGAGGTGCCCTTATGCATAGCGTCCAGTTATGAATAGCATTTTGTGACTTTTGACTGGAAGCCTTGTGGACATTGGCTCTACAGCCGGTGTGTGACTGATTGGTAGACATAATTTGCGTGATCGATTGAAGTCGGCTCTCCACT
>CAIKMZ010000115.1 GCA_903828665.1 uncultured beta proteobacterium
CTGTCCAACGTGCACCCGGCGGCCATCGCGCACGAGCGCGACGAGCGCGTCAAGCGTTTATCTGGCAAGATCGACCGTGTGCTGGTCGATGCCCCATGCTCCGGCTTGGGCACGCTGCGCCGCAACCCCGACCTCAAGTGGCGGCAAAACCTCAAGCTGGTGGAAGAAATGGCCGTGACCCAGGCGGCCATCCTTCAAAGCGCGGCGCGCCTGCTCAAGCCCGGCGGCCGTCTCGTCTACGCCACCTGCAGCATGCTCGTGCAGGAAAACGAAGCCGTGGCGCAGGCCTTCACCGAAGCCAACAAGGACTTCACGCCGCTCGATGTCGGCGAGGTTCTGGTCGGCCTCAAGGTGGAAGGCGCGGCAACGCTGTGCAGCGGCGGCGAGAACGGCCTGCGTTACCTGCGCCTGTGGCCGCACAAGCACCAGACCGACGGCTTCTTTGCCGCCGTCTGGCAGAGGACCTGATTTTTGTTTTGTTGTGAAGAGATCTGAAAAGTATGCTGATATCTGATTCGCTGGTGCTCAACGCCGCGCTCGACTGGCTGGGTCATGGCCTTCTGTCCCTGGCCTGGTGGCAGATCGTCCTGTTCACCCTGGCCATGACGCACGTCACCATGGTCAGCGTGACGATCTTCCTGCACCGGCATCAGGCGCACCGCGCGCTGGACCTGCACCCGATCGCATCGCATTTCTTCCGCTTCTGGCTCTGGCTGACCACCGGCCAGGTGACCAAGGAATGGGCTTCGATCCACCGCAAGCACCACGCCAAGTGCGAGCAAAGTGATGACCCGCACAGCCCGCACGTGTACGGCATCAAGACCGTTCTGCTGCAGGGCTACGAGTTGTACCGCGCCGAGGCCGTCAAGCCAGAGACCCTGGCGCGCTATGGCCATGGCACGCCGAGCGACTGGCTGGAGCGCAACCTGTATAGCCGCCTTTCCTGGTGGGGCGTGCTGGCCATGCTGATCATCGACGTGGCGCTGTTCGGCGCCGCCGGCATGACGGTATGGGCGGTGCAGATGGCCTGGACGCCGGTCATGGCCGCGGGCATCATCAACGGCGCGGCGCACTACTGGGGTTACCGCAACTTCGAGGCACCCGACGCCAGCACCAACATCTCGCCCTGGGGCATCCTGATCGCCGGCGAGGAACTGCACAACAACCACCACACCTATCCGACGTCGGCCAAGCTGTCGGTCAAGCCTTATGAGTTCGACATCGGCTGGGTCTACATCAGCCTGTTGCAAAAGCTGCGCCTGGCCACCGTCAAGAAGACGCCGCCCAAGCTCGCCTTTGGCGACGTGCGCGCGGTGGCCGACGAGAAGACGCTCGAGGCGCTGATCTCGAACCGCTACGAGATCATGGCGAGCTATGCCAAGGACATGCGCCGCACTTTCAAGATCGAGTTGCAGGCGATGAAGGCGCGCAGTGCCGACGCCAGCGTGCTCAAGGCCGCGCAGCGCTGGCTGCACCGCGACAGCGAGAAAGTGCCCGCCACCGCTGTCTCGCAGCTGGTGCTGGCGCGCGCCGCCTCGCCGGTGCTCGACAAGATGGTTCTGATGCGCGAGGAACTGCGCCAGCTCTGGTTAAACCGCTCGCACACGCGCGAGCAACTGGCCGCCGACCTGCAGGCCTGGTGCCACCACGCCGAAGCCAGCGGCATTGCCGCGCTGCAGGAGTTTTCGCTGCGACTGCGCGCGGCGCGGGTCTGATCCGCGCCGAGCATGCTTCTTGCATGTCCGGCTGGCGCTTGC
>CAIKMZ010000116.1 GCA_903828665.1 uncultured beta proteobacterium
CGGTCCCGGGCCACGCGGCGCGGGCAACGCGCCGCGCAGCGGCCAGGGCAGCGGCCAGGGCAGCGGCCAGGGCAGCGGCCAGGGCAGCGGCCAGGGCAACAGCGCCGGCAATGGCGCGCAGGGCCGCAGGAGCCGCGGCGACGCCGCTGACCGGCCGACCGGTGCCGCACAGCCGGACCCGATGAAGACAGCCTTTGGCTACATCGGCGCTGACAGTTTCACGCGCCAGCGCCAGGACCAGGGCCAGCGTCGCGGCGGCAGCCCCGGCGGCGGCCAGCGCCGCAGTGGCGGACGAGGCCGCTGAAGCGGCCAAGCAGGCTAAAATCCAGCACTTTGCCCATCGGCGAAAACAACACAACAAGCTCAGGAAGATCTTATGACTATCGAACGCACCCTCTCCATCATCAAACCCGACGCCGTTGCCAAGAACGTGATCGGCCAGATTTACGCGCGCTTTGAAGCCGCCGGCCTCAAGGTCGTGGCCGCCCGCATGATGCATCTGTCGCGCCGTGAAGCCGAGGCTTTCTACGCCGTGCACAAGGAGCGTCCCTTCTTCAAGGACCTGGTCGAGTTCATGATTTCCGGCCCGGTCATGGTGCAGGCGCTCGAGGGCGAGAACGCCATTCTGAAGAACCGCGACCTGATGGGTGCGACCGATCCGAAAAAGGCCGCGCCGGGCACCATCCGCGCCAGCTTTGCCGATAGCATCGATGCCAACGCCGTGCACGGTTCCGACGCGGCTGAAACCGCCGCCGTGGAAATCGCGTTCTTCTTCCCCGGCATGAACATTTACTCGCGCTAAAACATGGCCTTGTCGCTCCGCTGCACTGCGTTGCCCTGCCGGGCTGGCGCAGCGTGCCCGGAGCGGCCGTTTGCCGTGTCGATCCGATGACGGCCAACCTGCTCGACTACGATCTCGACGGCCTGGCCCAGTTTTGCGAGCGGCTCGGCGAGAAGCGTTTCCGCGCGGTCCAGCTGTTTCGCTGGATCCATCAGAAAGGCGCGTCCCGTTTCGATGACATGAGCGACCTCGCCAAGTCCTTGCGCGAGAAGCTCAAGGGCGTGGCGCAGGTGCAGGCGCTGCCGGTGATCTCGCAGCACATCTCGTCCGACGGCACCATCAAGTGGCTGTTCGATGTCGGCGGCGGTGACGCCGTCGAGACCGTGTTCATTCCCGAAGACGACCGCGGCACGCTGTGCATTTCCTCGCAGGCCGGCTGCGCCATGGGCTGCCGCTTCTGCTCGACCGGGCATCAGGGCTTCAGCCGCAACCTCAAGACCGGTGAAATGATCGCCCAGCTCTGGTTTGCCGAGCACTTCCTGCGTGAGCACCTCCAGCGCGATGAGCGCGTGATCTCGAACGTGGTGATGATGGGCATGGGCGAGCCGCTGCAGAACTATGCCGAGGTGATCCCGGCGCTGCGCGTCATGCTCGACGACCATGCCTACGGCCTGTCGCGCCGGCGCGTCACCGTGTCCACCTCAGGCATCGTGCCCAAGATCGACCTGCTGGCCGAGCAGTGCCCGGTGGCGCTCGCCGTGTCGCTGCATGCGCCGACCGATGCGCTGCGCGACGACCTCGTGCCGCTGAATAAAAAATACCCGATCGACATGCTGATGGACGCCTGCAACCGCTATCTGGCGCATGCGCCGCGCGATTTCATCACCTTCGAGTACTGCATGCTCGATGGCGTCAATGACCAGATCGAGCACGCGCAGCAACTGGTGGCGCTGGTGCGCCGCCATGCCAGCGGCGGTGTCTGGTGCAAGTTCAACCTGATTCCGTTCAATCCGTTTCCCGAGTCGGGTCTGCACTGTTCGCCGCCGCAGCAGGTGCAGGCGTTTGCCAAGGTCCTGATGGATGCGGGTATCGTGACGACCATACGCAAGACGCGCGGCGAGGATATCGACGCCGCCTGCGGACAGCTTGCCGGCGAGGTCAAGGACCGCACGCGTGTTGGCGAGCGCATTGCGCGCCAGCGCACCTGGACGATCAAGCCGGTTTCGATGGACAAGGAGACTTGAAACATGAATAACAATGCGGCCGCAGCATGGCGTTGCAGGCAGTGGCTGTTCTGCGCCTGCCTGCTGATCTCGGCCCTGGCCGGACTTTCCGGCTGCGCGTCGCGCCAGGGCGAGAGCGGGAACGGCTCCGAAATCATGACCGATTCGGACGAGCCGAATGCGCACAAGCGCGCACGCATCCGTCTCGAACTGGCGACCGGCTACTTTGAACAGGGGCAGACGACGATCGCGCTGGACGAGCTCAAGCAGTCGATCAGCGCCGACCCGAACTACGCGGCGGCCTACAACCTGCGCGGCCTGATCTATCTGCGGCTCAACGATTTCCGTTTTGCCGAGGAGAGTTTCAGGAAGGCGCTGTCGATCGAGCCGCAGGATGCGACGGTCATGCACAACCTGGGCTGGTCGTATTGCCAGGAGGCCAGGTACCCGCAGGCGCAGCAGTTGTTTGCGCAGGCCCTGGCGGTGCCGCAATACCGCGAGCGCGCCAAGACCTGGCGTGCGCAGGGCCTGTGCCAGGTCCGTGCCGGCCAGCGCGAGGAGGGCGAGCAAAGCCTGCTCAAGTCCCACGAGTTCGAACCCGGCAATCCGGTCACGGCCTACAACCTGGCCCTGCTGATGTTCCAGCGCGGCGAATTCAGCGGCGCCCAGTTCTATGTGCGGCGCCTGAACAACAGCGAGCTCGCGAATGAAGAGTCGCTCTGGCTCGGCATCAAGGTCGAGCGACGGCTGGACAATCGCACGGCGATGCAGCAACTCGGTGCCCAGTTGCTCAAGCGCTATCCGCAGTCGCGCCAGGCGGACGCGTACCAGCGGGGTGTCTTCGATGAGTGAGCTGGGGACTCCCGGCTCGGACCTGCCGGCACCGCCGCTGTCGGCTGGCGCCATGATGCGCGCGGCGCGCGAGGCCGCCGGCCTGCACATCGGCGCGCTGGCCGTCACGCTGCGCGTTCCGGTGAAAAAGCTTGAAGCGCTGGAAGCCGATCGCTTCGACCTTCTGCCCGATATGGTTTTCGCGCGCGCGCTGGCCGCTAGTGTCTGCCGCAACCTGGCCATCGACGCGCTGCCGATCCTGGCGCGGCTGCCGCAAACGGCAGCGCCGCAATTGCGCACTGACGAGGCCGGCATCAACGTCAGCTTTCGCTCCAACGCGGCCGGCTCGGGTTCCCTGTTCTGGGACCAGTTTTCCAAGCCGTATGTGCTGCTCGGCTGCGCGGTGTTGATGGGCGTGCTGCTGTGGGCGTTCTTCGTTTATTCCAACCGCACACCGGTTGCCGCGGTGGCCAAGACTGAGGCCGCCGCCGTCATGCCCGGGCCGGCGGCTTTGATTGCGCCAGCCAGTCTGCCGGCGGCGCCGGCAGCGGAGCAGGCGCCTGCGGGCCTGCCTGCGCCGCTGGCCAGCGGGCCCGAGGGCGCGGCGCCGGTCACGGTGGCGGGCTCCGGCGCGACCACGGGTGCACTCGTTTTCAAGGCGCACGGCGCTTCCTGGGTCGAAGTGGTGGACGGTTCGGGCGTGGTGCAGTTGCGCCGGATGCTGACCGGGGGCGAGACGGTCGGCGTCTCCGGTGTCATGCCGCTGGCGGTGGTGATCGGGCATGCCGATGTCACCGAGGTGCAGGTGCATGGCAAGCCGTTTGACCTGGCGCCGATGACCAAGGACAAGGTCGCACGTTTTGAGGTGAAACAGTGAGTTCGTTGATCGAAATTGAAAGCGCCGCGGCCAGCGCGCGGCGCTCGCGCCAGGCGCGCGTGGTCTGGGGCGAACGGCTGGTCACGGTCGGCGGCGACGCGCCGGTGCGCGTGCAGTCGATGACCAACACCGACACGGCCGATGCCATCGGCACGGCGATCCAGGTCAAGGAACTGGCGCTGGCCGGCTCCGAGATGGTGCGCCTGACCGTCAACACGCCGGAGGCGGCGCAGGCCGTTCCCTACATCCGCGAGCAGCTCGATCGCATGGGCGTCGACGTGCCGCTGATCGGCGACTTCCACTACAACGGGCATCGCCTGCTGACCGATATTCCGGCGTGCGCGCAAGCCCTCTCCAAGTACCGCATCAACCCGGGCAATGTCGGCAAGGGCGACAAGCACGACCGGCAGTTCGGGCTCATGATCGAGGCCGCGCTGCGCTGGGACAAGCCGGTGCGCATCGGCGTCAACTGGGGCAGCCTGGACCAAGAACTGCTCGCCAGCCTGATGGACGAGAACAGCCGCCGCGCCACGCCCTGGGGCGCCAAGCCGGTGATGTACGAGGCCCTGATTGCCTCGGCCATCGGCTCCGCCGAGCGCGCCGTCGAGATGGGCATGAGCCGCAACCAGATCCTGCTGTCGTGCAAGGTCAGCGGCGTGCAGGACCTGATTTCTGTCTACCGTGAACTCGCGCGCCGTTGCGACTACCCGCTACATCTGGGCCTGACCGAGGCCGGTATGGGGACCAAGGGTGCCGTCGCGTCGACCGCGGCGCTCGCCATTCTGTTGCAGGAAGGCATTGGCGACACGATCCGCGTCTCGCTCACGCCGCAGCCCGGTGAATCTAGAACCCAGGAGGTGCTGATCGCCTGCGAGATCCTGCAGTCACTCGAGTTGCGCGCCTTCGTGCCCAGCGTCACGGCCTGCCCCGGTTGCGGCCGCACCACCAGCACCGTGTTCCAGGAGCTGACCAAGCAGATCGAGGACTTCCTGCGCGCGCAGATGCCGGTCTGGCGCGAGAAGTATCCGGGCGTCGAGACGCTCAAGGTGGCCGTCATGGGCTGCATCGTCAACGGCCCGGGCGAGAGCAAGCAGGCCGACATCGGCATCAGCCTGCCCGGCACCGGCGAGGCGCCGGCGGCACCGGTCTTCATCGACGGCGAAAAGCGCATGACCTTGCGCGGGGACAGCATCGCGCAGGAGTTCCAGAAGATTGTCGAGACCTATGTTGAAACCCGTTTTGGCGCGCCGTCGGCCGCCACCGCGCCGTGAGCGAATTCATGACTGAAAAAGAAACTGACCCCAAGGCGGAGAAGCTGACAGCCGTCAAAGGCATGAACGATATCCTGCCGCCGGACTCGGCGCGCTGGGAGTGGCTGGAGGACAAGGTGCGCACCCTGATGGGACGCTACGCCTACCGCAACATCCGCACGCCGATCGTCGAGCCCACCGCGCTGTTCGTGCGCGGCACCGGCGAGACCACCGACATCGTCGAGAAGGAGATGTATTCCTTCGAGGACAAGCTCAACGGCGAGGCGCTCACGCTGCGCCCGGAAAACACACCCGGCGTGGTGCGCGCCGCGATCCAGCACAACCTGACCTACGACGGCGGCAAGCGCCTGTACTACATGGGCCCGATGTTCCGCCACGAGCGTCCGCAGCGCGGACGCTACCGGCAGTTCTACCAGCTCGGCGCCGAGGCGCTCGGTTTTGCCGGGCCCGAGGTGGACGCGGAGCTGATGCTGCTGGTGCACGAGCTGTTTGGCGCCTTCGGCCTGCGCAACGTGCGCGTCGAGCTCAACAGCCTGGGTGTCGCAGCCGAGCGCCGCGCGCATCGCGGCGCCCTGATCGCCTATTTCGAGCAGCAGCGCGAGCTGCTCGATGCCGATTCGCAGCGCCGTCTGCACATGAACCCGCTGCGCATTCTCGACACCAAGAACCCGGCGATGCAGTCGCTGGTGCAGGGCGCGCCGCAACTGCTCGATTACCTGGGCGATGAATCGCTGCAGCACTTCGATACCGTCAAGACCCTGCTGTCGGCCTGCGGCGTGCAGTGGCGCGTCAATCCGCGCCTGGTGCGCGGCCTGGACTACTACAGCCACACCGTGTTCGAATTCGTCACCGATGAACTCGGCGCCCAGGGCACGCTCTGCGGCGGCGGACGCTACGACGGGCTGTTCGCGCTGCTCGGCGGCAAGCCGACGCCGGCAGTCGGCTGGGGCATGGGCCTGGAGCGCGTGCTCGAGCTGATCCAGCAGCAGGGGGACATCCCTGCCGCACCGGCGCCGGACGCCTACGCCGTGATTCCCGATGCCGCGGCCCTGCCGCGTGCCATGCAGGCGATGCAGGCCTTGCGCAGTGCCGGCGTCAGCGTGCAAATGCACGCCAGCCTGTCAGCCGGAGCCGACAGCATGAAGTCGCAGTTCAAGAAGGCCGACGCCAGCGGCGCGGCCTATGCCCTGATCTTCGGTGGCGATGAACTAGCGGAAAATGCCGTCACCGTCAAAGCGTTGCGCGAAGGCGGCGCGGCGCAGAGGCGCCAATCACTGGGCGACGTTGCGCTGTGGGCGTCCACCCTACAATCACGAACTTAAACGGCGGCCGCACGCCGCCCGGGCGTGCTCCGCAACTGAACAAAGAACTTTCATGGCAAATCAACTCGATCTCGAAGAACAAGAGCAACTCGATCAGCTCAAGCACTACTGGAAGCAGTACGGCAACATGATCACCTGGGTGCTGATCGCGGTGCTCGGCGCCTACGCCAGCTGGAATTTCTACCAGTACTGGCAACGCAGCCAGGCGCAGCAGGCCGCCGCCATGTACGACGAGGTCGAGCGCGTCGTGAAATCGGCCGATGTGGCCAAGATCGACCGCGTCTTTGGCGACATCAAGGACAAGTTCGGCTCCACCACCTATGCGCAGCAGGCCGGCCTGCTGGTGGCCAAGCAGTACTACAGCGCAGGCAATGCGGACGCGGCCAAGGCGGCGCTGGGCTGGGTTGCCGACAAGGCCTCGGACCCTGGCTACCAAGCTCTGGCCCGGCTGCGGCTGGCCGGCATCCTGATGGACACCAAGGCTTATGACGAGGCGCTCAAGCAGTTGAGCGGCTCGTTCCCCGCCAACTTCGAGGCCCTGGTGGCCGATCGCAAGGGTGACATCCTGCTGCTGCAGGGCAAGAAGAAGGAAGCCCTGGCCGAATACGCCAAGGCCTACAAGACCTTTGATGAGCGCGCCGAATACCGCCGCCTGGTCGAAGTCAAAATGAATTCGCTGGGGGTTGATCCCGTGAGCGGGAACGCACCGGCGCCGGAAGGTAAAAAGTGAAACCTGCTGTCCGTCTGACAAGGGCCGTTTCGGCCGCGTTGCTGATTGTCGTTGCCGTCGTGGGTGCTGGCTGCTCCAGCGGACCGGACAAGATCAAGCCGACCGAACTCGCGCCCAATCCCGCGCTGCTGGGTGTGCGCCTGGCCTGGTCCGCCCGCATGGGCGCGCTTGATTTTCCGCTCGAGGTCAAGGTCAACGGCGACAACGTGACGCTGGCCAGCGCGGACGGCGTGCTGCGCTCGTTCGATGCGCGCAGCGGTGCTGCGCTTTGGCAGAGCGCCAACCTCGGTCGCATCGCGGCCGGTGTCGGCAGCGACGGCCGGCTGGCGGCCGTGGTCACGCGCGACAACGAATTGATCACGCTCGATGCCGGGCGCGAACTGTGGCGGCAAAAGCTGCCGGCGCCGAGCTATACGGCGCCGCTGGTGGCCGGCGGACGCGTCTTTCTGCTGACCGCCGATCGTTCGGTCAGCGCCTTTGACGGCAACTCGGGGCGCAAGCTCTGGAACCAGCAACGCCCCGGTGAAGCACTGGTGCTGCGCCAGGCCGGCGTCCTGCTTGCGGTCGGAGAAACCGTGGTCGCGGGCATCGGCGGGCGGCTGCTGGGTCTCAATCCGGCCAATGGCGCTGTCAAGTGGGATGCGCCGATTGCGTCGCCGCGCGGCACCAACGACATCGAGCGCCTGGTCGACCTGGTGGGACGCCCGGCACGCGACGGCAATGTGGTTTGCGCGCGCGCCTTTCAATCGGCTGTGGGCTGCGTCGACGCGGTGCGCGGCACGCTGCTCTGGACCAAGCCGGCCAGCGGCTCGGTCGGTGTTGCCGTCGATGAGAAATACCTGTTCGGCACCGAGGGCGACGGCAAGATCATTGCCTGGCGCCGGGCTGATGGCGAACGCGCCTGGGATTCCGAGCGCCTGCGTTATCGCGAGCTGACCGCACCCTTGCTGATCGGCCGCTCGATCGCAGTAGGCGACGGCAGCGGGTTGGTGCACTGGCTCTCGCGCGACGACGGCAGCCTGCTCACGCGCATGGCGACCGATGGTTCGGCCGTCGCGACGACGCCGGTGCTGGCCGGCGGCACGCTGGTTGTTGTCACCCGCAACGGCGGCATCTTCGGTTTCAAACCCCAGTAAGGGTTGGGCATCACGCAATGAAACCTGTATTGGCCCTGGTGGGCCGTCCGAATGTCGGAAAATCCACGCTCTTCAACCGGCTGACCAAATCGCGCGACGCCATCGTCGCCGATTTCGCCGGGCTCACGCGCGACCGCCATTACGGCAACGCCCGCCTGGGCAAGCACGAATTCATCGTCATCGACACCGGCGGCTTCGAGCCAGACGCGGCCAGCGGCATCTTTAAGGAGATGGCCAAGCAGACGCGCCAAGCCGTGGCCGAAGCCGATGTGGTCATCTTCGTGGTCGATGCGCGCGAAGGCATTTCGGCGCAGGACCACGAGATTGCCAAGTACCTTCGGCGCCTGGGCAAGCCCTGCGTGTTGGCGGCGAACAAGGCCGAGGGCATGCTCGCCGGCGCGCAATTGGTCGAGTTCTTCGAGCTCGGCCTGGGCGAGGTGCATGCCGTGTCGGCCGCGCATGGACAGGGCATCCACACGCTGCTGGAGCTGGCGCTGGCGCCGCTGCATCTCGATGAAACCGACGAGACCGTGGAAGAGGCCCAGCCGGGTGTCATCAAGCTCGCGGTCGCGGGTCGGCCCAATGTCGGCAAGTCGACGCTGATCAACACCTGGCTCGGTGAAGAACGCCTGGTGGCCTTCGATCTGCCGGGCACGACGCGCGATGCGATCTCCGTTCCGTTCGAGCGCAATGGCCAGAAATTCGAGCTCATCGATACCGCGGGCCTGCGCCGGCGCGGCAAGGTGTTTGAGGCGATCGAGAAGTTCTCGGTGGTCAAGACGCTGCAGGCGATCGAGTCGTCCAATGTCGTGTTGCTGCTGATCGACGCCACGCAGGGCGTGACCGATCAGGACGCCCACATTGCCGGCTTCATCCTGGAGAACGGCCGTGCCGTGGTGCTGGCGGTCAACAAGTGGGATGCGGTTGATGAGTACCAGCGCGAGCTGGTCAAGCGCTCGATCGAAACGCGCCTGCCGTTCCTCAAGTTTGCAGCCATGCACCTGATCTCGGCCACCAAGCGCCAGGGCCTGGGGCCGGTCTGGGCCTCGATCGCGCAGGCCTACAAGGCCGCCAACTGCAAGATGTCGACGCCGGTGCTGACGCGCCTGCTGCTCGAGGCGGTGCAGTTCCAGAGTCCCAAGCGCGCCGGCATGTTCCGGCCCAAGCTGCGCTATGCGCATCAGGGCGGGATGAACCCGCCGGTGATCATCATCCATGGCAATTCGCTCGAGCATGTCAGCGACGCCTACAAGCGCTTCCTGGAAGGGCGCTTCCGCAAGGAGTTCGACCTTGTGGGAACGCCCATGCGCATCGAGTTCAAGACCTCCGCCAATCCCTACGCCGACAAAGCCTCGTCCTGATGGCGCGCCGGTCGCCAACTTTATCCCGGCTTTACCCGCGTCGCCCTGCGATGCGCGCCGGCTGTGGTATCGTCAGCCCCTTATCAATTTCTTGAACACGGAGAATATCGTGAACAACAAAGGTCAGTTGCTCCAGGACCCTTTTCTCAACGCCCTGCGTCGGGAACATGTACCGGTCTCTATCTATCTCGTCAACGGGATCAAGCTGCAGGGGCAGATCGAATCGTTCGACCAGTACGTCGTATTGCTGCGCAATACGGTCACCCAAATGGTTTACAAGCACGCCATCTCCACCATCGTGCCGGGGCGCGCCGTGAACTTTGCCAGCGGCGAGGGTGACGAACCTGCAGCCGCCTGATCGTCCGTCGGCCCCGACCGTCCTGGTTGGGGTTGACTTCGGTTCACCCAATTTCGACGGCAAGCTCGAAGAGCTCGGGTTGCTGGCACAAACCGCCGGGCTGACGCCGGTGGCGCGGCTTACCTGCAAGCGCAAGGCGCCCGATGCGGCGCTGTTCGTGGGCAGCGGCAAGGCCGACGAAATCAAGCAGCTGGCAGCGCAACTCGGTGCCGTCGAGATCCTGTTCGACCAAAGCCTGAGCCCGGCGCAGCAGCGCAATCTGGAGCGCCACCTTGAGCTTCCGGTCAACGACCGCACGCTCCTGATTCTTGAAATCTTCGGTCAGCGCGCGCGCAGCCACGAGGGCAAGCTGCAGGTCGAACTGGCGCGACTGCAGTACCTGAGCACGCGCCTGGTGCGGCGCTGGTCGCACCTGGAGCGCCAGAGCGGCGGCATCGGCATGCGCGGCGGTCCGGGCGAGACCCAGATCGAGCTTGATCGCCGCATGATCAACGACAACATCAAGAAGATCAAGGAACGCCTGGTCAAGGTCAAGCGCCAGCGCCAGACGCAGCGCCGTCAGCGCGAGCGGCGCGACGCCTTCAACATCTCGCTGGTCGGCTACACAAACGCCGGCAAGACCACGCTCTTCAACGCCCTGGTCAAGGCCCGCGCCTATGCGGCCGACCAGCTGTTCGCCACGCTCGACACCACCACGCGCCAGCTCTACCTGGGCGAAGCGGCGCGCTCGGTTTCGCTCTCCGACACCGTGGGCTTCATCCGCGACCTGCCGCACGGCCTGATCGACGCCTTCCAGGCCACGCTGCAGGAAGCGGTCGACGCCGACCTGCTGCTGCACGTGGTGGATGCCGCCAGCCCGAATTGCCTGGAGCAGATGGCCGAAGTGCAGCGCGTGCTACGCGAGATCGGCGCCGCCGATATTCCCCAAGTGCTGGTCTTCAACAAGCTCGATGCGCTCGATGCCGGCTCGCGCCCCTTGCAGCTCGAAGACAGCTACGACCTGGCCGGGGTGCAGACGCCGCGCATTTTCCTGAGCGCGGCGCAGGGCGAAGGGCTTGATCTGCTACGCGCGCGCCTGGCGGCCATTGTCAGCGCCGGCAGCCCGGGTTTGCCGCAAGGGGAATATTCCGGGTCCGTTGGCAAGGCCGACTCCTGATTGGGCACAATCGGGGTAACTTATACACGAGAAGACGAGATGAAACTTCATTTACGCATCTTTCGCTGGGCTGATGTCCCGGGTCGGATCAGAGGCATGTTCAATCTCAATGATCCGCGCTGGGGCCGCAACGACGACAAGCCGGCCGACGACGGCCGCGCGCGCAGCGAACCGCCGCCAGGCGACGCGCCCGAGGGGCAGGGCGGCGGCGAGCGCGGCCCGCGGCGTGGTCCGCATCAGGGTCCGCCCGATCTCGACGAACTGTGGCGTGATTTCAACCGCAAGCTCGGCGGCTTCTTCGGCGGCGTCAAGAATGGCGGACGCGGCGGCGCCGGTGGCGGTTCCGGCGGCGGGTTCCAGCCCGACATGAAGAGCACCGGCATCGGCATCGCCCTGATCCTGGGCGTGGTCGTCCTGATCTGGCTCGGCACCGGCTTCTTCATCGTGCAGGAAGGCCAGCAGGCCGTGATCACCCAGTTCGGCAAGTACAAGACTTCGGTTGGCGCCGGTTTCCAGTGGCGCCTGCCGTATCCGATCCAGCGCCATGAGCTGATTTTCGTGACCCAGATCCGATCGGTCGACGTCGGCCGCGACACCGTCATCAAGGCCACCGGTCTGCGCGAATCCGCGATGCTGACCGAGGACGAGAACATCGTCGAGATCAAGTTCGCCGTGCAGTACCGGCTCAGCGATGCGCGCGCTTTCCTGTTCGAGAGCAAGAACCCGGCCGACGCCGTGGTGCAGGCGGCCGAAACCGCGGTGCGCGAAGTGGTCGGCAAGATGCGCATGGACAGCGCGCTGTCCGAAGAGCGCGACCAGATCGCACCGCGTGTGCGCGCACTGATGCAGAGCATTCTGGACCGCTACAAGGTCGGCATCGAAGTGGTCGGCATCAATCTGCAGCAAGGCGGCGTGCGGCCGCCCGAGCAGGTGCAGGCCGCGTTCGACGATGTGCTCAAGGCCGGGCAGGAGCGCGAACGCGCCAAGAACGAAGCCCAGGCCTATGCCAACGACGTGGTGCCGCGCGCGGTCGGTTCGGCGTCGCGGCTGAAGGCCGAAGCCGAGGCCTACAAGTCGCGCATCGTGTCGCAGGCGCAGGGCGATGCACAGCGCTTCAAGTCGGTGCTGGCCGAGTACCAGAAGGCGCCGCAGGTCACGCGCGACCGCATGTACATCGACACCATGCAGCAGATCTACAGCAACGTGACCAAGGTGCTGGTGGATTCGAAGCAGGGCTCCAATCTGCTGTATCTGCCGCTCGACAAGATCCTCCAGATGAGCGCTCCGGGCGGTGACGCCGCTGCCGCTGCTGCCGCCGCTGCGGCTGCAGCCCCACCTGCCGCGCCGGCTGCCGCCGCCCTGTCCCCCGACGCACGGGCCCGGGATTCATCCCGCACCCGTGAGCGCGAAACCCGCTAGGAGCCCAGAATGAACAGGCTAGGTCTTATCTTTTCATCGCTGCTGGTGGCCTTGGCGCTGGCCAGCTCGATGCTGTTTGTGGTCGATCAACGCCAGTTCGGCGTGGTCTACGCGCTCGGTCAGATCAAGGAAGTGATCACCGAGCCGGGGCTGAACTTCAAGCTGCCGCCGCCGTTCCAGAACGTGTCCTACATCGACAAGCGCCTGCTGACGCTCGAGACCAGCGACACCGAGCCGATGCTGACCGCCGAGAAGCAGCGTGTCGTGATCGACTGGTACGTGCGCTGGCGCATCTCCGAGCCGTCGCAGTACATCCGCAATGTCGGCCTGAGCGAGACCGAGGGCGCGAACCAGCTCAACCGCGTGGTGCGCAACGCCTTCCAGGAAGAAGTCAACAAGCGCACCGTGCGCGAGCTGTTGTCGACCAAGCGTGAAGCGATCATGGCCGACGTCAAGGCCGAGGTGCTGAGCAAGGTCAAGGGCGACAAGCCCTGGGGCGTGGATGTGGTCGATGTGCGCATCACGCGTGCCGATTACGTCGACACCATCACCGAGTCGGTTTACCGGCGCATGGAGGCCGAGCGCAAGCGCGTGGCCAACGAACTGCGCTCGACCGGCGCCGCCGAAGGCGAGAAGATCCGCGCCGACGCCGACCGGCAGCGCGAAGTCGCGCTCGCCAACGCCTACCGCGATGCCCAGAAGGCCAAGGGCGAAGGCGACGCCGAGGCCGCGCGCACCTATGCCGAAGCCTTTGGCCGCGACCCGCAGTTTGCCCAGTTCTACCGCAGCCTCGATGCCTACAAGGCGAGCTTTGCCAAGAAGAGCGACGTGATGGTGCTGGATCCGTCGTCGTCCGATTTCTTCAAGATCTTTCGTGGCAGTCCGGCGGCTGCGCCGGCCCCGGCCAAGGCCGCCAGGAAGTAAGGCTTGGACAGCGACACGCTTTGGCTGGCCCTGGGGCTGGTTCTCATGATCGAGGGCCTTTTTCCGTTCCTGTCGCCAGGGCGCTGGCGCCGCATGTTCTCCCAGATCCTGCAATTGAACGACGGGCAGCTGCGTTTTTTCGGAATGTGCAGCCTGATTGCCGGACTGCTGCTGATTTGCTTGGTCTAGTGAAGGAAATCGGGTCTTTCGCCCGGTAAAATCGCAGTTTTAACAGCCCCTCCCAACACATGTCCGCCTGGGTCCTGCCGGATCACATTGCCGATGTCTTGCCGTCCGAAGCGCGGCACATCGAGGAACTTCGCCGC
>CAIKMZ010000117.1 GCA_903828665.1 uncultured beta proteobacterium
AACTCGGGCTGGTCTCGCTGGTGGTAACTCATCAGCAACTCCAGCGTCCCATTTGAACCGCCGTATGCGGAGCCGCACGTACGGTGGTGTGAGAGGGCTGAGGGGGCAACCCCTCACCCTACTCGATCACCGGTTTGCGCCGCGCCGGCCTTACTACCGTATATGCGGTATCGGAATATATGGCGGATGTGATATTTCATTTGACCCGGGCGCGGCCCATACTTGTCCTACCCTAGTTTTGTTGGTGGTACAGACATGTTTGAGTTGGAGAAGCCCAAGTGGCTTCAGCAGGGCCTGCCCTATTTGTTCGTCGCAACCGGCATGGTGACCGTTGCCACCTTGCAGTACGCATCGAGCCTGTTCAGTGGTCTTCTGCTGATCATCACCGGCCTTCATGTGCTCGATGTCAGGCGCGCGCGGCGTGGCGTCAGCGGCGAGCGGCGCAGCGAAGGCAGCCCGGTGAAGCGCGGCAAGTCGTTGCCCAAGCCTTCCAGGCAGGATTCGCTGCAGGTGCTTGTCGTGGAAGACAATCAGGCAACCGTCCGGCTCTACCAGATGCGGATCGCAAACTGGGCCTTCCCGGTCACCCTCCATACCGCGCCCAATGGCCTCGACGGCCTGCTCATGCTCGGTGAAATCCTGCCCGATCTGCTGATCTCCGACATCCGCATGCCCGCCGTCAATGGCGTTCAGCTCGTCAGCGCGGTCTGCAATCTGGAACGCTACAGGGACATGCACATCGCCGTGGTCAGCGGTTTGAACCTCGCTGAAATCGAGACGCTTGGCGGCTTGCCTGAACGGGTCGACCGAATCGAAAAGCCGATCGATTTTGAGCGGTTGAAGAAGATTGGCCAGGAACTATGGGAGCGCAAGTCGGGCCGCTAGCCGGAGTTGCCTGCCAGCCGGGGCCGCCCGCGGCAAGCCGGTCGTCAGCAATCAGTGTTGTGCCGGCTCGGCGGCAAAGCGGGCCGCTTGGGCCGTTGCGGCTTCGGCGGCGCCGGGCACGCGCCGCGCACCGTCGAAACGGCGCTTCCAGTAGGCCAGGCCCATGTCCTCGACCCGCACTTCAGAGCCGGGTTTGGGCGAGTGGATGAACTTGCCTTCGCCGATATAGATGCCGACATGGCTGAAGGCATGGCGCATGGTGTTGAAGAAGACCAGATCGCCGGGTTGCAGGTCGGCGCGGTCGATGCGCTGCGTCGCCGCCGCCTGCTGCGACGCCTTGCGCGGCAGTATCAGGCCGACGGTCTGCTCATACATCGACTTCACAAAGCCGCTGCAGTCAAAACCGCTTTCCACGGAACTGCCGCCGCGCCGGTAAGGCGCGCCGAGAAAGCCCATGGCTGTGAAGACCAGGGCCGATGCCTTTTCGCCGACCGACTGGCGCACCGAATCGATCCGCGCCAGCAGGCTCTTGTCGGCCAGCGCCGGGTCGGCCTCGTCGGGCACCGGACTGGCGTGCGCAGCGACGGCCAGCAGCAGGGCCAGCACCGTTGCGGTGATTCTCAAGTTCGATTGCATGGGCCGCAGTATACGTGTCTCGCCGAACAGACGGCCGGACCCGGCAAACCTGCGGTTTAATAGCTTCTGGCGCAACCCGCCAGGTCGTTATCAGAAAGAAAACCATGTTGCTCGACGTCGAACAATCCCAACTCGTGCTGGTGGACTACCAGGCCCGTTTGATGCCCGCCATTTTCGAGGGCGACCTGGTGCTGGCCAATGCGCTGCGCCTGGTGCAGGCTGCGCGTTTGATGGAGGTGCCGGTCTGGGGCACGGAACAGAACCCTTCCCGGCTCGGCGAGAACCCGGCCGAGCTCAAGGCCCAGTGCCGGCGCACGCTCGCCAAGATGCAGTTCAGCGGCGTGGAGGAGGGGCTGGGCGAGTGGCTGCGGCCGCCGGCGGCGCCTGTCGCAGGCAATGCGCGCAGCCTGCCAAAGCACCTGCAGAAATCGGTCAGCAGCGGGCCTGAGCGCAACGCGGTGGTCATCGCCGGCTGCGAAGCCCATGTCTGCCTGCTGCAGACCGCGCTCGATCTGCTGGAGGACGAGTTCGATGTCTGGGTTGTCACCGACGCCTGCAGCTCGCGCACCGAGCGCAACCGCGACGCCGCCTTTGACCGCCTGGCTGGCGCCGGCGCCGAGCTGCTGACGACCGAGATGGTGGTGTTCGAATGGCTGCGCAGCGCCGAGCACCCGGCCTTCAAGGCGGCGCAGACGCTGATCAAATAGCGGCAGTCGCCTTTAGCGGTCGATCGGGCGCGAGTAGCGCACTTCCTCACAGCGCATGCCACCGAGCTCGAAGTGGCGCGACGTGGGTGGCGTTTGCGCAAATCCGGCGCTGCGATAAAACCGGATGGCGCGTTCGTTCGGCGCCAACACCCACAGGATGCAGGTCATGTAGCCGCGCTGGATCAGAATGTCCTTGGCGCGCAGCCACAGGCTCTGGCCCACGCCGCTGGACCATGCTGCGGGCGCCACGTAGAGCGCGATGATTTCACCCTCGGTCGTCGGCACGTCGGGGTCGCGGGCGGGGCCGCAATGCAGCCAGCCCTGAAGCGCGCCATTGCGCCGGGCCAGCAGCACATCGTGCATGCGGTCCTCGGTTGCCTGACGAAAGCGCGCTTCAAGTTCGGCCACGTCCAGAGCGGCGAGATAAGGCTCGGGCAGCAGGTCGCGGTAACCCGCGCGCCAGCTGGCGACATGGAGCTCGGCGATGGCGCGGGCATCCTGCGCGGTGGCATAACTGATTTCGGTCTTCATCACCGCAGTTTGCCACAGGACAGGGTCGATGTGAGCGGACGACAGTCGGGGGTGGTGCTAAACAAGTTGTCCGTCAACGATCCGGATCTGGCGCTGGCAACGCTGCGCCAGGCGCGGGTCGTGCGTGACGATCAGGCAGGCCGATTGGCGTTCGCGGTTGATGGTCTGCAGCAGTTCGAAGATCTCGTCGGCGCTGTGCGTGTCGAGATTGCCGGTCGGCTCGTCGGCCAGGATCAGGCGAGGCGACAGCGACAGCGCGCGCGCAATCGCGACGCGCTGCTGCATGCCGCCCGAGAGCTCCGACGGCCGCTTGTTCGCCGCGTCCCTCAGTCCGACCTGCTCCAGCAGTTGCAGCGCCGTTTCCTGCGCCTGGGCGGTCGACCAGCCAAGGTCGATGATGGAGGGCATCATCACGTTCTCCAGTGCGCTGAAGCCCGGCAGCAGGTGGTGAAACTGGAAGATGAAGCCGATCGAGCGCCCGCGCAACGTGGTGCGCGTTGCATCATCCATTCCGGCCGTGTCCTGGCCGTCGATGGACAGGCGCCCGCTGCTCGGCGCTTCGAGCAGGCCGATGATGTTGAGCAGCGTGCTCTTGCCGGATCCGGAAGGCCCGGTGAGCGCGGCGAATTCGCCGTTCTCGATTGAAAGGTTGACGCCGTGCAGCACCTCGGTGGCCACGGCTGTTCCCAGGCCGTAGCTCTTGTGGATGTCCTGCAGTTCGACGATGGCGCTCATGGGCTGCTCGGCTTCAGGCGCGGATTGCCTGCACCGGGTCGAGCCGCGCGGCGCGGCGCGCCGGCAGCGCTGCTGCCGCCAGGCCCACGGTTAGCGCGAGCGCGCAGGCCCAAGCCACGACCGATGGCTCGATCTCGGCGCTGATCAACAGCGTGCCATCGGCATTGCGCGAGACGCGCGAGAAGAAGTTGAGCAGCGCCAGCGACAGGGCAGAACCCAGCGCCGAACCCAGCAGCCCGTAAAAGCCGCCCTGCAGCAGGAACACCGACATGACGCGCCGGGGGCTCGCGCCCATGGCGCGCAGGATGCCGATCTCCTTTTGCTTTTGCACCACCGACACCACCAGCACGCTGGCGATGCCGACCGCGACGATCAGCACGACGAACAAACGGATCAGGTTGTTCGAGGTGCTCTGGCTCTTCAGGGCGGTGAGCAACTGCGCATTGGTCTGCATCCAGCTCTCCACCAGCAGGCCGGTCTGCGCCTGCAGCTGGCGCGCGGTCGTTTCCGCCTGGAACAGGTCGGCCACGCGCAGATCGATTTCGGTGATGCCGCCCGAGAGGTCGAGCAGCGACTGCGCCATCTTGATGCTGGTGTAGACCCAGCGCCGGTTCAGATCGCGGTTGCCGATGTCGAAGATTCCGGCGATGGTCAGCAGATCGTTGCGTCCGTCCATCGTGATGACGCGGATCTTGTCGCCCACCGCGACGCCCAGGTCCCTGGCCAGTTCGATGCCGATCACGCCGTTGGCACCACTGACGTCAAAGCTGCCGCTGGTCAGGTACTTGTCCATGCGCACGATGCGCTGGTGCGCGACCGGGTCGACCCCGAGCAGGGCAATCGGCTGGTTCGCTTCGGCGCGTGCCGCAAAGCCGGCGCCCGAGAGGACGGGTGACACGGCCTGGACGCCGCCGGTCTGCGCGGCCAGTCGCGCCACGGCCTCCCACTGGTCGATCGAGCGCAGGCGCTGCGCGCGCGGCTGCACGATCGCTGCCGTGCTGCCCGGCGGCAACAAGGTCTGGTTAACGGCGCGCGGGGGCTTGAGCACGATATGGGCTTGGCTGCCCAGCGTTTTCTCGATGATCGAGGCCTGCAACTGGGTGATTAGCGTGGTCAGGAAAATGATGACGGCGACACCCGCCGTGACGCCGGCCAGGATCAGCACGGTCTGCATGCGACCTTCGCGCAGGTAGCGCAGGCAGACCATCCAGGCAAACGGGAGCCGCATCGGTCGTCCGACCATCAGCTGGTGAAGCCGGGCATCGCGGGCACATTGCCCAGCGGCGCGCGCGTGCTTTGCTCGCGCACCCGGTCGCCTTCCGCGAGCACGCCCCCCGGCAGGATCACGTGCTCGCCCTTGACCAGTCCCTTGGCGATCTGCGTGCTGGCGATGCCCTGCGCGCCGGTCTGCACGCTGATCTGGCGCGCATGCCCGTCGCGGTTGACCCAGACGAAGCTTGCGCCATTGGCGTCGCGGCGCACGGCATCGGTCGGCAGCATCAGGGCGTCGGGCAATCGCGCGGTGACGATCTCCACGGATACTGTCATGTCGGGCCGCAGGTAATCGACGACCGGGCTGACGCGCAGCTTGATGTCCACCGTGCCGCGCAGCGGATCGACCGCCGGTGCAATGTAGATCAAACTGGCCTTGAACTGCTGCTGCGGGTAGGCATCGGCGCTGGCGCTGGCCGCCTGCCCGAGTTGCATGAACTTCAGGTTCTTCTCGTCGACGCTGGCCTGGATGCGCGTCTCGCCGCCGCCGACCAGCGTCAGAATCGATTTGCCGGCCTGTGCCGTGTCGCCGGGGTCGTTGCTGCGGCTGATCACGGTGGCGGCGGACGGCGCGCGCAGGTTCAACTGGTCGAGCCGGGCCGCAGCCGCGTGTTGCGACGCCACTGCCTGATCGAGCCGTGCTTTGGCCATCGCCAGTTCGACGCCGCCGCGCTGGTTGCCCTGCGCCTGCACGCGCGCCGCCTGCATGGCTGCCTGCGCGCTGTTGGCCGCGCGCTGCGCGTCGTCCAGGCGCGACTGCGAGACAAAGCCCTGGCGCAGCAAATCCTGCGCACGCGTGAGCTCCTGTTGTGCCTGCAGGTTGGTCGCTTCGGCCTGCGCGAGCAGTTGCACGCTGACCGGGTCCTGCACGGTTTCGATCTGGCGCAGGCGCGCGCGCGCTTCGAGCACGGCGGCTTCGGCCTGGACCAGGCTGGCGCGCGCTTCGTCGTCGCGCAGGCGCACCAGGATCTGGCCGGCCTGCACGCGGTCGCCCTCGCGCACGGCGATGCTCTCGATGCGCGCCGTGTTCTGGCTGGCCACTTCGGTGCGCGCCAGGTCGACGATGCGCCCGCTGGTCACGACCGACTGCAGCATCTCGCCCTGGGTGACCAGCGCCACCTCGACGGCTTGGCCGCGCTGGCTATAGGCGAAGATGCCGGCAGCGCACAAGCCCAGACCGAGGGCCCAGAGTGCGTAGGTGCGGTTCAATTTCATGTCTGGATTGTGCCTCGTGCTGTGCAGTGTCTGACCGGTATGCGCGTAGCCTGCGCCTCGGCGGGCTGCGTGGTCTGTGCGCCATTGCACCGATTCACCCTTCGCAGCAGGTCAAGACCAGGGCCCGTTCGATGGTGCAGTTATAGTCGGATCGTTTGCCATGTCCGTTGACCCGGTGCCGCTGGTTGTTTCGGACATGTCTGACAGACCGCTCACCACCATCGTGTTGCCCACCTATCTCCGCGCGCTGCTGACTCCTCACGTTGATCTTGAAGATTTTCAGTCCTGGCGTGCTCGCATTCTTTCGCTGATCCTCGCCGTCACAGTGGTCTTGGGTACTGTCGCTGCGGTGCCCAGTATTGCGCTAGCGCTGTCGGAGGGGCTCTGGTCCGTCGCGCTGATCGATGGCGTCGCTCTGCTCTGGGGCGTGACGATCTGGTTGCGGCGCACGCTGCCTTATCGCGTGCGTGCCTGGAATTTTTGCATTCTGCTCTACCTGCTGGGCCTCTCGCTTCTGCTCACCATCGGGACTGTGAGCCAGGACTATTTGATGGCATTCCCGGTGATGGCAGCGCTCCTGCTCGACTTGGGCCCCGCGCTGGCTGCGCTCTTGTTGAACGCCGTCACGTTGCCCTTGGCCGGCTATCTGATTGGTGCAAACCTCCAGATCCCGGGGTTCGAAGGGCAGCCGCTGTTCAAGTGGTTTGTCATCACGGTCAATTTCACGCTGGTCAGTTCGATGATCACGATCTCCAGCGTCATGCTGCTTAAAGGGCTGGAAAAAGCGCTCGCAAAGCGGCGCGACAGCGAGGAGCGCTACCGAACCCTGATCGACTGGACACCGGAGCCGCTGGCGGTTCATGACGGCATCACTGTCATGTATGCCAACCCGGCGGCGATCAGGTTGTTCGGCGCCAGGACATTGAACGAATTGCTGGGCAGGCCGGTCGTGAGTCTGGTGCATCCGGACTCGCTCGCGATTGTGCAGGCGCGGTTGGCGATTCACAACGATCACGCCGGCACCTTGCCGCTGAGCGAGCAGAAGCTGCTCCGGCTCGATGGAACGGTCATCAGCGCCGAAGTGCAGAGTGCCCGGATTGTCTTCGGCGGGGCTGCGGCGATCCAGATAGCGATTCACGACATCACCGATCGCAAGGCGGCGCAGGAACAGGTGCAGCAACTGGCGTTTTCAGATTCCGTCACGGGGCTGCCGAACCGTCGGCTCTTGATGGACCGGCTCAAGCAGGCGCTGTCGGCGGGTGTGCGGCACCGGCGCCAGGGCGCGCTCGCGTTCGTCGACCTCGATGACTTCAAGACCTTCAACGAAACGCTGGGTCACGAACGCGGCGACCTGCTGCTCAAGCAGGTCGCCATGCGGCTGAGCCAGTGCATCCGCGAGGGCGATACCGTAGCCCGCCTTGGTAGTGACGAGTTTGTCCTGGTGCTGGAGGACCTGAGCAGCGACTTGCAGGATGCCGCGACGCAGGCCGAGGCGGTCTGCGAAAAGATCCTCGTGGCGCTCAACCAGCCCTATGTTTTCGACCACGCCGAACATTACGGTACCGCCAGCATCGGCATCACGCTGTTTGGCGCGCACCGGGACAGCACGACCGATCCCCTGATGCAGGCTGAGCTGGCCATGTACCAGGCGAAGGCGGCCGGGCGCAACACGCTTCGCTTCTTCGACCCGCAGATGCAGTCCGTGGTGCGCCATCGCGCCGCGCTGGAAGCCGCCCTGCATGAAGCGCTGGTCAAGAACCAGTTCTTCCTGCAATACCAGGTGCAGGTCACCGACGCGGGCCGCATCATCGGGGCCGAGGCACTGGTGCGCTGGAACGATCCTATGCGCGGCACGGTTCTGCCCGGTGAGTTCATCACCTTGGCCGAGGCTACCGGATTGATCCTGCAGTTGGGCCACTGGGTGCTTGAAACGGCGTGCGCGCAGTTGACGCTGTGGGCCGGCCGGCCCGACATGGCGCAATGGACGATCGCGGTGAATGTCAGCGCGCGGCAATTTCATCAAAGCGATTTCGCGGCGCAGGTCATGGACATACTGCGGCGCACCGGCGCCAACCCGAACCGGCTGAAGCTCGAACTAACCGAGAGCCTGCTGGTCACCAATGTGGAAGACGTGATTGCCAAGATGAATGCGCTCAAGGCGCAGGGTGTCGGTTTCGCGCTGGACGACTTCGGCACCGGCTATTCAACGCTGTTAGTCCTCAAGCGCCTGCCGCTGGACCAACTCAAGATCGATCAGAGCTTTGTGAGCGATATCTTGGTCGATCCGAATGACGCGGCGATTGCCAGGATGGTCGTGGCGCTTGCGGACAGCGTGGGGCTGTCGGTGATTGCTGAAGGCGTCGAGACAGCGGCGCAGCGCGATTGCCTGGCCGCCCTGGGCTGAAAGGCTTATCAGGGCTATCTGTTTGGCCGGCCCTTGTCGATCAGCGAGTTCGAGGCGTCCTTGCAGCACGCTTGATGTGCTGCGGCGGGTCGGTCCGTGGCGATGCAAATCACGTTCGTTTCACAAACGCCTCGATCTCCTGCAAGGGCAGCGGCGGGCTGAACAGATAGCCCTGGTAGTGCTGGCAGCCCAGGCCCGCAAGAAAGTCGCGCTGCGCCTCGGTTTCCACGCCTTCGGCCACCACCTTCAGGCCCATGCTGCTGCCCAGCGCGATGACCATCCGCGCGATGGCTGCATCGTCCGGGTCGATCAGGATGTCGTGCACAAAGCCCTGGTCGATCTTGAGCTGGTCCAGCGGCAGGCGCTTGAGGTAGGACAGCGACGAATAGCCGGTGCCGAAGTCGTCCAGCGAGAAGCCGACACCCTGCGCCTTGAGCGCATTCATCTTGGCAATCACGTCTTCCACATTGGTGATCAGCACGGTTTCGGTCAGTTCCAGCTTGAGCCGATCGGCCCGCGCGCCGGTGTGCGCCAGTATGCTCAGGACCTGATCGACAAAGTCGGCCTGGTGGAACTGGCGCGCGCTGACGTTGACCGCCAGGCTCAGCTCCGCAAGCGCCGGTTGATCCGCCCAAGCCGCCAGTTGCGCGCAGGCGGTTTCCAGCACCCAGCGTCCCAGCGGCAGGATGAAGCCGGTTTCTTCTGACAGCGGGATGAACTCGCCGGGCTTCATCATGCCGCGCTGCGGATCCTGCCAGCGCACCAGCGCCTCGACCCCGGTGACCCGGTGGTCGTGCGTCACTTGCGGCTGGTAGTACAGCAGGAACTGGTTCAACCGGATGGCTTCCTGCAGACCGGCCTCCAGCGCCGCGCGCGCCGTCACCACCGCCTGCATCTGCGGGTCAAAGAAGCGCATCGTGTTGCGCCCGGCGGCCTTGGCCTGGTACATGGCCAGATCGGCGCGTTTGAGCACGTCGTCCATGGCGCGGGATTCGTCGCCGAACAGGGTGATGCCGATGCTCGGCGTGCTGTAGCGGCTGAAGCCCTTGAGCTGGTAGATCTGGTTCAGGGACGTTGAAATTCTCTCCGCCACGATTTCCGCCTGCGTGGCCGCTTCGAGCCGGTTATCGCCCAGGTCTTCGAGCATCACGACGAATTCGTCGCCGCCCAGGCGCGCCACGGTGTCGCCTTCCTGAACGCAGCGCAGCAGGCGCTTGCCGACCTGCAGCAGCAGCAGGTCACCCTGGTGGTGTCCGAGGGTGTCGTTGAGCGTCTTGAAATTGTCCAGGTCGATCAGCAACAGGGCGCCATGACGCCGATGCCGGATGCCGGCGACCAGGGCCTGTTGCAGGCGGTCGAGCAACAGGCGGCGGTTGGCAAGGCCGGTCAGCGGGTCCGAGAACGCCAGGCTCTGGATCCTCTCTTCCGCCACCTTGCGATAGGTGATGTCCATCGCCAGGCCCTCGACGATGAGGTCGTTGTCCTGCTGGCGCGAACCGATCGAGCGGTCAAACAGCCAGAGCCAGGCACCGCGTGAATTCTTCAGCCGGTACTCGATCCGGAACGGTGTGCCGGAGCGGAAGTCTTCGATGGCGGTTGCGACCACGGCGCGATCGTCCGGGTGGATCGATTCGGACCACAAAAATGGATTGGCGCTCAGGTGTTCGGCGCTGTAGCCCAGGACTTCGAGAACCTTTGGCGAGTAGTAGAGGCCGCCTCTGCGTATGGAAAACGCATAGACGATGTCGGGCGAGTTCTCCACCATGCGCCGGTAGCGGCTTTCGCTCTCCTGCAGCCGGTGCTCGGCCATTTCCCGTGCCGTGATGTCCCGGGTGACCGACAGGATGCACCGCATGCCGTCGAGCGCCATCACATGTGCCGACATGAGGCCAGTCACCACCGCGCCCTGCCTAGTAACGAATTCGACCCGGAGGTCCTTGCAGAAACCGTTGCGCTTCAGCGCATCAATCAGGCGCTGGCGGTCCTTCAGGTCGTGCCAGACGTTGATTTCCTGCGATGTCTTGCCGATCACTTCTTCGCGGGTCCAGCCGGTCAGGTTGGCGAAGCCCTCGTTGACATCCATATAAAGCCCGTCGTCGAGGCGGGTGAGATTGACCGCATCGGGACTGGTCAGGAACGCCGTGTGGTAACGCTCCTCGCTATCTTTCAGTCCTTGCTGGCGTTGCGCCAGATCCGCCAGCAGGCGGTTGAAAGCATTGATCAGCTGACCGATTTCATCCTTGCGCACAACGGTCAGCGGCTGCATGGGTCGCGTTTCGTCGGTCAAATCGGACAATGCCTTGACCGTCGCCTGCAGTGGCGCCAACTGGTGGCGCAGCATCCACCAGATCAGGCAGGCCGCCAGCAGCGTCAGCACGATGGCCGCCAGCAAGGTGCGGCTCAGCAATTCGTTGACCGGCGCGAAGGCATCGCGTGTGGGCAGCGCGACGGCGACGTGCCAGTTTGCCGAGGCAACGCCTTTGGTGGCCGACAGCACTTCAACGCCCTGGGGGTTGACATAGATATCCGTTCCCTCGTAGCCCTGGATGAAGCGGTCCAGCGTCGAACTGACGCCCGGCGCCGGCAACGCTTCCATGATGCGAGACTTGTCGGATGCGGTGACGATCAGTCGGTGCTGCCGGTCGATCAGCAGGTAGTTGCCGGTCTTGCCGTAGCGATTCTCGGAAACCCGGTCGAGGAAGTTGGCTTGCGCCAGGTTGATCACCCCCGCCAGGGCGCCGATCACCTTGCCGTGGTCGTCCTGAATCGGCATGGCGATGCACAGGACCGGCTCGCGCGAGGCCCGTCCGACGATCGGCTGTCCGATCGAGGTCTTTCCGTCCTTCAGCGCGGCCTCGATGTAATCCCGGTCCAGAAAATTGATGCCGATCCGCTGCGCGGTGATGGGAACGGACGCAATGGCAACGCCATCAACGTCGGTGAAGAACGCGCCGGCATTGAACAGCCTCTGGAACACCGGGTGTCGTTCCAGTGATGCCTGCAAGGCGGAGGGATTGCCGAGCAGGGCAGGGCTAACCTCGTTGGCGATTTCGTGCAAGGCCTGCACCCGTTCCTGCAGTTCCTGATCGATCTCGCCGGCCACCATCGACGCGGTCGAGTACTGCTGCTCGCCCAGCAGACGCCGCATATCCCGGCGCAGCATGACGCTGGTATAGAAGGCCATCGACCAGATGCTGACCAGGAAGATTACCAGCGTGAGGACAGTGACCCGGGTTTTGAGGGAGTTCCTCTGAAACGCATGACGAAGCATCAAAAGCCTTATGGAACATGTCCCCCTGCTATCCGATCTGCGTCGTCTTGCTAGGACTGTAACATCGGGCGCCAGGAGTCAGCTTGCAGCAAGTTGACTGGCCATAATTATGAATTCAGTTTTCTGACCCGACTGGAGACAACAATGACAAGCTATGCCGACTTTCATCGCCGCTCCCTGACCGACCGCGACGCCTTCTGGGCCGAACAGGCGCAACTGATCGACTGGAAGACCCCGCCGCAGCAGATCTGCGACTACAGCAATCCGCCGTTCGCCAAGTGGTTCGTCGGCGGCACGACCAACCTCTGCCACAACGCGATCGACCGCCACTTGAAGGACCGCGCCGAGCAGGCCGCGCTGATTTTTGTCTCGACCGAGACCAATCAGGAGGTCGTCTATTCCTTCCGCGAACTGCACGCCGAAGTGCAGCGCATGGCGGCGGTGCTCAAGGACCTGGGTGTCAAGAAGGGCGACCGCGTGCTGATCTACATGCCGATGATCGCCGAGGCCGCCTTTGCCATGCTGGCCTGCACGCGCATCGGCGCCATCCATTCTGTGGTGTTCGGCGGCTTTGCTTCGGGTTCGCTGGCCTCGCGCATCGAGGATGCATCACCCGTGTTGGTGATCAGCGCCGACGCCGGTTCGCGCGGCGGCAAGGCCGTGGCCTACAAGCCGCTGCTCGACGAGGCGATCCGCCTGTCCAGCCACAAGCCGGCCGCCGTGCTGCTGGTGGACCGCAAGCTGGTCGCCATGGACCTAGTCGCGGGGCGCGACCACCTGTGGGCCCGCCTGCGCCAGAAGCACCTCGACACGGTGGTTGACTGCGAGTGGGTCGAAGCCACGCACATCAGCTACACGCTCTACACCAGCGGCACTACCGGCAAGCCCAAGGGCGTGCAGCGCGACACCGGCGGCTATGCCGTGGCGCTGGCCGCCAGCATGAAGCACATCTACTGCGGCAATGCCGGCGAGACCTATTTCTCCACCAGCGACATCGGCTGGGTCGTGGGCCACAGCTACATCATCTACGGGCCGCTGATCGCCGGCATGGCCACCATCATGTACGAGGGTTTGCCGACGCGCCCCGACGGCGGCATCTGGTGGAGCCTGGTCGAGAAGTACAAGGTGACCGTGATGTTCAGCGCGCCGACGGCAGTGCGCGTGCTCAAAAAACAGGACCCGGCGCTGCTCACCAAGTACGACCTGTCCAGCCTGCGCGCGCTGTTCCTCGCCGGCGAACCGCTCGACGAG
>CAIKMZ010000118.1 GCA_903828665.1 uncultured beta proteobacterium
AGCGCGAGCGCCGCAGGGGTTTTCGGATTTTTGGGCTGTTGGGAGGTTTCGGATGTTTGACTTCCCCGCCGTTGAGGCAGGGCTGAGCAGCGCAGCGGCAGGTGGATCAGGGCTGGCGTTGTCCGAGCGAAGCGAGTCTAGCCAGACCCCATCTGACGCGAGCAGCGTAAGGAACCGCGCAGCGGCCCTGACGTCGGCCGCCGGGCCGAGACCCGGCCTGGTGGCGTACAAGCAAGACATCAAGAAAAGCGAATTGAAATGAATCAAAGACCCCTCGACGGCATCACCGTCGTCTCGTTGGAACACGCGATCGCCGCCCCGTTCTGCACCCGCCAGCTTGCCGACCTCGGCGCGCGCGTGATCAAGGTCGAGCGACCCGGTGTCGGCGACTTTGCGCGGGCCTATGACACGCGGGTCAAAGGACTGGCTTCGCATTTTGTCTGGACCAACCGCTCCAAGGAGAGCCTGACGCTGGACCTCAAGCAGCCGGCGGCGCTGGCAGTGTTGCGGCAATTGATCGGCAAGGCCGACGTGCTGGTGCAGAACCTGGCGCCGGGGGCGGCGGCGCGCATGGGCTTGGGCTTCGAGGTGGTCAGCGCAGAGCATCCACGCCTGATCGTCTGCGACATTTCGGGCTACGGCGAGGATGGTCCGTACCGCGACAAGAAGGCCTATGACCTGCTGATCCAGAGCGAGGCCGGTTTCCTGTCGGTCACCGGCACGCCGGATGCGCCGAGCAAGGCCGGCAATTCGGTGGCGGACATCGCCGCCGCCATGTACGCCTGCAACAGCATCCTGTCGGCCCTGTTGTTGCGCGGCCGGACCGGCAGCGGATCGCACATCGATGTCTCGATGCTGGAGTCGCTGACCGAGTGGATGGGTTATCCGATGTATTACGCCTTCGACGGCGCGCCGCCACCGCCGCGCAGCGGCGCGGCCCACGCCAGCATCTACCCGTATGGTCCTTTCCAGGCCGGCGACGGCGGCACGGTGATGCTCGGTCTGCAGAACGAGCGCGAATGGAAACAGTTTTGCGAAGTCGTGATGCAGCAGGCCACGCTGGCCATCGATGCGCGTTTCGACCGCAATGCGCGGCGCAACGAGAACCGCGACGCGCTCAAGGCCATCATCCTCGATGCGTTCGCCGGGCTCAGCACGGCACAGGTGCTCGCGCGTCTGGACCAGGCGCAGATCGCCAATGCGCGCATGAACGACATGGCCGGCGTCTGGGAGCATCCGCAGTTGCATGCGCGTCAGCGCTGGCAGGCCGTGGGCTCGCCGGCCGGCGACATTCCCGCATTGCTGCCGCCCGGGCGCAGCAACGCGTTTGCGTATCGCATGGACTCCGTGCCGGCGGTGGGTGAGCACACCGAAGCAATCTTGCGCGAACTCGGGCATGATGCTGCTGCCATTGCGGGCCTGCGTGCGGCGGGTGCCATTTGATTCCCTGATGTGAAAGAGATTTGCGATGAATTCCCCCAGCGCTGAGCTCGCCACCTTTGCTTGTGGCCTGCGATATGCCGATATCCCGATGCCGGTGATCCGCAAGACCGAGGACCTGCTGGTGGACTGGTTCGGCTCGGCCGTGGCCGGCCATGGCGCGCGGCCGGTCGAGAGCATCACGCGCTTTGCGCTGGCGATGGGCCCGCCGACCGGGCTGTCGGAAGTGATCCTCAGGCGCGCATCGAGCAGCCCGTATCTGGCGGCGATGGCCAATGCGGCGGCCTCGCACATGGCCGAGCAGGACGATGTGCACAACGGCTCGGTGTTTCACCCGGCCACCGTGGTGTTTCCGGCGGCGCTGGCCGTGGCGCAGGCGCTCGGTTCCAGCGGTGCGCAACTGCTGACGGCAGCGGTTGCGGGCTACGAGGTCGGGATCCGCGTCGGCGAGTTCCTCGGGCGCTCGCACTACAAGGTGTTCCACACCACCGGCACCGCGGGCACGCTGGCGGCCGCGGCCGCGGCAGGGCATCTGCTTGGCCTCGACGCGCAGCAGATGCAGCACGCGTTCGGCTCTGCCGGCACGCAGTCGGCTGGTCTGTGGGAGTTCCTGCGTACGGCGGCCGACAGCAAACAGTTGCATACCGCGCACGCGGCGGGCGCCGGTTTGATGGCGGCCTGGCTGGCCAAGGATGGTTTCACGGGTGCGGCGCAGATCCTTGAAGGTCCGCAGGGCATGGCAGCGGGCATGTCGAGCGACGCCGATCCGGCGAAGCTGACCGATGGCCTGGGAACGCGCTGGGCCACGGCCGAAACCTCGTTCAAGTACCACGCCTGCTGCCGCCATACGCATCCGGCGGCCGATGCGCTGCTGCAGGTGATGCAGGCCAACGATCTCAAGCCGGCCGATGTCGCGCACGTCGTCACGCACGTGCACCAGGGCGCGCTCGATGTGCTCGGTCCCGTGCGCAAACCGAGCACGGTGCATCAGAGCAAGTTCTCCATGGGCACGACGGCGGCGCTGGCGGCGCGTTTCGGGCATGCCGGACTGGCCGAGTTCGAGCAGCATTTTCTCGATCAGGAAACGCAGGCGTTGCGCGATCGGGTCGAGATGGTGCTCGACGCCGAGGTCGACGCGGCCTATCCGCGGCGCTGGATCGGCAAGGTGACGCTGAGCACGACCGATGGCCGTGTGCTGCACGGGCGTGTCGATGAACCCAAGGGCGACCCCGGCAACACGCTGAGCCGCGACGAGATCAGCGCCAAGGCGCTGCGCCTGGCCGCCTTCAGCGGCGGTGCGACGGCCGCCGAGATGCAGACGGCGCTGGAAGCCCTGTGGCAGGTGGCGCAGTGGCCGCGTGTTGGTCATTTGTTGGAGGGCAGGGCATGACTCACCGATCGAATTCCGTCACCGCTGCGTCGTCCGGTGCGCTGGCAACCGCGCGTTCCTTGCTGTTTGTGCCGGCCAATCGCCCCGAGCGCTTCGCCAAGGCACTGGGCTGTGGCGCTGACGCCGTCATCATCGATCTCGAAGATGCGGTTGCGCCAGCGGACAAGGCGCAGGCGCGCGCGCAGTTGCGGGACGGGTTCGCGCAAATCAGCGCGACGGATCGTGCGCGTCTTGTGGTGCGCATGAATGCCAGCGGTACCGCGTGGGAAGACGACGACCTGCAGCTTTTGCAGGTGCTCGCCGTTCAGGGCCTGGCCGGTGTCATGTTGCCGAAGGCGGAATCGGTGGCTGCGCTGCGCCGCGTGGCGGCAGCGGCCGGATCACGTTGTGCGCTGCTGCCGCTGATTGAAACCGTTGCCGGTCTCGATCAGGTCGATGCGCTGGCAGCCGCTCCCCAGGTGCTGCGGCTGGTGTTCGGTCACCTGGACTTTCAGG
Organism: uncultured beta proteobacterium; assembly: GCA_903828665.1. Classification (GTDB taxonomy): domain Bacteria; phylum Pseudomonadota; class Gammaproteobacteria; order Burkholderiales; family Burkholderiaceae_C; genus Rhodoferax. The sequence goes on from CAIKMZ010000118.1 coordinate 3,326, forward strand.
CCGATCTGGGTCTGGCCTGCGCCAGCGATGAGGCCGAACTGATACCGGTGCGCCTGGCCATCGTGCTGGCGACGCGGCGTGCCGGTCTTGCGGCGGCGGTCGATGGCGTGACGCTGGCGACGATGGACAGTGCGCAACTGCAGCTTGATGCCGCGCGCAGCCGGCGCGCCGGCTTCGGCGCCAAGCTGTGCATTCATCCGGAGCAGGTGGCGCTTGTAAACCAGGCTTTTGCGCCGAACGCGGTGGAGCTCGATTGGGCGCGGCGCGTGCTGGCGGCGTTCGAGGCCGCCGGTGGTGGCGTCTTCACACTCGATGGCTGCATGGTCGATGCGCCTGTGGTGCGGCTCGCCGAGCGCGTGCTGGCGCAGGGGCGCGCCGGGTAGACGTTTGGTCGCTGCATGGCGCTGCGCTGCGCCGCGCGTTCACACCGGCTTGTGCGTGAGCGTCATGGCCGTGTGGCCGTCGGCCAGCTCGGCGGTGGCCTGGCGCGCGGCGGCTTTTTCGCCGGCGCTGGCGAACTTGCTGTAGCGGCCCAGGATGCCGACCAGTTGGCCGTAGATGCGAGGATTGCCGGCCAGGCACTCGGCCTGGTCCAGAAAATCGGGCTCGCCCGTCAGATTGCCGACCAGGCCGCCGGCCTCGGTCACCAGCAGCGAGCCGGCCGCCACGTCCCAGGGTTTCAGGCCGAGCTCGAAGAAGCCGTCGGTGTAGCCGGCCGCGACATAGGCCAGATCCAGCGCGGCGGCGCCCGGGCGGCGCAGCCCTGCGGTGCGCTGCATCACGTCGCCCATCATGCGCAGGTAGGTGTTGAAGTCGTCGGTCGGGCGGAACGGGAAGCCTGTCGAGATCAGGCACTCCTGCATGCGCGTGCGCTTGGAGACGCGCAGGCGGCGGTCGTTCAGGTAGGCGCCGCGCCCCTTGGTGGCGGTGAAGAGGTCGTTGCGGCTCGGGTCGTAGATGACGGCTTGCTCGACCTTGCCTTTGACCGCCAGCGCGATGCTGACGCAGTACACCGGCAGACCGTGGATGAAGTTGGTCGTGCCGTCGAGCGGGTCGATGATCCAGACGAATTCCGAGTCCTTGGCGCCGTGTTCCTGGCCCGATTCCTCGGCCCAGATGCCGTGACCGGGGTAGGCCGTGAGCAGGGTTTCGATGATGATCTGCTCGGACGCATGATCGACGTCGGTGACGAAGTCGTTGACCAGCTTTTGCGAGATGCGCACCGACTCGACGTCGAGCGCGGCGCGGTTGATGATGGCGCCAGCGGCCCGGGCCGCCTTGACGGCCACGTTGATCATGGGATGCAGATTCGGGGACATGGCTACTCTTTTGAATAAATTTTCGGGACAGGCCCTTGGCCCTGTCCTCGACTGATTTGAATTGCGGATCAGGTCCGCAATGACAGCCCGTTGGGCCAGCGACAATAGCGTGATTTTAACCGGCACGCCGAATTTTCATTTTCCCCACCGATGCACACCCGATTTGTCCTGATCAACACCAGCCATGCCGGCAATGTCGGGGCTGCGGCCCGGGCCATGAAGACCATGGGTTTCGACGATCTGGTGCTGGTGGTGCCGCGCTGGGCCAATGTGCTGCGGCGCGAGGAGACGATCCAGCGCGCCAGCGGCGCGCTCGACGTGCTGGAGAACGCGCGCATCGTCGCCACGCTCGACGAGGCGCTTGACGGCATGACGCACCTGTGCGCCACCGCGATGACGCCGCGCGACTTCGGCCCGCCCACGGTGACGCCGCGCGAGCATTTCACCGGGCTGGCCGGCGGCGCACAGCAGACCGCCGACGGCACGGCGCAGCAGGGGGTGGCCTTTCTGTTCGGCTCGGAGCGTTTCGGCATGCGCAACGAGGACGTCTACCGCTGCCATGTGGCGCTGAGCATTCCGAGCAACCCGCAGTTCGGTTCGCTCAACCTGGCCGCGGCCCTGCAGGTCATCGCCTACGAGTGGCGCCTGGCGCTGGGCGGCTACGCCGTGCACGAGGCCACGGCGCCATCGGTGCTGGCCGATGCCAGCGAACTCGCGGGCATGCTCGCGCATTGGGAGCGCGCCCTGGTCGGCATCGGCTTTCTGGACCCGCTCGCCCCCAAGAAACTGATGCCCCGGCTCAACCAGCTGTTCAACCGCGCCGCGCTGACGCAAGAGGAAATCCACATCCTGCGCGGCATCGCCAAGATGATGGACCAGCGCGCAAAACCCTAGTGGCCGCATGAGGCTAGACTTCGGTGATGTTTTCCCGACTCCGTTCCGACATCCAGTGCATCTTTGAACGCGATCCGGCGGCGCGCAGCCGCTGGGAAGTGCTGACCTGCTATCCGGGCCTGCATGCCCTGCTGCTGTACCGGCCCGCGCACTGGTGCTGGGAGCACGGCTTCAAGTGGCTGGGGCGTTTCATTTCGCACATTGCGCGCTTCCTGACCGGCATCGAGATCCACCCCGGCGCGCGCATCGGCGAGCGCGTTTTCTTCGACCATGCGATGGGCGTGGTGGTGGGCGAGACCGCCGAGATCGGCGACGGCTGCACCATCTACCAGGGCGTCACGCTCGGCGGCACCGCCTTGTACAAGGGCGCCAAGCGCCATCCGACGCTCGGGCGCAATGTGGTCGCGGGGGCGGGCGCGCAGGTGCTGGGCGGCTTCACGGTAGGGGACGACGCCAAGATCGGATCCAACGCCGTCGTCACCAAGCCGGTGCCGGCGGGCGCCACGGCGGTCGGCAACCCGGCGCGCATCATCCAGGCCGAGCTCGACGTCAAGCGCGAGGAGGCGGCATCAAAAATGGGTTTCTCGGCCTATGGCGTGACGCAGAACGACGACCCGCTGAGCCAGGCCATGCGCGGCCTGATCGACAGCGCCGCCTCGCAGGAGCACCAGATTGCCATGCTCTGGGGCGCGATCGAGGCCTTGCAGGGCAACCGCACGGATGCCAGTTGCGTGCCAGGCGACGCGGCGCGCAGCGAGCACTTCGAGGCCGAGAAGCTCAATCAGCTGGTGGGGAAATAGGCCGGATCGCCGATTTGGGACGGAATGCCTTGCAGACTTCGTCGCGGGTTTCCAGATACGGTCCGCCGATCAGGTCGATGCAATAGGGCACAGCCGCAAAAATGCCGGCCATGACCGAGGCGCCGTTGCTGTCGCGCAGGCCTTCGAGAGTTTCCTGAATCGACTTCGGTTGCCCCGGCAGGTTGATGATCAGCGTTTTGTCGCGGATCACCGCGACCTGGCGCGAGAGGATGGCGGTCGGCACGAATTTCAGGCTGATCTGGCGCATCTGCTCGCCAAAGCCCGGCATTTCCTTGTGCGCCACGGCCAGCGTGGCTTCAGGCGTGACATCGCGCAGCGCCGGGCCGGTGCCGCCGGTGGTCAGCACCAGCGCGCAGCCGGCGTCGACCAGTTCGATCAGGGTCTGGCTGATGCGCACCTGTTCATCCGGTATCAGGCGCGGCTCGAACTGCAGCGGGTTCTTCAGGGCGCGACCGAGCCAGTCCTGCAGCGCCGGCAGTCCCTTGTCGACATAGACGCCGCTGGAGGCGCGGTCGCTGATGGACACGATGCCGATGCGCACGGGCTCCAGGGCCTGATGGCTTCCGCTCACGATGCTTCTCCGGTTTCCGCCTCGTTCGTCAACTGCTCGCGCACGATCTGGAAGATATCGCGGTAGGCACGGCCATGGCGCACGGCGGCGCCGGGCTTCTCGGGCACGGCGTCCTTGCGCGCCTGGCGGATCAGGGCGCGCAGTTGCTGCGAGTCGGTGCCGGGGCAGTGGGTGAGCCATTCCGCGAACGCGTCTTCCGAGGCCAGCAGGCGGTCGCGCCAGGTCTCGGCCTGGTGCAGCACGAGGTTCTCCTGCGCCGAGCCGCTGTTCTGCTCGACGAGTGCGGCGCGCATGGCTTCGAGCACAGCGGGATCGACCTTGCGCATGAGCTTGCCGATGTACTGCATCTGGCGTCGCTTGCCTTCGAAGTTGGTGATGCGCTTGGCCTCGACCACGGCGTCCTTGAGCTTCTCGGACACGTCAAGGCGTTCGAGCAGGTCGGCGCGCAGCGTCAGCAAATCCTCGCCGAGCTTTTGCAGTTCAGTGCTTTCGCGCTTGAGGTCGGTGCGGCTTTGCTCGTCCGTTCCCTTGAGCTCGCGCTTGAGCTCAAGATCGCGTTCGCTGCCCTCGGCAACGAACTCGCCGCGGACGAAATAGCCTTTTTTCAGTTTGCGTGACATAGCCAAGTATCATAGCCTCCGATATGAAGAAACCGAATACGACCCAGAGCGCCACTGCCGTGGCGCGGCGCCCGGACAGCGGCTTTGCCTACAGCCGGGCTTCTTTTGAAGAACTGGTTGACAGTGCGCTCGCGCATGCCAAAAAGCTTGGCGCCAGCGACGCCGGGGCCGAAGCGTCCGAAGGCTGCGGCCTGAGCGTGTCGGTGCGCAAGGGCGAGCTCGAGAATGTGGAGCGTAACCGCGACAAGTCGCTCGGCGTCACGGTGTACATGGGGCATCGGCGCGGCAATGCCAGCACCTCTGATTTCTCGACCGCGGCGATCGAGCAGACCGTGCGCGCCGCCTACGACATCGCGCGCTTCACGGCGCAAGACCCGGTGGCCGGCCTGCCGGACATCGAGGACATCGCGCCGCCTTCGGCGCAGCGCACGGACCTGGATCTGTTTCACCCCTGGACCATCAGCAGCGAGCAGGCCGCGCAGTTGGCGATGCGCTGCGAGGCGGCCGCATTGCAGACCAGCGCGCGCATCAGCAACAGCGAAGGCGCCAGCGTGTCGGCGCAGCAGTCGCATTTCTTCAGCGCTCACACCCATGGCTTTCGCGGCGGCTACGCCAGTTCGCGGCATTCGCTGTCGGTGTCGCCGATTGCCGGCAAGGGCGCCGACATGCAGCGCGATGCCTGGTACAGCTCGATGCGCAATGCGGTTGAGCTGGCTTCGCCGGAGGCGGTCGGGCGCTACGCAGCGGAACGCGCGCTGAGCCGCCTGAACGCGCGCAAGATCGCAACGACCGAGTGCCCGGTCCTGTTCGAGTCGCCGCTGGCCGCCGGACTGCTGGGCAGCTTCGTGCAGGCCATCAGCGGTGGTGCCCTGTACCGCAAGAGTTCGTTCCTGCTCGACTCGCTGGGCAAGCAGGTCCTGCCCAAGCATGTCGATATCACGGAAGACCCGTTCATCAAGGGCGGCAAGGGCAGTTCGCCGTTCGACGACGAAGGCGTGCGGGTGCAGGCGCGCCAGGTGGTGGAGGCCGGTCGCGTGCAGGGCTATTTTCTGGGCAGCTATTCGGCGCGCAAGCTCGGCATGAAGACCACCGGCAATGCCGGCGGCTCGCACAACCTGATCCTGAGTTCGCGCCTGACGCGCGCGGGCGATGACCTCGATGCCATGCTGGAGAAACTCGGAACCGGTCTGTTCGTGACCGAGCTGATGGGCAGCGGCGTCAATTACGTCACGGGAGACTACTCGCGCGGCGCCAGCGGCTTCTGGGTCGAAAAGGGCCGCATCGCCTTCCCGGTCGAGGAGATCACCATCGCCGGCAACATGAAGACCATGCTCAAGGGCATTCTGGCGATCGGCGCCGACACCTACAACTACGGCGCCAAGACTGTCGGCTCCATCCTGATCAACCGGATGAAGGTCGCCGGAAGCTAAGACCCCCACGCTTCTCGCTTCGCTTAGTGCGCTGCACCTTGCAGGCCGCCGCTCGCGAGACGCTTCGCCCCCGTCGCCTGTCCAATTCTGCTCAAGCAGAATTGGAGCCGCAGCCTCCAGCCCCGAGGAGGCTAATTTTGGCCATTCGCCGAACTTCGTTTCCTAAGGGCGGCCCGTCGGAAAATTGGCCTATATACCGTGTGCTGGTAGGTCAGGCCTGAGGTGCTAATGCGGTCTTGACGGCGGCGGATACCTGACCCATGTCGGCCTTGCCGGCCAGGCGGGTCTTGACCGCACCCATTACCTTGCCCATGTCGCCCGGGCCGGCAGCGCGGCCGAGTTCGGCGGTGAGTTCGGCCACGATGGCGCGCACCGCGGTGGCGACTTCGTCGGCGCTCAGGCGCTGCGGCAGGTAGGCCTCGAGCACCTTCACCTCGGCCGTCTCCTTGTCCGCCAAGTCCATGCGATCGGCCTGGGTGAAGGCCGTGATCGAATCCTTGCGCTGCTTGATCAGCTTGTCGACGATGGCGACCATCATGACGTCGTCCACCACCACGCGCTCATCGACTTCCTTTTGCTTGACCGCGGCCAGCAACAGACGGATCGTGCCCAGGCGCGCGCTGTCCTTGGCCCGCATCGCGGTTTTCATGTCTTCGGTGATCTGGTCTTTGAGTGACATTGGATGGGTCCTTGCGAAATCCGTTCTGAAATAAAAAAAGCCCGCCTGAACGTCTCCGGCGAGCTGTCTTTGCGGCCTTGAAGGCCGTCACCACTTGCGCACAGAACAGGGTTCTGTCCTGCAAGCTTTCCGGTTCAGTACATCTTCTTGGGCAACTGCATGGCGCGGATGCGCTTGTAGTTGCGCTTGACGGCCGCAGCCTTCTTGCGCTTGCGCTCGGCGGTCGGCTTTTCGTAGAACTCGCGTGCACGCAAGTCAGTCAAAAGGCCCAGTTTCTCAATGGTGCGCTTGAAGCGGCGCAGCGCGACGTCAAAGGGTTCGTTTTCTTTTACACGGATGGTTGTCATTTACGTCAAGTTGTCCAGAATATGCAGATTTCGGTCAAAGGAAGATCAGGCCCTTGGCGAACTTTCTGCGAAGTTCCCCGCTAAAAATTGGATCCGGCAGCGAGGGTTTGCCAGCAAAGTCGTAAATTATAGCCTTGTTACGGGGGAATTTCAGCGCCGACCGGTTTCACCGGGCCAAGTTTGCCCGCCAATCCCTGGGCGCAGGCGTAGCCGCTGGCCCAGGCCCATTGGAAGTTGTAGCCACCAAGCCAGCCCGTGACGTCCACCACCTCACCGATGAAATACAGGCCGGCCTGCTTTGATTCCATGGTTTGCGAGGACAGATCCCGCGTGTCGACGCCGCCGGCCGTGACCTCCGCTTTGGCGTAGCCCTCGGTGCCGGTGGGCGTCAGTTCCCAGTTCGAGAGGCGTTCCGACAGGAGCGACAGCGCCTTGTCGGTCGCTTCGTTGATCGGGCGCAGCCAGTTTTGGCCGGCGCTGGCGCCCTGCTGGACCCAGGTATCGGCCAGTCGCGCCGGCAATTGCGTGGCCAATTCGTTGGCGATCAGCTTGCGCGAAACCGCCTTGGCTCGAATCAGCGCCGCCAGCAGTTCGCTGTCGGGCGCGAGGTCGATCTGGATCGGCGTGCCGGCCTGCCAATAGCTCGATATTTGCAGCACGGCCGGGCCGCTCAGGCCGCGATGCGTGAACAGCAGGTCTTCCCGGAAGCTCATTCTGGTCTTCTTGCTGCCGGTCTCGATCCGTACCGGCAGCGACAGCCCGGCCAGTTGCGTGTACGGGGTCCAGGCGCCGCTGTCGAAGGTCAGTGGCACCAGGGCCGGGCGCGGTGTGACCACGCGCAGGTCGAACTGGCGCGCGATGCGGTGGCCGAAGTCGGTGGCGCCGATCTTCGGGATCGAGAGCCCGCCGGTGGCGATGACGAGCGCGCGCGACTCAATCAGACCCCGGTCCGTCTCGATGGCGTATCGACCGGCGCCGGCGTCAACCGGGTCGGCGGGCAGGAACTTGACACGGTCGACGCGGCACGGCTGCCAGCGCGTGACCTGTCCGCTCGCGCATTCGGCCAGCAGCACATCGATCACGTCCTGCGCCGAACGGTCGCAGAAGAGCTGGCCCTTGTGCTTTTCGTGGAACGGCACGCCGTGGCGCTGCAGCAGCTCGGTGAAGTGGCGTGGTGTGTAGCGCGACAGGGCCGAGCGGCAGAAGTTCGGGTTATCGCCCAGGAAATTGTCGGGTGCGGTATCGCGGTTCGTGAAGTTGCAGCGGCCGCCGCCGGAGATGCGGATCTTTTCAGCGATCTTTTCGCTGTGGTCGATCAGGAGCACCTGCAGGCCAGCCTGTCCGGCGATGCCGGCACAGAACAGCCCGGCGGCGCCGGCGCCCACGATCACGACATCAAATGTCTGCATCCTCAAGCAGCCCCGGCCGCGCGCGCCATGGCCTGGTTCGAGACCTGCGCCGCCGCGATGCCCTGCAGCACGTCGCCGACCACGATCACGCTCGGGCTGCCGAGCTGCTCGCGCGCCATGGTCTGCTGCAGTTCGGCCAGGGTGCAGATGGCCTGGCGCTGCTGCGGCAGGCTGGCGTGCTGGATCACCGCGACCGGCGTATCGCCGGGCAGGCCGGTGAGCAGTTCGCTCTGGATGTGCGCGACCTGGCTGACGCCCATGTAGATGACGAGCGTGAGTTTGGCGCTGCGGGCGGTGGCGGCCAGCGTCTTCCAGTCGGTGCCGCTGGCGCCGTAGCCGGCGTGTCCGGTGACAAACACGACACCATGCGCGTGGTCGCGGTGTGTCAATGGCACGCCGAGCGAGGTGGCGGCGGCCAGACCGGCGGTGATGCCGTTGACCACATTGACGCGGATGCCTGCGGCCTGCAGATGCGCCATCTCCTCGCCGCCGCGGCCGAAGACAAAGGGATCGCCGCCCTTCAGTCGCACCACGGTTTCGCCCTCGCGCACGGCCGTGATGGTGAGCTTTTCGATGAAGGCCTGCGGTGTTGACTTGCAGCCCCCGCGTTTGCCGACGTGGACGATGCGCGCCGTGGGTGCCGCCAAGGCCACGATGGCCGGATTCACCAGGTCGTCAACCAGCAGGAAGGTAGCGGCCCGGATCGCCTTGAGCGCCTTGATCGTCAGCAGTTCTGGGTCGCCCGGTCCGGCGCCCACCAGCGTGCAACTGCCGCTGGCCGAGGGCGCAGTGCCGCGCTGGTTCGCGGGTGGGAAAGGGTTGCGGTTCATGCAGTCGTCCTGATCTGACTCGACAGACACACGATGTGCGCCACCTGTGCGGCAATCGGCGCAGGCAGGGGTTCCCGCCCGTCGAGCACAGCCTGGATCCAGACTGCCGTGCTGTGCGCATCGGACGCTGGCAGCCCTGGCACGACCGCCAGTGCGCCATCCTGCGGCGCCTGCACGCGCGACGTGACGCCGTTGACAAAGGCGTCCATGGCCGGCATGCGGCGCGGGTCGGCAACCGGCTCGCCTTCGGTGCCGCGCAGGAGCAGGGCGGTGCTGCGCCGCAGTTCGAAGGTCGCGCCCATCGACGCTGCGTACTCGGGATGGGTATAGCTGCCCACCAGCAGCACCGGTCCGTCGCAGGGGTTCATCAGCTTGACCAAGCTGTGCGCGGGGTTGCGCAACCCGACCACGCGACGCACGTCCAGCAGACGCGCCAGTCCGGGGCACAGCAGGCCGGTCGGCACAAACGCAACGGTGCCGGGGGGCACGGTCCGGATTGCAGTCTGCGCCGCAATGCCCAGGGCGCTCAGCACATCCTGCGTCGAAACGCGCGTCGATTCGGTCGACATCCCGTGCAGCACGACTCGCAGACCCTGGCGTGCCAGCAGCAGCGCCAGCAGCGGCGTGAGCACCGGGAGCTTGCGCGCGCCGTTGTAGCTCGGCAGCACGACGGCGGGCTCGCCGGCGGTCGGCACTTTGCACAACCGGCCTTCGGTCGCGTCCAGAAATCCTGCCATCTCGTGTGCGGTTTCGCCCTTGATGCGCATGGCGAGGCAAAAGGCGCCGATTTCAAGATCGGTCACGCACTGGTCCAGCACCTGGCCGAACAGATCGGCCGACTGCTCGCGTGTCAATGCGCGGGCGCCGTCCTTGCCGCGTCCGATCTCCTTGATGTACTTGCCAATGCCCATGGCCCGATTGTCCGTGAATGCACATTACTTTGCGCAATGAGCTTATGCCCGGGCCGCGTGAACGACGGCGCCGATAGAATGAAAGCGGCGCCGGCGACGACGGAATCGCTATTCTTTTGATTGAGGCCGGGCGTGATTGCTCGGGTAACACGCGCATGACACCATGACTTTGCTGGCAATCCTGATGGGTACGCTGACCGCCGGCGTGGGCAGCGTCTGGCTGGCGGCGATTCTGAGTTTCGGGGTGCTGGCCCGCTACACGCAGCACATGCTGAGTCTGGCGGCCGGGGCCCTGCTTGCCACGGCTTTCATGCACTTGCTGCCGGAGGCGTTCGAGGGTTCGATCCGCGCCCACAGTCTGTTTCTGGTGCTGCTCGCGGGCCTCATCTTCTTCTTCCTGCTGGACAAGGCCGAGCTTTGGCACCACGGGCACGAGCATGGCCACGAGCACGGTGCCCAGCCGCAGCAGCATGGCGCGCATGAACACACGCACGCGCGGCCGAGCGGCATATGGGCGGTATTGGTCGGCGACAGCGTGCACTGCTTTGGCGACGGCGTGCTGATCGCCTCGGCCTTCATGGCGGATTTGCGACTGGGCGTGGTGGCATCGCTGGCCGTTCTCGCGCACGAGGTGCCGCATCACATGGGTGACCTCTCGGTGCTGCGCAGCGGAGCGGGTGACCGGCGCACGGCGCTGGTCAAGGTCTCGCTGGCCGGTGCGGTCACGGCGCTTGGCGGGCTGCTCGGCTTCTGGCTGGTCGAGCGTTTGCAGGCCTATCTTCCCTACTTCCTGGTCGTGGCCAGCAGCAGCTTCATTTATGTGGCACTGGCGGACCTGATTCCGCAACTGCAACGACACCTCACGGCGCGCGAGACCGCAGCCCAGATCGCGTGGCTGGCGGCAGGCATCGTCCTGGTGACGGCGGTGAGCAGCATGGCCCACGCCAATTGAATCCCCGTTCAATCGAGGCCGACGGTGGCGCGCGTCGGGGCGCTACTGCGTCCATCTCCCCCGTTTGGGGGATGGACAAGTCGCAGCAGCACGCGCGAGAATCAAGACACCATGAAGTGGAACTGATCGTTGAGGCCGGGTTGCGTGGTGCCGTGAGGTGGACCGTGATGCCGCCGCCGATCGAGCGGCCTATCCGTCATGGAAAGTGGAGGAAGCAAATGCCGATTGATCCTGCGCCGCCAGTGTGCAGAGTGTTTCCGGCCAGGGCGAGAACTTACCAAATGTTACGCGCGTCATTAAGCTTTGCTTAAGCTTGACCCAGTAGCATCAAATCAGGTGGACATGAACGATGAATTTACACCCACCTCAACCCATTTCCTCGGACAACTCAAGCGTGACACAAGACACTTTGGCCTTACCGGCATATGCCATGGATGCCCGTAACCCGGGTTTCCTAGACTCTGCATTTGCGCGAACAAACCAGACAAGTGGTTCCGGCGCTGCGGCTGACAGGGAGCGTGGCCTTGGTAGTTCGCTGCTGGTGGATGTCCTGGTTTACCTGGCGATCGTCACCGTGGTGCTCGCGGCCTGGCAGATCAGCAGGATGGGCCTGTTCAAGGCAGGGGACCGCGTAGGCTATTGGATCGGCTTCGCCGGCGCGATGATGATGTTGCTGTTGTTCAGCTACCCGTTGCGCAAGCATTTCCACTTTGCGCGAAATTGGGGCCCCACCAAGGGTTGGTTGATGGTGCACATGATGCTGGGCGTCGGGGGACCGTTTCTCATCCTGCTGCATTCGACTTTTTCGATCCGCTCCCTGAACGCGGCAGTGGCCTTCTACAGCATGCTGGTCGTGGCGATCAGCGGCGTGGTCGGGCGTTTCATCTATGCCCGGGTCAATCGCGGCCTGCACGGTGAGAAGGTGGAACTGCGTGAACTGCAGACGCGGGCCGGGCTGGAAGAGGCCGACGCGCGCTCGCGCCTGGCATTTGCGCCGGCCGTGGAGGTCAGGTTGATCGCCTTTGAACAACGCGAGCTCCAGTCGCTGCATGGCTGGTTCAATTACACGCGGCAAGTGTTCTGGCTTCCCTTGCAGCAGTGGCTGACCTATTACCGCTGTACTCTGGACTTGCGCGGCCCGTTGCGGCTGCTGGCGCAGCGCGAACAATGGGCGCCGGGCGAATTGCTGAACGCGGAGCGCAAGTCCAGGCAACTGGTATGGCAGTACTTGCATGCGGTCACCCGGGTTGCGCAGTTCACCGCCTATGCGCGCTTCTTTTCCCTGTGGCATGTGGCCCACATTCCGTTTGTCTACATGCTGTTGGTCAGTGCGGTTGTGCATGTGATTGCCGTGCACGCGTATTGATCCGGAGCATGCATTGACGCCGTGGTTTCTCTCATGTGCCCGATACCGGCTTCAGGCATGGCGACTGCCATCCATTCTGGCGCTGGTCGCGCTGGCCTTTAGCGCCGGCGCCTGGGCGCAAGGAATCGAGTCGATCGTGGCGCCGGGCAAGCTGATTCAGGGCCACGTGAAGTGGGAGGATGACTGCAAGCAGTGCCACGTCAAGTTCGACCGCGCCGCGCAGAACGGCTTGTGCATGGACTGCCACAAGGAGGTTCGCGCCGACGTGCGCAACAAGACGGGGTTTCACGGCAAGAACAAGCCGCAGGACTGTCACGACTGTCATACCGAGCACAAGGGGCGTGACGCCAGGATCGTGGTGCTCGACCCGAAGCAGTTCGATCACGCACTCACGAATTACGCCTTGCTGGGCAAGCACCAGAAGGCGGAGTGTGTCAAGTGCCACGTTGCCGGCAAGAAGTACCGCAGCGCTGCGCACCAGTGCAGCGCCTGCCACAAGAAGGATGACGTGCACAAGGGCGATCTGGGCGCGAAATGTGAAAGCTGCCACAAGGAAAGCAGTTGGAAGGAAGCCAAGTTCGACCACGACACCGCACGCTTTGCGCTGACCGGCAAGCACGTGGATGTGAAGTGCGCCGAATGCCACAAGAACACGGCCTATCGCGAAACGCCGCGCAGCTGCTTTGGTTGTCATCAGAAGATTGACGAGCAGAAGGGGCACAAGGGCCAGTTCGGCGAGAAATGCGACACCTGCCATGGCACCAAGCTCTGGAAGTCCCTCCATTTCAACCACGACACCGACACCAAATACGCACTGCGTGGAAAGCACAGCAGTACCAAATGCACGGATTGCCATACGGGGAAGCTCTACCTTGCCGTCAAGTTGAGCCGCGAGTGCGATACGTGCCACAGTAAGGACGACAAGCACAAGGAATCCCTGGGCAAGGACTGCGCGAGCTGCCATAACGAGAAGAACTGGAAGGAGTCGCCCAAATTCGATCACGCCGCTTCCAAGTTCCCGTTGCTGGGCAAGCACATCAAGACCGAGTGCAAGGAGTGCCACAAGAGCGCCATGTTCAAGGAGGCGCCCAGTGACTGTCTGACTTGCCACAAGAAGGACGACAAGCACAAAGGCACCCTGGGTGAGAATTGCGCGCTGTGTCACAGCGAGAAAGCATGGAAAGACACACAGGGACGATTTGCGCACGACAAGACCAAGTTTGTCCTGCGTAACGCCCATGCCAAGGCGACTGTCAAGTGCGAAGCCTGTCACAAGGACCTGAGCAGCTTCAGAAAGACACCCATCGAATGCTTCAGTTGTCACCAGAAGGACGACAAGCACGAAGGGCAGCAGGGCAAGTCGTGCGAGAAGTGCCACACCGATCGCGACTGGAAGGTGCCTGGGTTCGATCACGGATTGACCCGCTTCCCGCTGCTGGGCAAGCACGTGCCGGTGGCCTGCGCCAAGTGCCACACCACGGCGCGCTTCAAGGATGCCAAGACCGCGTGCGTGGCTTGTCATGCCAAGGATGACAAGCACAAGAAGGGTCTGGGCCCGGACTGCGGCCAGTGCCACAACGCCCGCACCTGGAAGGATTGGAAATTCGATCACGATCGGCTGACCAAATTTATTCTTGACGGCAAGCACAAGACGACCGCGTGCGGCCTTTGCCACATACGGCCGACTGAAAGCCAGGTCGCCGCCACTTCGTCCGAGTGTTTCAGCTGTCACGCCAAGGATGATGTCCACCAGGCCGGATTTGGCCGGCGTTGCCAACAGTGCCACCTCACGTCGTCGTTCAAGTCGCTCAAGCAAAAATCCCCTGCGCAGGACGGCAGCACCGGTTCCGCGCAGCCCGCGCTGCAGGAACGGATTGCTGTTCGCCCATCCCCGCTTTTTCCGAGGTCACCATCATGATGAATCCAGGCAAGCCCAATCCGGTGTACAGCAAAATGTGCACGCTGGCACTCATGCTGATGTGTCTGTGTTTGCTGCTGAACGCGCCGCTTGCGAGGGCTCAACCCAACGCCGGCTTTGACCATGCCGCGACCTCGTTTCAATTATGGGGCGCGCATGAGCAGGTGCGCTGCGAATCCTGTCATATCAAGGGAATCTTCCGGGGCACACCGAAGGAATGCATGGGTTGCCACGTCGTGAACAACCAGCGCGGTGCCACCGCCATGCCCTTCCGGCATGTTCAGATCACGAGCGGGTGTGACAGCTGTCACAACGTCAGTTCGTTTGGCGCGGTTGTGTTCAGCCACACCGCGGTTGGGTCAGGCGGTTGCTGGACCTGCCACGATGGCACGCGCGCGACGGGGAAGCCGGCCAACCATGTGGCTACCACCTCGTCATGCGATGTTTGCCATTCGACCCTGTCGTTTGCCCCGGCGCGCAATTTTCCCCATGAAACCTTGGCTGGCGACACCAGCACCTGCGGGACTTGCCATGATGGACAGAAGGCCAGGGGCATGCCGGCCAACCACATACCCCGCAGCAACGCCGCGCAGTGCGCCAACTGCCATGCGCAATCGCTCACCAGTTTCACGAGCTTTGCGGGTGGGAAGATGGACCATACCGGAATGAACAGCGGCTGTGCCGACTGCCACGGTCCGTCGATCAAGGGCGGCACGTTCGCCGGGATCAGCAGCATTGTGGTCATGCCGCCGACGTCGCCGGCCGGGCCGGGCTCGCATATCCCGTCGTCCGTCGTCTGCGAGAGTTGTCACCTGGCCTCGATGCCGGCCGGTCTGATCGATGCCAACGCCGCGCGCACGGCGCCGGGCAGTGGTTTCGCGACGCCGGCGCCGAGCAACGCGCAGATTCATCAAGGTGTTACCGGTGGCTGCAACGCATGCCACGACACCAATTTCACCTGGATGGGGATGTCCGCCTACCCGATCGCGCCAACGACGATCGTCGACAAGGCGCAATACACGGGCTTTCATACCCGCCCCGTGACCGCGGCGACGGCCTACAGCGTGGCGGATCCGGCGCACCCGAACACGGGCGATTGCTCGCAGTGCCATTCCGGCACCGCTTTCTTTGTTGCAGCGGAATCGAAGCCGGCCAATCACATCCCGGTATCGAGCACTGCGCAATGCACGGCCTGCCACACTTCGACCGATTACGCGGTCATGCCCACGCTGGCCAATATCCACGCCTACGCGCCCAGCACCACGAGCAATTGCGCGCAGTGCCATGCCGCCAGCGTGGTGGCGGGCTTTGCGATCCCGGCCGCCAACTTCACAGTGGTCGGGCCGCCGGCCAACCACATGCCGATCACGACCGCGTGCGAGACCTGTCACGTCGGACCCGGATCAAGCGTGACCACGCTGCCGGTGGGCAATGGCGCCAAGTTCAGCAACTCGCTGTTCAGCCACAGCGGCATCACGGCCAACTGCGCGGATTGCCATGGTCCGGGCATCAGCGGCGCGAGCTTTGCCGGGGTCAGCCGGATCGTGGTGATGCCGCCGACGACACCGGCGGGTGTCGCCTCCTCGCACATTCCATCGTCGACCGCTTGCGAGAGTTGTCACCTGGGATCGACGCCGAATGGGTTGGTGGTGGCCTCCAGCAGCAAGACCGCACCTGGAACCGCGTTCGCAACACCGGTGCCGACAACCGTGCAGATTCATAGCGGCATCACCGCAGGCTGCTCCGCCTGCCACGAAACCAACTACACATGGATGGGGATGAGTGCCTACCCGATCGCGCCGACGACCTTGAGCTCGGGCGCACAGTACACGGGCTTTCACACCCGGCCCAAGGCGGCGGCAGGCACCTACAGCGTGGCCGATGCGGCGCACCCGGGCACGGGCGACTGTTCGCAATGCCATAGCGGCACCAATTACTTCACGGGCCAGGATGTGCCGGCCAACCACATTCCGTTCGCGCCCACGGCGCAGTGCAACTCCTGCCACACCTCGACCGATTACGCGGTCATGCCGACCCTGGCCAATATCCACGCCAATGCGCCGAGCACTACCAGCAATTGCGCGCAGTGCCATGCGGCCAGCGTGGTGGCGGGCTTTGCGATACCGGCAGCCAACTTCACAGTGGTCGGGCCGCCAGCCAACCACATGCCGATCACGACCGCGTGCGAGACC
>CAIKMZ010000119.1 GCA_903828665.1 uncultured beta proteobacterium
GATTTCCATCTTGCCGGAGCTGTTCCATCGCCTCCTTAGATATCAGCCGTTCTTCGAACGAGCGATATTGCCGGCTGCCGGTTACCCACACATCGCCGGCGCGCAATCGGTCCCGTAATTCGGACAGTACGCAGAGTTCATAATAACGATGGTCTAAGATCCCGTTGGGCATCACCTGTGCGGCCCAGCGCGGCCTGACGAACCCGATCGGCGCGGATTTCGACAGCGGCTTTCCCGAACTGTTCATCTCTCGCAGCAATCCGACGGCACGCATCAGCGAGGCCGCCGCAGGTACGCTCTCGAACGTGAAGGTTTTCAGGAAGGCTGGTGACCATTTTCGGATGGCGGCATAATGCTCGCCAAGGTTCGTGTAGGCATCGAATTCTTCCGGGCGGGCCAACGTCTCCGCCTCGGCGACGCTCATACAGAATTTGTCCCACGACATCAGCGCGACGATCGCCTCATAGCCGTCCTGCTTCTGCTCGCGGCCGGCCACCAGCGCGGCGCCGACCCGTGCAAAAATGCGTAGCTTGTCGTTGATCGCACGGGCATCAGCTTGGAAAGCGCGCGCATGTCGACCCTCCGCTCTGCGGAACATCGCGCCGACCAGGCGGTCGAACAAGTCCATGGTCTGGTCCGTCAAGCTCGCGGAAAGATCGAGGATCGTGGCCACCAATGTCGCGTGCCGTCGTTGCCGTTCATAGCCGGCAACGTGCTGAACGGTAGTACGCCCGGCCTCTCGCGCCAATTGAGCGAGGCGAGCCTGGTGCACGACCTGACCGCGGGCGGGTTCGATACCGAGGGCGCGCACATGCTCAAGTCGCTCAATCACGCCGAGCATCGCTGTTGGTTTGGCGGCTTCCGGCATTTGTCGCAGCCAGGTCAGCCAATTCTGGCCGCTCGGCTCTCGCCGGCCGGTCAGGGCATCGAGACCCTTGCGTTGTTGGGCCGGAAGGCCCATCCGCGTAAAACTGCACGGTAAGGAACGTGAACCCGGACGAAGTTCCTATGAGTTTGGGCCGTGAAGCCAGAGTCTAGTCCGGGTTCGATACGGACTGGCGTTTTATTGCGTGCAATCATGGCGTCCAAGTTGAAATGCACGCAAGATTGGTTATTGGGACGCTGTATTGCACGCAGCAAACCAGGGTGCTAACGCAGGGGATGACCTTGCGTGCAATACAAACGGCCGAGGCGATCGCCGCCGAACCGGGCTGGATGGCATCGTTCCTCGCCAGCTTGGCGCGTGACGACCTCGCACCGGCGACCCTGCGCGGCTATCGCTACGATCTGCGGCATTTCCTCGCCTGGCGCCAAAGCGTCCAGGACGCCGCCTTCGCCATCGAGCAACTCGCCGCATACGAACTCATCGCCTACCGTCAGCACATGATCGCCGCCGGCCGGCGCCCTGCGACCGTCAATCGCCGGCTGGATGCGTTGCGCCGGCTGTGCCGATGGGCGCAAGGCACCGGCGCTCTTGCCGCCGACGCTGTGCAAGGCGTCCGGCCCATGCGCACGGTGCGCAACCAGCAGCCCGCCGGCCTGATCGATGTCGAGGTCCATGCTCTGCTGCGCGCCGCCGGCGCCTCGTCGCACGGTCTCGCTGCCCGGAACTACGCCATTGTTCAGCTCATGTTGCAGACGGGACTGCGCGTCGGCGAAATCGCGACGTTGCGCATGGCCGATGTCATTATGAGTGATCGCTCCGGTAGCGTTCGCATCCGTCACGGCAAGGGACTCAAGGCGCGCGAAATACCTTTGAACGCAACCGCCCGCCGCGCCCTCAAGCAATTTCTCGACGCCCGTCCGACGCCGCGCAACAAAACGGATGCACCGTTGTTTGTCAGCAGCCGCGATACCGCGATGCCGGTGCGCACGATCCAGGCCGTCATCGCCAGCCTCGCCCGGCGTGCCCGCCTGAAGCGGGTGGCGGTCTCGGCGCACACGCTGCGGCATACCTTTGCGCTCGGCTATTTGCGCGACAATCCCGGCAGGCTGGTCGAACTCGCCAGCCTGCTGGGCCACGACTCGCTCGACACGACAGCCATTTATACACGACCATCGCGTGACGATCTCACGGCCGATCTGGAGCGTTCGCACCTCAATGTCGATGGATGATCCCGTGGGTGCGACCGCACAAATCCGGCGACGGATGGCGGTGCCGGCCGATCCGAGCGAGGATGAACTGGCACGGCACTGGAGCCTGATGCCGGCGGACCTGGCGGAGATCGCCCAGTGTCGCGGCGCGGACCATCATCGCCGTTTCGCCCTGCAACTCTGCATGCTGCGCGCCCACGGCTACTTTCTCGATGACTATCGGCACGCACCCATCAAGATCGTCAACCATTTGTCCCGCCAACTCGGGCTGCCGCCGGTTTTGTTCCTCGATCGGCCAGGCCGTGCCCAGACGGAGCGGGCGCAGTCTCTGCGCATCCGTCGTCATCTTGGCATCCGGGACTTCGATCGCCACGTTGCGGCCGATCTGCGCGACTGGCTGCGCCCCGGGGCCATCGAGGGGAGGACCGTCACCGAACTTATGGCACGCGCCGAGGACAGGCTGCGCGAGTGGCGTGTCATGCTGCCAGCCTCCAGCACGCTTGAGCGGCTGGTCACGGCCGAGGTGACGCAGGCCACGACCGATCTGTACAGCAAGATTTCGAACCGGCTGCCGCCAGCTTTGCGCGAGGCCATCGACTTGCTGGTCGAAGTGCCGGAGGGCGATGCCCGTTCCAGCCTGTTCCGGCTCAAGGACTATCCGAAATCGGCCAATGCCGGCGTCATCAAGGGCGACATCGTTCGCCTGCGCCTGATCGAGCAGTTGCTCGAGACCGGCGCCGGCCTCGATGACCTCGATCCCAAAATCATTCGGCAACTGGGCCAGCTCGGGCGCCGCTACGATGCCGGCGATTTGCGTCGTTTCGCCAAGCCGAAGCGCGACGCGCTCATTGCCTGCTATCTGGTCGAGGCCCGCAAGACGCTGCTCGACCAGATCGTCGAGATGAACGATCTGTTCCTGACCGGCATGAACCGCCGGTCACGCACTTCGGTTGAAAATCAGCGCAAGAGCCTGCGCCGTCGCGCCCGCGACGGGTTGCACTGCTTGCTGGGTGCCATCGATGCGTTGGTCGTGGCCGAGGG
Source organism: uncultured beta proteobacterium (assembly GCA_903828665.1). GTDB lineage: Bacteria > Pseudomonadota > Gammaproteobacteria > Burkholderiales > Burkholderiaceae_C > Rhodoferax. Next base: position 3,136 of record CAIKMZ010000119.1, read on the forward strand.
GGCGCAAACCGTCACCGACTTCCGCGATGCGCTGGGCACGCCCGCGTTGATCGAGGCGGCCATTGCGTGCCGGGCCTATGAGCGGCTGGAAGAGCGCGGTCATCTCGATGCCATGCTCGCGCGCTACAGCACATTGCGCCAATTCCTGCCCGCCTTCTTTGCCCTGCCATTCCAGGCCGCCGCCGGCAGCGAGACAATACTCAAGGCCATCGAGATTGTGCGTGCCCTGGATGGCGGCACCCGAGGCACGCTGACGAAGGATGATCCGCACGGCTTCGTGCAGGCGGACTGGCGTCCCCATTTGATCAGCGGCGGCAAACTCGACCGCGCCATCTGGGAAATCTCCCTCGCTTTTGCGGTGCGCGACGCCTTGCGCGCCGGCAGTCTGTTTCTGGTGCAAAGCCGCGATCACGTCTCGTTCTGGAACCTGGTCTATGATGACCGGAATTGGCAGCAGACCCGCGAGCAGGCCTACCAACGCCTCGATCTGCCAACCGACGGGCGGGTATTTCTAGCCAAACTCACCGCCGAATTCGATCGCGCCGTGCGCGCCGCGGAACAAGGACTGCGTGGCAACCGCTTCGCTTCTGTCAAAGATGGCCGGCTCAAACTCAAGAAACGCGACGCCATGGCGATCCCACGCGTGCTGCGTGAGTTGCGCGCCACGATCGGCGCCAGCCTGCCACGCGTCCGCATCGAGGATCTGTTGCAAGACGTCGATGAATGGTGCCGCTTCACCAGCGCCTTCCAGCCACTCGGCGGCTATCAGCCACGCGGCGTCGATCCGCACCAGTCGCTGCTCGCCACTTTGATTGCACATGGCACCAATCTCGGCCTGGCCGCCATGAGCCAGAGCGTCGACACGCTCACCGCCGACGCCTTGCAGGACACCAGCCGATGGTTCCTGCGCGACGCCACGATCAAGGCAGCCAACACTATCCTGGTCGATCACCATCACAGCCTGAAATTCAGTGGTATCTGGGGCGACGGAAGCCGCTCCTCCTCCGATGGTCAACGCTTCGCGGTCGAGCGCAGCAGCCTGCTCGGCAGCGTCTATCCGCGCTATTTCGGCTACTACGACCGGGCGCTCCAGCTCTATACGCACACCTCCGATCAGCACAGCGTCTACGGCACGCAGGCCATCTCGTGCGCGCCGCGTGAGGCCGGCTACGTGCTCGGCGGCATTCTCGACAACGACACCGCGCTGGCCATTCGCGAACACACATCTGACACGAACGGTTTTACCGAGCATCTGTTCGGTCTGTGCGCGTTGCTTGGCATTACTTTCATGCCCCGGCTGAAGGATTTGCCGGACCAGGTGCTCAGCCGCATCGATCGGGATGCCGACTACGGCGCGCTGCAGCCGCTTCTGCGTGGCCGCATCAATGTCGAACTCATCCTTGAGCAATGGGACCAGTTGGTGCGCCTGGCGGCGTCGTTGAAGGACCGGCTGACCCCGGCCCATGTCGTCATGCAGCGCCTGGCCAATGCCAACGCATCGGACCGTCTCGCCAGCGCACTGAGCCAGCTTGGCCGCCTGATGAAGACGCTGCACATTCTGCGCTATATCCAGGAAGAGAAGCTGCGTGACGCCATTCAACTCCAGCTCAACCGAGGCGAGTTCCGCCATATCCTCGCCAAATCGCTGTTCTTTGCCAACTGGGGCAGCTTCCGCTCCGGCGACTATGAGGAGGTGATGAACAAGGCCAGCTGCCTCAGTCTGCTATCCAACGCTGTGCTGGTCTGGAACACCGTCCACATCGCTCGCATCGTCGATCAGCTTCGTGCCGCTGGACACGAGGTGAAGGACGAGATTTTGGCCCGCGCCTCGCCATTGGCGCATGCCCACGTCATTCCAAACGGCAGCTACTTCCAGTCTCCCCGCCGACGGGCGGAGGCCGCCCCCGAACCCATTATGGCCTGAAGAAGAGGACCCAGCATGCCCAAAACCAATCAGGTGAACTGGCAGCCGATCAGCCAAATGCCGCTGATCAGCAGCATGATCGATACGGCGCTGAACGACACGCGTGAGCATCTCGGCACTTTGAGCAAGGCAAAAGACCGGCCGCACGTGCTTGACGACGCCACCATCGATCGGGTTGACCGGGTGCATACCGAGCAGATGGAATTCATCGACATCTACACCCGGCAAATCGCCCGCTGGCGCACGGAAAAGCCGTCAGCCTCTCAGGCACGCGAACTGGACCGCATGGAGAAGCAGAACCAACAACTTCGGGGGGTCACCGCCGATGTCCTCACGCTGGCGCGCGAGTTGCGCAAAGGCACTATCGAGCGTGTCTTGGGGATGAGCGACCTCGAACTCGGCATCCAAGCAGTCCTCGCCAATCGGTCCTCAGGCAGACGCTAAGCCCACCCATGACTTTGCGTGCAATACGCTACCGTGCACTTTTACGCAGATGGGCCTTCCGCCCC
>CAIKMZ010000120.1 GCA_903828665.1 uncultured beta proteobacterium
CCTCGCGCTCCTGACTGTCGGTGCGCTGGCCTTCGGTGCTGACACGGATGTAAATCGCAGTGTTCATAAAACTATTGTATACAGAACGCTTGGACGGCACAAGCGATAGCCAACAAAACCGGGGTGTTTGGGATAGCTGGCAGGGAGGGGGATTTGTGAACGGCGTTCTCCGGGTCTTCGGACAACATGGTAATCAGTCGCAGAGGGTGCCGCATCCGCCCCGACTCGCCGTCAAGCACTTCAAACATCCATCGCCGCACCGTTTACCTTCAACCAGTTCTTCCGCTCGGCGAAGTCGGGCATGACCTTGTCCACCTCATTCCAGAAAGCGTCGGTGTGATCAAGGTGATGGAAGTGGCACAGTTCGTGAACCACGATGTAGTCGATGATCGTGGGCGGGGCCATCATGCACTTCCAGTGAAATGCCACGTTGCCTTTGGGTGAGCAGGACGCCCAACGGTGACCAAGTTCCCGTACATCCAGCCGACCGGGTTTGACGCCGACCTTGGGCGCGAAATACTGGACCCGCCGGGTAACGCGCTCCAACCCCTGCCGGATGTAATAGTCCCGGAAAGCGGCCTGCGCTGCCGGGATGCCGTCCTTGTCTACCAGATCGCGCCGGAGGCTGAACCGCCCGTTCTTTAACAGCAAGGCTTCGTCCTGATCGGCCACCAGCAGCAGCCGGTAGCTGCGACCAAGGTACAGGAACCCCTCGCCATTGCGGTACTCGCGCAGCACCCGCGTGGCGTTCAGATCGCGCCATTCGGCAAGGTTCTTGTAAATCCACAGCCGCCGGTCTTGAACTATATCACGGATGCGCTGCTCCTCGACCCCCTTGGGCGCGCGGACCATGACCCGGCCATCGCGCTCAATCACAATATCCGCCGTCTGGCGGCTCGTGCGCACGATGTCATATTGAATGTCTTCGACCGCTTTCATTTTGTCAGGTCTGCGTTGCGCTTCTCGGCCAGCGCCTTGTCCGGGTTATCCAGATCGAAAGGCTTGCAGAAATTCTCCACCGCGTCCCAACGCTTGGCCTCCTTGCGGGCTTCGGTGATGATGGCCAGCTCGTTGGTGGCATCCGACGACACCACGACCACGGCTTTGAGGAAGCCAATCCGCCGGATCAGTTCCTCGTCCGGCTTGGCTTTGAGGCGCTCCCGCTCAAGCCGCTCGGTCAGCGCCTGCCGGATGGCCACCTGATAACGCACGGCGGCCAGCTTGGAATGACAGACAACCTGCGCCTTGAACCCGTCCGGCAGGATGTTGTCGACGTAATGGCCGACCAGATCACGGGCGATGGCCGCAATCCGTTGCTCTGCTTCGAGAATATCCCCGCTCGCGCCGTACTTCTTCTTGATGGCCGCAATCTCTTCGTCGGTACGATGGCGGAACAAGTCCTCAAACTTGGTGTCGAACCCGTGCTTGTCCTTCAGCGCCGTGTCTGCCGTGCGACCCTCGTACAGGATCTGCAAGGTCGCGCCGTCGTTTACGGCGTCCATCAACTTGTACTGGTCAATATATTCACCGAAGCGCTTCACTGTACGTTTGGCTCCGTGCACCTCCGTGATCAGCGGGGTCCCGCTGAAGGCGATCCGGGTGGCGTTCGGGAATGCTTCAAAAAGGTTGTCACCGAGGTCAGAGCCCTGCGTTCGATGGGCTTCGTCAACCATCAGCAGGATGCGATCCGAGGAATTCACCACGCCAAACGTCTCCGCCGTGGGCGGTGCGCCATAGGCCACCAGCGCATCTTTCAGAACCATCGGCAGTTCCTCAGTACGGTCCATGAACTTGTGAACCATCACCATGTTTACATCCGAGGCATCCGTTCGCAGGTGGTCGCGCAGCTCTGCCGTGCTGGCGATGACATTGACCCGGCCACCGATCAGCCGCGCCGTCGCCGCCAGCTGTTCCTCCAAATCAACGCGGTCGTTGACCAACAGGATCTTGAAGTCCGCCATATCCTCGGAAAACCGCATCATCCGGGCAACAAAGACCATCGTCAGCGACTTGCCCGAGCCTTGGGTATGCCACACCACCCCGGAGCGTTCCGTCGCCGTCTTGCCCCGGCGTATACGCTCGATGATCCGGCGCGCAGCCCGGTATTGCTGGTAGCGGCAGACCACCTTGACGCGGCGGCCTGAGTCCGTATCCATAAACACCGTACACGTGCGCAGCACGTCCAGCAGGGTGTCCGGGGCCAGCAGA
>CAIKMZ010000121.1 GCA_903828665.1 uncultured beta proteobacterium
CAAGGCCAGGGAGCGGCTGCAGATCTAGGCGGGCGTCTTGCCCTTGCGCTTGGCCGGTCGCGCCGGCTTGGCCGCCTTGTGCACGGCGGTTGCGGCGCCGGTCTTGCCTTTGCCGGCACCCGCGCGCGGCGCCTTGCCGCCCTTGCCCTTCTTCACTTTCTTGGCCGCCGGCTCCGAGGCCAGGGACAACTGGCCGTGATCGGCCACCTGCAGCGCCACATCGAGCTCGAAGCGCGTCGAGCGCGGCACCAGCAGGCTCGATCCGGCCTTGATCACCATCCGGGGCGGAATGTTGTTGACGCTGCGCAGCAGGGCTTCGCTCATGCCGACGCGTTTGGCCGCATCGGCCGGGCGCATCGTGGCGGGTGCGAGCCAGACCGTCCAGCTCGCCAGCCGGCCGCCGCCGTAGGCCTGCAGATTGTTCTGGAAGATCACGGCATTGTCCCAGGGCAGCAGGATTTGCGGTGTGCCCGCCGCCAGGATCACGGGGCGGCTCGCCGACGGGTTGAGCGCCTTGAAGTCTTCCAGCGCCACTTCGGCGAGCTTGGCGGCCAGTGCCACGTCGATGTCGCGCGTGATGTCCACCGTCTGGAAGTAGGGGTGGTTGCCGATCTGCGGCAGGCTGGAGTTGAACGCCTGCGGGTTGGCGACGATGTTCTTCATGGCCTGCAGCTTGGGCACGTAAAAGCGCGTCTCCATCGGCATGGTGAGGTCGGAGTAGCGGGTGCCTAGGCCGGCGCGCTGATTCTTCGCGATGGCGCGCGCGACGCTGCCTTCGCCCCAGTTGTAGGCCGCCAGCGCGAGCTGCCAGTCGCCGAACATGCCGTACAGCTTTTGCAGGTAATCGAGCGCGGCGCGGGTTGACGCCAGCACATCGCGCCGGTCATCGCGAAACGCGTTCTGCTTGAGTTCGAAGGTCTTGCCGGTGGCCGGCATGAACTGCCACATGCCGGCGGCCTTGGCGCTCGACACCGCCTGCGGATTGAAGGCGCTCTCGATGAACGGCAGCAGCGCCAGTTCTGTGGGCATGTTGCGCCGCTCGAGTTCCTCGACGATGTGGAAGATGTACTTGCGCGAGCGCTCCGTCATGCGCAGGATGTAATCGGGCCGGTGGCTGTACCACTGCTCGCGGTCATGCACCAGCGGGTTGTCCAGGTCAGGCATCGCGTAGCCGCGCCGGATGCGCTCCCACAGGTCGGCCGGGGGCAACAGCGGCACCACCACGCCCGAGGCCGCATGCTCGGCCGAGATCGGCAGCAAGTCCGTATTGCCCTGCATGCCGGGCTGGGCCCTGGACTGCGGTGCCCTGATGCCGGCGCCGCCCGGCACGCTCATGTCGAGCACGCCGCGTGGTTCGAGCGCGTTGCCCACAAGGCCGCTGGCACAGCCGGTCAGCCAGAGCAGGCTGGCCAGACAAAGTAGCTTGAACAATTTCATCGGAACTGGTTTTTCCATTCGCGCAGCGCGGCAAAGATGCCGACCTCGTCATGCGCTGATGCATCAAAGCCCTGCACGGAGCGGATCACGTCGGGCTCACGGCTGCGCAGGAAGGGGTTGATCCTGCGCTCCAGCAGCATGCTGGAGGGCAGGGTGGGCTGCTGCGTCGCGCGCAGGCGCTCGGCCGCAGCGGCGTAATCGGCCAGCGCCGCATTGGCGGGCTCGACGGCGCGCGCAAACCGCAGGTTGCTCAGGGTGTATTCATGGGCGCAGCAGATTTGCGTTTCGTCTGGCAGTGCCGCCAGCGCGTCGAGCGATGCCAGCATCTGGGCCGGGGTTCCCTCGAACAGGCGGCCGCAACCGGCGGAAAACAGCGTGTCGCCGCAGAACAGCAGCGGTGCGCCGTTCACGGCGGCGCAGTAGTAGGCAATGTGGCCGGCGGTATGGCCCGGCACCTCGATGACCTGAAAGTGCAGGCCCAGGCTCGATGCCTGTTGGCCCTGCGCAAGCCGGGTCAGCGGCTCGGGCATGGCCTCGCGCTGCGGGCCATAGACGGCTGCGCCAGTGGCCTGGCGCAGGGCTGCGACGCCTGCCGTGTGGTCGGGGTGGTGGTGCGTGACTAGAATGGCTTGCAGTTGCACACCAAAGCGCGCCAAGGCTTCGAGTACCGGCTGTGCATCACCGGGGTCAACCACCAGGGCGTGGTGTCCGTCATGCAGCATCCAGATGTAGTTGTCGGTGAACGCGGGGAGTGGGATTAACTTCATGAACGATCGTATTGTAGGTTTGCATGACTGGTTTGCGACGCCGCCCGGACGCTACCTGTTGGCGTGGGAGCGTGATCAGCTCGATTCGGCCGTGGCCGATATCTTCGGCTACCACGCCCTGCAGTTGGGGATGAGCGAACTCGATGCCTTGCGGACCAACCGCATGCCGCACCGCTGGCTTGCCAGTCCGGTCAACAGCCTCGGGGCGGCCATTGTGACCGATTTCGAGGCGCTACCGTTTCCGGCCAACAGCCTGGACCTGGTGGTGTTGCCCCATTCGCTGGAATTGGCGCGTGACCCGCATGCCACGCTGCGCGAAGTCGAGCGCGTGCTGGTGCCCGAGGGTCGGGTGGTGATCTGCGGTCTCAATCCGGTTTCACTCTGGGGTTTTCGGCAGAAGCGAGCGCGCCTGTACCGCCGCCTGGGGCTGGGCAAGCTGTTCCTGCCGCAGGACGAGTGCATCGGCTACTGGCGCTTGCGTGACTGGTTGCGGCTGCTGAGTTTCGAGGTCGAGAACGAGCGCTTCGGCTGCTACCGCCCGGCCATTGCCAATGAACAGTGGCTGCGCAGCTTTGCCTGGATGGACCGCGCCGGCGCACGCTGGTGGCCGATCTTCGGCGCGGTTTATTTTCTGGTGGCGGTCAAGCGCGTTCGCGGTGTGACGCTGCTGAGTCCGGCCTGGAAGGACGCCGCGCGCGGACTGGTGGCGGCGCCGGCTTCCATTGCCGGACGCGAGACACTGACCGGTGCCAAGGGAATGAAGGAAACATGAGGATCACAGATTGAATGCGATAGATATCTACACCGATGGCGCCTGCAAGGGCAACCCCGGGCCTGGCGGCTGGGGCGCGCTGCTCAAGTCGGCGACGACGCAAAAGGAATTGTTCGGCGGCGAATTGGAGACCACCAACAACCGCATGGAAATGACGGCCGTGATCGAGGCCCTGTCGGCCCTGAAGCGCCCCTGCCACGTGACGCTGCATGTGGACAGCCAGTACGTGCTCAAGGGCATGACCGAGTGGCTTCCCGGCTGGAAGGCGCGCGGCTGGAAGACCGCAGCCAAGCAAGACGTGAAGAACGTGGACCTGTGGCAGCGCCTTGATGAAGTGGTCAACCATGGCGGCCACAAGATCGACTGGCGCTGGGTCCGCGGCCACAACGGCCACCCCGGCAACGAGCATGCCGATGCGCTGGCCAATCGCGGTGTCGAGCAGGTGTTGCTGCAGCGCTGAAACTCAGACGACGTCGCAGGCGACCTCGGTCTCGGTCGTGAGTGCGCGTAGCTCGGGCCGGTGCTCGGCGCAGGCGGCGATGGCGATCGGGCAGCGGGTGCGGAAGATGCAGCCCGACGGCGGATCGATCGGCGAGGGCAGTTCGCCCTGCAGCAGTTGTTGCGCCTTGTGGCGCTCGCGCCGCGGGTCGGGCGTCGGGATCGCGCTGAGCAAAGCCTGCGTGTAGGGGTGGCGCGGACTCTGGTAGATGGCCTGTTTGCCGGCGAGCTCCATGCTGCGCCCCAGGTACATCACCATCACGCGCTGGCTGATGTGGCGCACGACGGCCAGATCATGCGCGATGAAGACCAGCGCCAGGCCCATCTGCGCCTGCAGTTCCATCAGCAGGTTGATGATCTGCGCCTGGATCGAGACGTCAAGCGCCGACACCGGCTCGTCGCAGATGACCAGCTTGGGCTCGAGCACGAGGGCGCGCGCAATGCCGATGCGCTGGCACTGACCACCCGAGAACTCGTGCGGGTAGCGGTTGATCTGCTGCTCGGTCAGCCCCACCTTCTGCATCATGGCGCGCACCTTCTGCATCACCTCGGCCTGCGGCAATTGCGGCAGGTGTGTGTGCAGCGGCTCGGCAATGATCTGCCCGATGGTCATGCGCGGATCGAGCGAGGCCAGCGGGTCCTGGAAGATCATCTGCACGCTCTTGCGCAGCGCGTGCCAGGTGCTGCTGCTGGCACCGCGCATTTCCTGGCCCTGCCAGACAATGCTGCCGGCGGTGGCCGGGATCAGGTTCAGCACGGCGCGCGCCAGCGTTGATTTCCCGCAGCCCGACTCGCCGACGATGCCCAGGGTCTCACCCGGGAAGATGTCGAAGGACAGGCCGTCGACGGCCTTGAGCACGCGTGTCGGCGCCCAGGGCCAGGGTGAGTCGGAGGCCAGCTCGAAGTGCACTTGCAAGTCGCGCACCGACAGCAGGGGCGTGCGCGCATTCATGCCGGTCCCGCCTCGACAGGTGGCACGATCTGGCGCGGGCTCAGATGGCAGGCGCGCAGCACGCCAGTTTGCTCTGGCAGCGCTGTCAGCGCCGGGCGTTGACTGACGCAGCGCGGCTCGGCCCAGCGGCAGCGCTGGCTGAACGGGCAGCCGGGCGGCAGGTGCGCCATGTTCGGCGGCGCGCCGGGAATGGCCAGCAGCGTGCTGCCGTCCTGCCCGATGCGCGGCAGGGCGCCGAGCAGGCCGACGGTGTAGGGGTGCGTAGGCTGGTAGAAGATCGACTCGGCGCTGCCCTGTTCCATGACGCGCCCGCCGTACAGCACCATGACCTTGTCGCACAGCCCTGCCACCACGCCCAAATCGTGCGTGATCATCACGATGGCCGTGCCGTGCTCGCGCTGCAGCTCGCGCAGCAGCGCAATGATCTGCGCCTGCACGGTGACGTCGAGCGCGGTGGTCGGCTCGTCGGCAATCAGCACATCGGGCTCGCACAGCAGGGCCATCGCGATCATGACGCGCTGGCGCATGCCGCCGGAAAACTCGTGCGGGTACATGCCAAGCCGGCGCGCGGCTTCGGGGATCTTGACGGCGTCGAGCGCCTGCACGGC
>CAIKMZ010000122.1 GCA_903828665.1 uncultured beta proteobacterium
GCCGGCCAAGGAACGCCCGCGCGGAACCGTGGCCTTGCCGCCATCGCGCCCCGGGCCAGCCTGACCGGGCTGGCCTAGGTTAAGCTGTGGCAATGAAGCAAAAGAAATCTGTTGCGGCGTCGGCAACCGGCGGCGCGCCGCGACCCAAACGAGTGGCCCACGTACAAACGCACGAGGTGCGCATCATCGGCGGCCAATGGAAGCGCACCCGGCTACCGGTGGCGGACAAGCCCGGCTTGCGCCCGACGCCGGACCGTGTGCGCGAGACCCTGTTCAACTGGCTCGGTCAGGATTTGAGCGGCTGGCGCTGTCTCGATGCCTTTGCGGGCACCGGTGCGCTCGGGTTCGAGGCGGCCTCGCGCGGCGCCAGCGAGGTGCTGCTGGTCGAGCAGGACACGGCACTGGTCGAGCAGCTCAAGCGCACGCAGGAGCGCCTGAAGGCGATCAGCACGCACATCGTGCGCGGCGACGGCGTTGCGGCGCTGCGGCAGCGCGAGCCAGCCAGTCTGGACGCGATCTTCCTGGATCCACCGTTCGACTCCACGCTGTTCGATGCGGCGCTGCAGGCGGCGGGCCGCGCCGTGACGGCCGAAGGCTTCGTCTACCTCGAAGCGCCCAAGCAGTTCGACGACGCCCAACTGGAAGGCGCCGGACTGACGCTGCACCGCTACCTGAAGGCCGGGGCCGTGCATGCGCACCTGCTCAAGCGCGCGCCTCACGCTGCATAATGGGACACAGTCGAGTCACCCTCCATCAGGCGCACTTTCCCTCACCTTCAACCGATTGACAGGCAAACAATGGCCCACAACGTGATTGCTGTTTACCCCGGCACCTTTGATCCCATTACCCGCGGCCATGAAGATGTGGTGCGCCGGGCAACCCAGTTGTTTGACCGCGTCATCATGGCGGTCGCTGCCGGGCACCACAAGAAGGCAATGTTTTCGCTGGCGGAACGGATCGACATGGCGCGCGAGGTGGTGAAGGATTACCCGCAGGTCGAGGTGGAGAGCTTTTCCGGCTTGCTGCGTGATTTTGTCGTGGCGCGCGGCGCCAAGGCGATGGTGCGGGGCTTGCGCGCCGTTACAGACTTTGACTACGAGTTTCAACTCGCCGGCATGAATCGCAGCCTGATGCCGCAGGTCGAGACGGTTTTCCTCACGCCCAGTGACAAGTATCAATTCATCTCCAGCACGTTCGTGCGTGAAATTGCGGTATTGGGCGGCGAGGTCGAAAAGTTTGTTTCACCTCTGGTGAACCAGCGCCTGATCGAGAAGGTCCGGACGCTGGGATCGGCTTGAAGTTTATGAAGGGTGGAAAATGAAAATATTGCTACCGGTTGATGGTTCTGAAGTCTCGCTGGAGGCAGTGCGCTGTGTCATCCGCATGGCGCAGGCTGGCCTTGAGACCAGTGTGGTGCTGGCCAATGTGCAGGAAAGTGCCAACCTTTACGAACTGGTGGTTGCGCACGATCCGCAGGTGCTGGCGCAAGTCAGCACGGCCGCCGGCGAGCACACGCTGCTGGCAGCGCAGGCGCTGCTCGATGCGGCTGGCATCTCCTACGAATCGGAAGTCGCTTCCGGCGACCCGGCACATACCATCATCGACATCCTGGAACGCTATGAATGCGATCTGGTGGTAATGGGCGCGAGCGGCACTAGCACCTTGCGCAGCGCCCTACTGGGCTCGGTATCGAATGAGGTACTGCACGCCGCACCGGTGCCGGTGATGATTGTGAAAGCGATGGAGACATCGGCCCCAGAGACGGCCGATGACGGGCCGATCGAACCGTGACAGGTGCATGACCGAACTGATCCTTGTTCGACACGGAGAAACCGACTGGAATCGTGAGCTGCGCTTCCAGGGGCAGGTTGATGTGCCGCTCAATGCCGTCGGGCACGAGCAGGCGCGCCGCTTGGGAATGCGCTTGGCGGGCGAAGCGGCAGACCTGTTAGTGTGCAGCGACCTTACCCGAACGCAACAGACGGCCTTGCCGATCAGCCAGCACAGCCTGCAAACGCGTCTGCAAGGCAGTGCGGTGCTGAACGCGGCTCTGCGGGAGCAAAGCTTTGGGGTGGTGGACGGCATGCGTGTTGACGACATTCAGGCTAAATATCCCGAGGCCTGGGTGCAGTGGACCCGATTTCACGCCGACTACGCTTTTGCCGGCGGAGAGAGCACACGCGAGTTTCATGCGCGCGTGCTGGCGGCTGTACGTGCGCTCGCGCTGATGCATGTCCAAAAGACAGTCGTCGTCGTCACACATGGCGGTGTGCTGGACATGATTTACCGCACGGCTCTTGCCTTGCCTTTGTCGGGGCCACGTCAGAGCGAGATTCCCAATGCCGGCTTGAACCGTGTGCGCATCGAGGGCGACGGGATCGAAATCATGCACTGGGCCGATACGCGCCATCTGGCCAACATGCCGCCGCAACCGGTTTACGACCAATCAAAGGTGGCCAGGTAGTTTCGCGTTGACGACACCTTTGGAGTTCACGCTATCGTTCCTCGCCCTGAAGGGCGAGGTTTGTCACGCAATCCGGTCAATTGGGCGCCTGCGGCCACGGGTGCTGCGGTTCGCGCAAAAGCTCGAAAGCGCGCGCGACCTGCAGTACACCTAGGTCATTGAAGCGCCGACCTGCAATTTGCAGGCCGATCGGTAGGCCAGCCTCGGTGTAGCCGCAGTTGATCGAGGCGGCGGGCTGCTCTGACATGTTGTAGGGCACGGTGAAGGCGATGTGTTCGAGCGGTCGTAGTGGGTCGTTAGTGGGTGAGGGCAACTCGGCCGCAAACGCCGGCATCGGTGAAGTCGGCGAGATCACGAAATCAAATGGCTGGCACGCGCGTACGCTGGCTACGCGCGTGTTGTGGAACTGGCTGAAGGCGGCGAATGCCTGGGGTCCGCTCATGCCGGTGGCGCTGTCGGCCCAGTGTTGAATGTAGGGCAGCACGCTGGCTTTTTTCTCTGGTGGCAGCGTTGCCAGATCGATTTGCGAGCGTAAGCGCCAGGCGTGGTCCATGCCATCGAGCATGGTCGGTGTTAGAAACGGCGCCATCGGCTCAATGTTGGCACCGGCACGCTCAAAGATGCGGGCGGCGCGCTCGATGGCGTCTCGCACCTCGGGCTCGACCGCAAGGCCGCAGCCGGCATCGAGCAGCATGCCAATCCGCAGGCCCCTCAGAATGTCCTCGCCCTGGTCGAACTGGTCCCAGGCGATCGTCTGGTAGGGCAGGCTCATGCTGTCACGCGCATCGGGCAGCGACAACACCTGCATCATCAGCGCGGCATCCGCGACGGTTCGCGTCATCGGACCGGCGGCGCGCCCGGTGTAGGGCGGATCGATCGGGATGCGGCCCAGACTCGGCTTGAGGCTGAAGATGCCGCACCAGCCAGCCGGCAGGCGCAGCGAGCCGCCGATGTCGGTGCCGATGTGCAGCGGGCCATAGCCGGCCGCTGCGGCAGCGCCGCCGCCGGCGCTTGAGCCGCCAGGCGTCTTGCTCAGGTCCCAAGGGTTGCGTGCGAGGGCGTGGAAGCTCGATAAGCCGCTCGAGAGCATGCCGTAGTCGGGCATGGTGGTCTTGCAGACCATGACGGCGCCGGCCTCGCGCAGTCGCGCTGCTGGGGGTGCGTCGGCGCTCGCGGGAGTAAGGTCGGTGGCCAGCGTGCCCAGCGGCACCGGGTCGCCCTGGGTGGCGATGTTTTCCTTGATCGTGACCGGCACGCCGTCGAGCACCCCGCAGGGCTCATCCGAGCGCCAGCGCGCCTCGCTGGCACGGGCCTGCGCCAACGCCAGCTCGGGGCGCAACAGGTAGCTGGCGTGCAGATGCGGCTCCCAGCGCGCGATGTGGTCGAGCACCGCCTGCGCCACCTCGACCGGCGAGAACGCGCGGCTGCGGTAGCCGGCGATCAGTGCATGGGCACCGAGCTCGTTGAGCCTCACGACCACGACAATGCCGAGATGTCGTTGACAAAAACCGGCATGTCTTTCCAAAGGCCCTTGAGGTTCTTGTCCGCGACCGTGACCCATTGCGGCTGGTACAGGAAGGCATGGACACAGTCATTGGCCAGCATGCGCTGCGCGTCGCCCAGCAGCTTGGCGCGATCGGCGGCGCGCGGCGAATTCTGGATCTTGTCGAACAGGGCGTTGAACTGCGGCGATTCGTAGCCCCAGTAGTAGCCGGGCTTGGCGAAGTTGCCCAGATCAAACGGCTCGACGTGCGAGATGATCGTGAGGTCGTAGGCCTTGTTGGTGTAGGTGCCGCTGAGCCATTGCGCCCATTCGACGTTTTCGATCTTCGCGATGATGCCGATCTTGGCGAGCTGCGCGGCGATTACTTCGCCACCCTGGCGCGCATAGGGCGCGGGCGGCAGCTTCAGGCTTAGCTCCAGCGGCGTCTTGATGCCGGCCTCGGCCAGCAGGGCCTTGGCCTTTTCCGGGTTGTAGGGGTTGATGCCGGTGGTGTCGACATAGCCGAAGGCACCCGGTACATAGTGACTGCCGATCGGTGCGCCGTAGCCGTCGCCAGCGCCTTCGATCACCGCCTTGCGGTCGATCGCCGCGGCGATGGCGCGGCGCACGCGCACGTCATCGAGCGGCTTCTTCTTGTTGTTGATGGCCAGAATGGTCTTGGCACGCGAGCCGTTGACCAGGACCTGGAACTTGGCGTTGCTCTTGAACTGCGCCACGCTGCGCGGCGTGACACGCGGGAAGGCGTCCACATCGCCGGCCAGCAGCGCCGCGACCTGGGCCGCCGGGTCGCTGATGAAGCGGAAGCTTGCCTTCTTGATCTTGATGCCGGCCGCATTGCGGTAGCCATCCCACTTGCTCAAGGTGACCGAGGACCCCTTGTTCCAGGCCGTGAGCTGGTAGGGACCGGTACCGACGGGTTTGGTGGCATTGCTGTCCGCGCTCTTGGGTTCGACGATGATGGCCGTGGCCTGGCCCATCAGGAACAGGAAGTCCGGATCGAGCGCCTTGTTCAGGATGACGACGGTGTAATCGTCGATCGCCGCCACGCTTTCCATGGCGGCAAAGGTGCGCTTGTCCTTGTTGGTGCTCTTCTCGGCGCCGGCACGCTCGAAGGAGAACTTGACGGCCTTGGCGTTGAAGGGTTCGCCGTTCTGGAACTTGACGCCCTTGCGCAGTTTGAAGGTGTAGGTCTTGAGGTCCGGCGAGACCTCCCAGCTCTCCGCCAGCAGAGGCGAGACGCTGCCGTCGCTGTTGATCTTGGTGAGGGTTTCGAAGATGTTGTACTGCACGATTTCAGCGATGGCCGAGGCCGCGCCGGCCGTCGGGTCCAGCCCCGGCGGCTCCAGGGTCATGGCCAGCACGACGCTGTCCTTCTTGGCTTGGGCCATGGCGGCCAGCGGCAGCGTGGCCAGTGCGGCGCTGCCGGCAACCGAACCGATGAGGTGGCGACGATTGATCATGGGACTTCTCCTGTCAGGAAAGTGGATTGAACCAGGAAATTATGCGGGGACTATGGAACCATACCATTTTGTCTTCAAGGCGCTGTCACCACCGTGGCAGCGAAATGGCAGGCCACCTGGTGCCCCGGCGCCAGGCTCTGCAGTTCCGGCCGCTGTTCCTCGCACCGGACTTGCGCGTGCGGGCAACGCGGCGCGTACGGGCAGGCGCTGCCCGCATGCTGGCGCGAGTTGACAACCGGGCTGCGCTGGCGCTGACCCGGCGTGGTGCTCGGTGCCAGCCGCGGAACGGCCGCGATCAGGGCGCGCGTGTAGGGGTGGGCGGCCTGCCTGAACAGCACCTGTGGCGAGCCCTGCTCGACGATGCGGCCCAGGTAGATGACGGCCACTTCCTCGCACAGATGATCGACCACGGCCAGGTCGTGGCTGATCAGCAGGTAGGTCACGCCGAACTCGCTCGAGAGATCCTGCATCAGGTTGAGCACCTGGGCCTGCACCGAGACATCGAGCGCGCTCACCGGTTCATCGGCCACGATCAGGCGCGGGCGCGTGATCAGGGCGCGCGCAATCGCGACGCGCTGGCGCTGGCCGCCAGAGAACTCGTGCGGGTACTTGCCTAGGTCGCTGCCGCGCAGGCCGACCGAGTCGAGCACGGCGCGCGCCCTGGCGTGCATTTCGGCAGTCGGCGTGCCGCCGATGGCGGCCAGCGGTTCGGTGATGATGGTCTCGACCGTCTGGCGCGGGTCGAGCGACCCGTAGGGGTCCTGAAACACCATCTGGAAGTCGCGTCGCGCAGCGCGCAAGGCGGCCGGGCCGAGCTCGCCCAGCGCCTGGCTGAGCAACTGCACGGTGCCGCTGGTCGGCTCTTCCAGCGCCATCACTAGACGGGCCAGGGTTGACTTGCCGGAGCCGGATTCGCCGACCACGCCGAGGTTCTTGCCCGAGTGCATGCGCAGGCTGATGCCGCGAACCGCATGCACCATGGGCGGCGGCCCCCACAGGCGCTCGCGTGGCAGCGTGTAAGTGCGCGTGACCTGGTCGAGTTGCAGCAGCGTGTCGGTCATGCTGCCCCCACGTTCGTCATTGGCGTGCACTCGCTTCCCCCCGAGGGGGCCTTCGCTTGCTTGAAGCGGTTCTGCGCTCCGCTCATGACGGAACTCCTGCGGCGACCGCATCCAGGCGCAGGCAGCTGGCCTGGTGATCGCCTCCGAGGTCGGTGGGCATGGGCAGCGTCTGCGCGCACGGCGCCGCCGCCCAAGCGCAGCGCGCATGAAACGGACAACCGGCCGGCAGATCCACCAGTTCCGGCACCGTGCCGGCGATGGTGGTCAGGCGCGCGCCGCGCTGCGCGCCGAGTTGCGGCCGCGCGCCGAACAGGCCGCGCGTGTAGGGGTGGGCCATGTGGGCGAACACCTTGGCCGTAGGGCCGCTTTCCACCACCGTGCCGCCGTACATCACCATCATGCGCGAGACATTCTGGGCGATCACGCCGAGGTCGTGCGAGATCAACAGCAGGGCCATGCCGCGCTCCTGTACCAGGTCGCTGATGAGGTCGAGGATCTGACCCTGGATGGTCACGTCCAGCGCCGTGGTCGGCTCGTCGGCGATCAGCAGGTCGGGGCCGCAGGCCAGCGCCATGGCAATCGTGATGCGCTGTCGCTGACCGCCGGAAAACTGGTGCGGATAGGCATCGATGCGGCGCGCTGCGTCCGCGATGCCGACGCGGTCGAGCAGCGCGATGGCCTGCTTGCGCGCTGCGGCGCGGTCGGTGCCGCGGTGCAGGCGCAAGGGCTCGGCCACCTGGTCACCGATGCGATGCACCGGGTTGAGCGCGGTCATCGGTTCCTGAAAGATCATGCCGATGCGGTTGCCGCGCAGATGCCGCAGCGCCGTGTCGTTCATGTCGACCATTTCCTGCGTGTCAAAGCGGATGCTGCCGGTCACCACGGCGCGCTCGGGCAGCAGGCCCATGAGCGACATCGCCGTGATCGACTTGCCGCAACCCGATTCGCCGATCAGGCCCAGCGTCTCGCCGCGCTCCAGGTTGAAACTGACGCCGCGAACGGCTGCCGCCTCGCCGCGCTGCGTCTGCAGCCGAACTCCGAGATTTTGAACTTCGAGCAAGGGCATGGAAGGTTTACCGCTTTCGGGCCAGCCGGGGGTCCATCAGGTCGCGCAGGCCGTCGCCGAGCAGGTTCAGCCCGAGTACCGCCAATGCGATCGCCACACCTGGAAACACGGCCAGCAAGGGTGCCTGAAACAGCAGCGTCTGTGCTTCGGCCAGCATGCGGCCCCAGGAGGGTTGTGGCGGCTGTGTGCCCAGGCCGAGGTAGGACAGCGCGGCCTCGGCCAGGATGGCGAGCGCGAATTGGATCGTGGCCTGCACGATTAAGGCCGGGAGGATGTTGGGCAGCACGTGATCGAAGGTGATGCGCCACGGACCCTTGCCGCAGGCGCGCGCCGCCAGCACGAACTCGCGCGACCAGACTGCGTTCGCGCTGGCGCGCGTGACGCGGGCAAAGGTCGGAATGTTGAAGACGCCGATGGCGATGATCGAGTTGACGATGCCGGCGCCGAAGACGGCGGTGAGCATGATCGCGGAGAGGATCGCAGGAAAGGCGAAGGTGAAATCCGCCAGCCGCATGATTGCTTCCTCGACCCAGCCACGGCGCGCCGCCGCCAGCAAGCCCAGCAGGGTGCCCACACCCAGACCGATCCCGACCGCGATGACGCCGACCAGGATCGAATTGCGCGCACCGACCAGCAGCAGCGATGTGACATCGCGGCCGAACGGATCGGTGCCGAGCCAGTGGTGGGCATCAGGCGATTGCAACTTGGCGGCCATGTCGATCTCGTAGGGTGACCACGGCGTCCAGACCAGGGACAAGGCCGCCGCGAGCAGCAGCAGGAGGGTCAGCACGGCGCCGATCGCGAAGCTGCGATGGCGCAGGGCGCGCGCCAGCAGGCCTGGCGGCTGATGGGCGATTGCAGTCAGGCCCTGGCTCATATGTCGCTGGCCTTCACGCGCGGATCGATCACGGCGTACAGCACGTCGACCACGAAGTTGACCGCAATCACCATCACCGCGAGCAGCAGCACGCAGTTGCGCACCACGATCAGGTCGCGGTTCGAGATCGACTGGAAGATCAGACGCCCCAGGCCCGGCAGGTAGAACACGTTTTCCACCACGATGGTGCCGGCCAGCAGGTTGGCAAACTGAAGGCCCATCACGGTGATGACCGGGATCATCGCGTTGCGCAGCACATGGCCCCAGAGCGTGGCGCGCCGCGACAGGCCCTTGGCGCGCGCCGTGCGCACAAAGTCCTCGCGCAGGACTTCGAGCACGGCCGAGCGCGTGATCCGCGCCAGGATGGCGGCCTGCACCACGGCCAGCGAGAGGGCCGGTAGCAGCAGCGACTTGAGGGCTGGCCCCGCGCCCTCGCTCCAGCCCGGAAAGCCGCCGGCGGAAAACCATTGCAGATGCACCGAGAACAGCAGGATCAGCAGGATCGCAAACCAGAAATTGGGCACGGCGATGCCGATTTGCGTGAGGCCCATCAGGCCCGTGTCACCCAGCTGGTTGTGACGCGACGCAGCGTAGATGCCGGCGCTCAGCGCCAGCGCCGTCGTCATGACCATCGCGATCACGGCCAGCGGTACGGTCACGGCCAGGCGCTCCAGAACGAGGTCGAGCACCGGGCTGCTGTAGGCGTTGCTTATGCCCATGTCGCCGACCAGCAGGCCGCTGATCCACTGCCAGTAGCGCGTCATCGGCGGCAGGTTGAGCCCCAGCTTGACGGCCAGCGCCTGCACCGCTTCGGGCGAGGCATCCGGGCCCATCAGCATCTGCGCCGCGTCACCGGGCAGGACTTCGAGCACCAGAAACACCACGACCGAGGCCCCGGCCAGTGTCGCCAGCAGGGTGATCAGACGCTTGAACAGGAATAGACCCATGGTGTGCTTGCTATGCGCAGTAGTCGATAATCCGGCCCATGCTGGACAAGCCTGTTTTTGTTGACGATGCCCTGGATGGTAAGCGATGGCCCTGATCATTACAGACGAGTGCATCAACTGCGATATTTGTGAACCCGAGTGCCCGAACCAGGCGATCTTCATGGGCGCCGAGATCTACGAAATCGACCCGCACAAGTGCACCGAATGCGTCGGTCATTTCGAGGAAGCGCAGTGTGTGCAGGTATGCCCGGTCGCGTGCATTCCAGTCAATCCGCAGTGGGTGGAGAGCCGCGAGACGCTGTGGCAGAAGTACCGGCGGCTGCAGCTC
Organism: uncultured beta proteobacterium; assembly: GCA_903828665.1. Lineage (GTDB taxonomy): Bacteria > Pseudomonadota > Gammaproteobacteria > Burkholderiales > Burkholderiaceae_C > Rhodoferax. The sequence goes on from CAIKMZ010000122.1 coordinate 9,708, forward strand.
GAAGCAAAGCAGCCACCGGGCACAAAATAACTTGCAGGCACGCGGTTGACTTTCCTCAGGGCGGCGGGCTTGCGGCCTTGTCCGGTGCGGCGTTGGTGCGGCTTGGCGTGCGCACAACCAGGGCGTCTGTCTCCTTCTTTTTCTTCTTCATCGCGCCGGGGCGTGGCTTGCTGGCACTGCCGGTGATCGCGGGTTTCGGTGGTGGCGTGTTGGCAGCCAGGTCGGCCTTCTCCTGCTGCAGCCGGGCCTTCTCCATGGCGCTGGCGATGCGCGCGTCGCGCGCCGTGGCCTGATCGGCCTGCACCTTTTGTGCCCTGCTGCGCGCGTCGGCGTTGATCACACCGGCGTTCGGGCACGGCAACTGACTGTAGGTGTTGCCGCATTTGTAGACGGTCTGTGCCATGGCGCCGCCCGTCACAAGACAGGCTGCGAGCATGACCCGCGCATCAGGGCAACGGTTTTGCATGCTGATCCTCATTTTCGATCCGGTCGGGCGCAATGTCCGTGGCGTCGGCCTGCTTTTCCGGCCGCGGCGGCTTCGGCCGCGGCGGCTTGCTCGTGTGCACCAGCATCGTGGCCTTGTCCATCTCGCCGGCCAGCAGGTGCGGCAGCGCCTTGAGCGCACGTTCGATGCTCTGATCGATCGCCACGCGGTGATCAAGCGAGGGCTTCTTCAGGACCCAGTTGACGACGTCCGACTTGACGCCGGGATGACCGACACCCAGGCGCAGACGCCAGTAATTGTCGGTACCGAGCTGGGCGTGGATGTCGCGCAGCCCGTTATGCCCGGCGTGGCTGCCGCCGAGCTTGAGCTTGGCCTCGCCCGGAACAATGTCGAGCTCGTCGTGCGCCACCAGGATTTCCTGCGGCTCGATCTTGAAGAAACGCGCCAGCGCCGCCACCGATTTGCCGCACAGGTTCATGAAGGTCTGCGGCTTGAGCAGCCACACGGTCTGTCCGTTGACCGAGGTTCTGGCCACCAGACCGTGGTAGGACTTGTCCATCGTCAGCGGTGCCTTGAGCGCGCGCGAGACTTCATCGATCCACCAGAAGCCCGCGTTATGGCGGGTCAATTCATAGTCGGGGCCGGGATTACCCAGACCCACAAAAAGCTTGATCATGTCGGGTCGCGCCAGGTTGCAAATTCGTTGTGCCGCATAGCGCCGCAGTGTAACCGTCGGAGGGCAAAAAAATGGCCCACCGAGGTGGGCCATTGCTGTGCCGTTGGCCGCGGGTCTGCCGTGCAGATCAGCAGGCCGGGCCAGGATTACTTCTTCTTGGCGGCAGGTGCTTTGGCTGCTGCGGGTGCCTTGGCTGCTGCAGCGGCCTTGCCGGCGGCAGCAGCTGCTGCGGCTGCCGTGGGTGCGGCGGCAGCCGGTGCGGCTGCGCCGTCAGCGACGGGTGCTTCTTCTGCCGTGGCGGCAGAAATGACCACCACCGAGACCAGAACCGGATTGTTCTTGCCGTGGGTGACGGCGGTGACACCCTTGGGCAGGACGACGTCGGCCAGGTGCAGCGATGCGCCCTTCTTGAGGCCGCTCAGGTCCACAGCGATGAACTCGGGCAGGTCGGCGGGCAGGCACACGACTTCGATTTCGGTCACGACGTGGTTGGCGATGCAACCGTCGGTCTTGACGGCCGGAGAATTCTCGTCACCGCTGTAGTGCAGCGGCACCTTCATGTGCAGTTTGGTGTTCGCATCGACCCGCTGGAAGTCGATGTGCAGGATCAATTGCTTGAACGGGTGCATCTGCACGTCACGCAGCAGGACCGGGCTCACCTTGCCGTCGATTTCCATGTCCAGAACGGTTGAGTGGAAGGCTTCCTTCTTCAAGGCGTGCCAGAGGGCGTTGTGATCGATCTCGATCTGCTGGGGTTCTGTTGCGCCCCCGTAAACGATACCGGGCGTGCGGCCGGCGATGCGGAGACGGCGGCTCGCACCCGTGCCCTGCTTTGCGCGCTCAAAAGCGACGAATTTCATAGTTTTCACTCCATAAGGAGTCCACCGCGACCAGTGTGACTCCGATTTAAAAAAGCTCCCGGCACTGCATCAGCAGCGCCTGAAACCCACTTTTGCCCGAATCAAGAAACCTAGAAAAGATTCTCTTGATCCGAGAACAAACTCATGACGGACTCGCCCTTGGCAATGCGCTGGATCGTCTCGGCGATCAGCGGCGCCACGGTCAGCTGCCTGATCTTGCGGCAGGCCATTGCCGCCGGGCTCAGCGGGATGGTGTTGGTCACCACCACTTCATCGAGCGCCGTGCCGTTGGTGATGCGCTCGATGGCCGGGCCCGAAAAGATCGGATGCGTGCAATAGGCATAAACCTTTTTCGCGCCGCGTTCCTTCAAGACCTCGGCCGCCTTCACCAGGGTGCCGGCGGTATCGATCATGTCGTCCATGATGACGCAGTTGCGCCCGTCGATTTCGCCGATCACGTGCATCACCTCGCTTACATTGGCCTTGGGCCGGCGCTTGTCGATGATGGCCAGTTCGCAGTTGAGTTGCTTGGCCAGGGCGCGCGCGCGCACCACACCGCCAACGTCGGGCGAGACTACGATCAGGTCTTCGTAATTTTTCTGCCGCAGGTCGCCCAGCAGAACCGGCGAGGCGAAGATGTTGTCCACCGGGATGTCAAAGAAACCCTGGATCTGGTCGGCGTGCAAATCCATCGTCAGGACGCGCGCCACGCCGACGGTCTGCAGCATGTTGGCCACGACCTTGGCGGTGATCGGCACGCGGCTCGAGCGCGGGCGACGGTCTTGCCGCGCGTAGCCGAAGTAGGGGATCACGGCGCTGATGCGCTCGGCGGAGGCGCGCTTGAGCGCGTCCACCATGATCAGCAGTTCCATCAGGTTGTCGTTAGTCGGCGCGCAGGTCGACTGCACCACGAAGACGTCGCGTGCCCGCACGTTCTGGTTGATTTCCACCGTCACTTCGCCGTCCGAGAAGCGCCCCACCGTGGCCGCGCCGAGCGATATGTTCAGGTGCTCGGCGATCTGCGCAGCCATGCCCGGATTGGCATTGCCGGTAAAGACCATGAAATCGGGGGGTTGTGGAGCCTGCATGAGTATTCCAGCGGTTGAATGACGTTTTGCGCCTATGCGCTTTCGGTATGCGGCGGGTGCCCCACACGCGTGGAGCACGGACTACGAATGGTTTGGCAGGGGAGGAAGGATTCGAACCTTCGCATGCTGGAATCAAAATCCAGTGCCTTAACCAACTTGGCGACTCCCCTACACGGGTTGCCGGCTAAACGCCGTCAACCGATAAACTTTTGCCGGGTGCCCATCCCACCAGGGGATGAACATCCAGATTGCTGCATAACCTGACCTGAAACGCGTCCGGCGCGACTTCTGCGTCAATGTGCTGTAGCACTGGTGCAAACACCGCACTTCCAGAGCCTGTCATCCGTCCTTTGAGTCCGCGCAATGCAAGCCATTCAAGGGCTTGGGTGACGCCGGGACAAAGTCTTTCTGCCACGCTCTGCAAATCGTTACGGCCAAAACCGAATGCGTCTGCAATGAAGCCTGAAATTATAGCAGTCTCGCTGTCGCGTTTCAGGGCCGGGTCCGAGAAAATCAGCTTGGTATCGAGTCCCTGCGGTGGTTTGACCACCAAAAAGCGGCCGCCGGGCAGGGCGATCGGGGTCAATTTTTCACCGATGCCCTCGACCCAGGCGTTTTGGCCGCCGAGGAAGAACGGCACGTCGGCACCCAAGCCCAGACCGATGGCCGCGAGCTTTTCCAGCGGGAAATCAAGTTTCCACAAACGGTTCAGGGCGAGCAGCGTCGATGCCGCGTCGGAGGAGCCGCCGCCCATGCCGGCCTGGGCCGGGATCCGCTTTTCGATCCCGATGTGAACGCCCTGGTCCGTGGCGGCGGCTGCCTTCAGGGCCCGCGCGGCCCGCACCACCAGATCGTCAGCCGGCAGCGCTGCGCCGAGGTCCTCGCGACTGATCCGGCCATCGGCGCGCAGCTCGAAATGCAGGGTGTCGCACCAGTCGATCAGCATGAAGACCGACTGCATCAGGTGATAGCCATCGCTGCGCCGGCCCGTGATGTGCAGGAACAGGTTGAGCTTGGCCGGAGCGGCAATGTCGTAGAGCGATTTCATTTCATTGTTCGAGCACAAGCTTGAGTTCGGCTGCCGGCGCGGGCAGCAGGCGGCGCGCGGTGATGCGGCCGCTGGCATGCTGCGAGAGGTCGGCGCTCCAGCCCTCCAGCGTCATGTTCTCGTCATGCAGCCAGGCGAACAGCGCGGCCACGGGCAACTCGGTGCCGACGGCGCTGCGTAGCAGCGCATCAAGTGATTCGAACTGGCGGGCCTCGCCATTGTTGCGTAGGGTCGCTGTCCCGGGCGCCCAGGACAGGGCGGCCGCGGTGCTGCCCAGCGGCGTGAACAGCGTCAATTGGCCGGACGTGGCGTTGCCGCTGAGTTCGAACCCGGCGCTGAAGGCTTGCGCCTGGCCATTGGGCGGGTCGGGCTCGACCCGCACCGCCAGGCGACCGCGCCAGACCTCGGCATCAGCTGAGCCTTCTGCCGTGCTTTGCGGTGGCACGGCGCAAGCACTGAGCAGCAAGGCTGCGCAAAGTGCCACGCACGCAGTGATTCCGAGCCAGGGCTTCACAGCTTGACACGCAGGCGTTTGAGCGTTTCGAGCAGGGTTTCGTTCTCGGCGTTGATGCGCGCGCCGGCCCGCCAGATGTCCATGGCCTGCTCGCGCCGGCCGAGGGTCCACAGAACCTCGCCCAGATGGCCGGCGATTTCCGCATCCGGCCGGGCCTTGAAGGCGCCCTCCAGAATCGTCTGGGCCTGCGCCAAATTGCCGCTGCGAAACTCGACCCAGCCCAGGCTGTCGGTGATGAAGGGATCGTTCGGTGCATATTCAAGGGCCTTCAGGATCAATTGCCTGGCTTCGGGCAGTCGCAGCTTGCGCTCAGCCAGCGAAAACCCCAGTGCGTTGTAGGCGTGGGGCGACTCCGGCTTGCCGGCGATCACCCGGCGCAATAGTCGTTCCATCTCGTCGATCTGGCCCAGTTTTTCGGCAACCATGGCCATGTCGTAAATCAGATCGAAATTGTTCGGGTCGCGTGCGCTGGCCTGATCCAGCAGATCAAGCGCGGCCTGGTATTGCCCGCCCTCGCGCAGCAACTGGGCCTCGGCCACGATCTTGAGCTGGGCATCCTGCGGCGACTTTTCGGCCTGGGCGTGAATCAGCGCGCGCGCCTGTGCCAGCTTGCCTTGTCGCGCCAGCAGGCTGGCGCGGCGCAACTGCGCATTGAGCACGTCTTCCGGGCTGTCGATGCGTTGCAGCCAGGCGTCGGCCTGTGCAAAGTCTTTTCTCTGCTCGGCGATCTGGGCCAGCGAGAGATAAGCCTGCACCAGAGCGCGCCGATTTTCGCCGTGCGGCGCTCCGGCTGGTACTGCCGGCGCCAGTTGAACGTAGCGCATGAAGGATTGCTCCGCGGCAGCGTCCTTGCCGTCCTGCAATTCCAGTGCCCCCTTGATCAGCCAGGCTTGCGGGTAGTCGGGCTTGTCGCGGGTCACGATCTGCAACTGGGCCGAGGCTTCGGCGTAGCGCTGCGCGTCGAGCAGGGCGCGGGCGTACTCCATGCGTACCTCGGGCAGAGGCTGTCCTTCAAGGTACTTCCTGACGATTGCTTCCGCTTGCGGCGTCGAGCGGCTCATGATCGACAGGGCCAGCAGCGCCGGCCCTTCCGCTTTCGCGTCGACGGCCTGCGCCCGGTTTGCGGCCTCCAGCGCGGCGGTCGTGTCGCCGGTCTCCAGGCGCATGCGGGCGACGGCCGTCCAGGCCGCGGCGCCCAGCGCCGGCGAAGTGAGGTAGTCGCCCAGGGCCCGCTCGACCGTGCTGGCTGCGAGCTTCTTGTCGGTGGCGCGGGCAAAGTAGCGCGGAATGGTCGCGATCGCGACGACCTGGTCCTTGGCGTCGGCTGTTGCCACTTCGCGTTTGAGTGGCTCGAGTGTTTCGGCAATCCGGTTCATGCCGATCAGTATCTGCAGCAGGTATCGATTGGCTTCCCTGGACGCTGGCAGGGCCTGCTTCCAGGCACGGGCCGCCGCCAGCGCGGACTCGCCCGAGCGCGCCTGCAAGGCCACGTCGACCGCGCGCTGATAAAGCCGGGGGTCGTTCGTCTTGCGCGCGGCATCGAGCAGCAGCGCGTAGGCAGCCCCGGGCTCGTCGGCGCGGGCATTGAGTTCCCCGAGCAGGATCTCGTAGAAGAGTTCGCCATCGAGCGCCGAACCGCTTGCTGCGGGCGGCTTGATGGCGGGGCTTTGGGCGTGTGCGCCAAGCGCGCACAGCAAGAGGATCAGAAGCAGGGGTCGGTGGAAACGCGGCATCGGACCATAATAATCCATGTCCGATTCAATTTCCCCCAATGCCTGAATTACCCGAAGTCGAAGTCACCCGGCTGAGTTTCGCCAACCGGATTGCGGGGGCCAAGGTCCTGTCGCTGCGCATGGGCAAGCCGCTGCGCTGGCCGCTCGGCTGTGCGCCGCAGGGGCTCGCGGGACGAACCGTGCGCGGCGTGCGCCGGCGTGGCAAATACCTGCTGATCGATCTGGATCGGGGGCTGCTGCTGTTGCACCTGGGCATGTCGGGCAGCCTGAGCTTTGCGGCGCACATGCCGGTAGCGGGCGTGCACGATCACTTCGACCTGGTGACCACAAAGGGCACGCTGCGCCTGAACGACCCGCGCCGCTTTGGCGCTGTCGTCTACGCCGAATCGGAAGAGGCGAGCGAGGCTGTCAAACTGCTGGGCCGGCTCGGTGTCGAACCCTTGTCCGATGATTTCGATGTGGACCGGTTTCATGCCGGCCTGAAGCGGCGCAAGGCGGCGATCAAGCAGGTGCTGCTGGCCGGCGACGTGGTGGTCGGCGTCGGCAATATCTACGCCTCCGAGGCGCTGTTCCTCGCGGGCATCCTGCCGACCGTGGGCGCTGCGCGCCTGAGCCGGCCGCGCGTCGCAAAACTGCACGCGGCGATCCGCGACATCCTGGCGCGCGCGCTCACCAGCGGGGGCAGCACCTTGCGCAACTTTTCCAGCGCCAGCGGCGAGAAAGGCCATTTCCAGTTGGAGGCCATGGTCTATGCGCGCGAGGGACAGCCTTGCCGCGTTTGCGGCAAGGCAATCAAGTCCCTGCGCCAGGGCCAACGCTCGACCTTTTATTGCCCCGCGTGCCAGAAAGCCTGACGATGCGATCCCAATCCATAGCCGCCCGCGTGGTGCGCTGGCAGCAGGCTTGTGGTCGCCACGACCTGCCGTGGCAGAACACGCGTGACCCGTATCGCGTCTGGCTGTCCGAAATCATGCTGCAACAGACGCAGGTGGTGACGGTGCGCGATTATTTCTTGCGCTTCCTGCAACGCTTCCCGGACCTTGCCACACTGGCGGCCGCGCCACTGGACGACGTGCTGGCGTCATGGAGCGGGCTGGGCTACTACAGCCGGGCGCGCAACCTGCACCGCTGTGCCGTGCAGGTGATGGCAGTGCATGGCGGTGCCTTCCCGGCAACCGCTGCGGTGTTGCAGACCCTGCCTGGCATCGGCCGTTCCACGGCGGCGGCCATCGCAGCGCTGTGCTTTGGCGAACGCGTGGCCATTCTGGATGGCAACGTCAGGCGCGTGCTCACTCGCTTGCTGGGTTTCGACGCGGATCTGTCGCTCGCCGCGCACCAGCGGGCGCTCTGGGAGCAGGCGACGCTGTTGCTGCCCACGCGCGACCTGCACAACAGCATGCCGCGCTACACGCAGGGACTGATGGACCTCGGTGCGAGCGTCTGCAGCACGCGCAAGCCCGCGTGCGCCGACTGCCCGCTGGCCGATGTTTGTGTCGCCAGCGCTCAGGGCCAGGCCGAGCGCTACCCCGTCAGAACGCGAAAGCTCAAGCGCAGCGCGCAGTCGCTCTGGTTGTTGTGGGCGCAGCGCCCCGATGGCGCGGTCTGGTTGGGCAAGCGCCCGCAGCCGGGGGTCTGGGCCGGGCTTTACTGCTTCGCGCTGTTCGAGAGCCGCGATGCGCTCGACGCCGCACTGGTCGGGCATGGCCACAGTGCGCCGCATGACTTGCCGCCATCTGTCCATGTGCTGACGCACAAGGACCTGCACCTGCATCCGGTGCAGGTCCGGTTCGCGCAATCGGAACCGGGTTGGGAGCGGGGCGCCTGGATCGCCGCTGCCGACTGGCCCGGGCTTGGCCTGCCGGCACCGGTCAGGAAGTTGCTGAGCCGACCGTAGTCGGCGCATCGGGCAACTCGCGGTGCCGCTTCAGGGTGATCCACTGGCTGCTGAAGCGTTGCGCCAGCTGTTCCACCAGGTAGACCGAGCGGTGCTGGCCGCCGGTGCAGCCGATCGCGACCGTGACATAGCTGCGATGGTCGCGCGCCAGCGCCTCAAGCCATTGGTTCAGGAAGTCGTGAATGTGACCGATCATGCGCACGACGTCAGGTTGCTGCTGCAGGAAGCTCGCCACCGCCACGTCCTGACCGGTCAGGTGGCGAAGCTCGGCTTCGTAGTGCGGATTGGGCAGCATGCGCACATCGAACACATAGTCGGCATCGCGCGGCACGCCGCGCTTGAATGCAAAGGATTCAAAGACCAGCGTCAGCTGATTACCCGGTGATGAAATCAGGGATTTGATGTAACCCTGCAACTGCGACGGGCGCAGGATGCTGGTGTCGATGACGTGGGCGTCCTCGCGCAGGTCGGCCAGCAACTTGCGTTCCAGTTCGATCGCGTCGACCAGCGCGCGCCGCTGCTCGTTGACCGACTGAGCGGACTCCGGCTGTGACAAGGGGTGCTTGCGCCGGCTCTCGGAGTAGCGCCGCACCAGCGTGTCGGTGCTCGCGTCCAGAAACAGGGTCTTCACCCGCACGCCTTCTTTCTTCAGCCGCTCCAATTGCGCTGGCATCAGTGGCAGGGCGCTGGCGTTGCGCGCGTCCATGGCGATCGCCACCCGGTTCGCGTTGTGCTGGCGCTCCAGGCTCATGAACGGCAGCAGCAACTCCGGCGGCAGATTGTCGACGCAGAAGAAGCCGGTGTCCTCCAGCGCGTGCAGCACCACCGATTTGCCCGAGCCCGACATGCCCGTGATCAGGACGACTTGCAGGTTCGCCGGTTCAATATTCATCAGGTCACTCCTGCAACTGCAGCATTTCGCGCGCGTGCGCCAGGGTTGTGTCCGAGAGGTGCGCGCCGCCGAGCATGCGGGCCAGTTCCGTCACCCGCGCTTCGCCCAGTACGGCGGCGACCGAACTCAGCGTCGATTCGCCCTGCAGTTGCTTGGCCACCACGAGATGCTGGTCGGCGCTGGCGGCAACCTGCGGCAAGTGCGTGACGGCCAGAACCTGGCGGTCCACACCGAGTTGTTTCATGAGGCGGCCCACGGTCTGCGCGACGGCACCGCCCACTCCGGCATCGATCTCGTCGAAGATCAGCGTCTGCGCCGTACCGAGCTGGCTGGTCGTGACCGCAATCGCCAGCGCCAGGCGCGAGAGTTCGCCGCCCGAGGCCACCTTGCTGACCGCGCGCGGCGTGCTGCCGGCGTGCCCCGCGACCAGAAAGCTGACGTCCTCCAGGCCGCTTTGCATGGGTTGTGCCGCCTTGTCCAGCGCCACCTGGAACTGGCCGCCCTGCATGCCCAGGCCCTGCATCGCCTGCGTAATGGCCTTGGCCAGCAGCGGCGCGCTCTTGGCGCGGGCCTTGGAGAGCAGGCGGGCTTGCGCCATGTAGGCTTGCTGCGCGGCGTCCTGCGCCGCTTCGAGCGTGGCCAGATCGGCAGCGGCGTCGAGCGCTGCGAGTTCCTGCTGCCACGCCAGCAGCAACTGCGGCAGTTCGGCCGGGTTCCGCTTGTAGCGCCGGGCCAGCGACAGCCACAGGGCCAGGCGCTCATCGAGCTGGCCCAGACGTTGCGGATCGGGTTCGGTGCGGTGCAGGTAGCTGCGCAGCGAGTGCACGGCGTCCTCGACCTGGGCCAGGCTGGACGCCAGCACCTCAGCCAGCTCGCGGAACTGCGGCTCGTGTTGCTCCTGCGCCTGCATTTGCTGACAGGCGCCGTGCAGCGCGACCACGGCGCTGTGCTCATCGTCGTCCAGACTCTGCAGCGCGCTCTGGGCGGCGTCGAGCAGCGCCTGCGCGTTGGACAGGCGGCTGTGTTCGGTGTTGAGCGCTTCCCATTCGTCGGGGAGCGGCGCCAGTTTTGCGATCTCGCCGATCTGCCAGGCCAGGCGTTCGCGCTCGCGCTGCAGTGACGCCTGTGCCGCCTGCGCTTGGGTCAGTGCCTCCTGCGCTTGGCGCCAGCGTTGCCACAGCGTTGCCAGCGCGGCAGGCGTTACGCCGGCATAGGCGTCAAGCAGGCCGCGCACGGCATCGGGGCGCGTCAGGCTTTGCCAGGCGTGCTGGCCGTGGATGTCGAGCAACTGCTCGCCGAGTTCGCGCAACTGCGTGGCCGTGGCCGGGCTGCCGTTGATCCAGGCGCGGCTCTTGCCCTGCAGGTCCACCGTGCGCCGCAGCAGCAGGCTGTCGCCGGCCTCGAAGCCGGCGACATCGAGCCAGAGCGCCAGGGCGTCAGTGGTGTCGAACTCGGCGCTGACGTCGGTGCGCTCGGCGCCCTCGCGGATCACGCCGACATCGGCGCGCCCGCCGGTGACCAGCTGCAGGGCGCCGATCAGGATTGACTTGCCGGCGCCGGTCTCGCCGGTGAGGACGGTAAAGCCCTGCGTCAGCTCAAGCTCGAGCTCGCGCACGATCACGAAATTGCGCAGGACGATGCGGCGCAGGCTCACGGCAGGGCCACTCCCTCGTTCCAGTGCAGCTTCTGGCGCAGGGTGTCGAAATAGGACCAGCCCTTGGGGTGCAGAAAGCGCACGTTGTGCTGGGACCGCGTCACGACGATGCGGTCACCGTGCAGCAGCGAGGCCAGCGACTGTGTGTCGAAACTGGCGCTGGCGTCACGCCCGGCCACGACTTCGATGGCAATCTCGGTCGCATTGGGCAACACGATGGGGCGGTTCGACAGCATGTGCGGCGCAATCGGCACCAGCACCCAGCCCGGCACCGAGGGGTGCAGCAGCGGCCCGCCGGCCGACAGCGAATAGGCGGTGGAGCCGGTGGGCGACGCGATGATCAGGCCGTCGGCGCGCTGGCTTGCGACGAAGTGGCCGTCGACCTCGACCCGCAACTCGACCATGCCCGAGCTCGCGCCGCGGTTCACCACGACATCGTTCATGGCCAGCGCGTCGTAAACGCAGCGCCCGTCGCGCATCACCTTGGCCTGCATCATGCTGCGGTGGTCTTCTTCATACGCGCCGCGCAGCATGGGACCAAGCGAATGCTTGAAATTGTGGTACGGGATGTCGGTGATGAAGCCCAGGCGTCCCTGGTTGATGCCGATCAGCGGCACGCCATAACTGGCGAGCTGGCGGCCGATGCCCAGCATGGTGCCGTCGCCGCCGACCACCAGGCCCAGATCGCACTGTTCGCCGATGGCCGGCACGGTCAACACTTGGTGTCCGGTGATGCCCATGTTGCGCGCCGTATCGTGCTCCAGGTGCACCTCGCAACCCTGGCCATGCAGAAAGTCGGCAATCTCCTCGATCACGCCGCGCGACAAGGCCCCCGACGCGCCTGACGCCAGCGTCTGGTATTTGCCAATCAATGCCACGTGCGGGAATTTCGATTTCATCCGCAAATTACATCACTAAAA
>CAIKMZ010000123.1 GCA_903828665.1 uncultured beta proteobacterium
GACCTTTGTCGCGACCGACCTGAATGACGATCTGGATGACCGGCTGCTAGCACTCAGGACATTTGCCGATGGATTGACCCCGGCCCTCCTTGATCGCAAGGCGGAACGACAGACGGTCCTGGAAGGCCGCTCGTTCTTACTGAACCTGTTCAATGACGGCGTGATCGTCGTCGATGCCGGGGGCATGGTGATCGCCGACGTTCCACTCTGGCGCGCCAGGACCGGGCGCAACTGGATGGACCGGGACTATGTCGATGCGGCGCTGCGACAGGGTAAGCCCAGCGTGGGCCGACCCGTGCCGGGTCAAAATTCGGGACTACCATCGATCGGCATGGCGGTGCCCATCCGTGACCACGAGGGCAAGGTGATCGGCGCTGTGGCGGGCTTGATCAATCTGGCCGAACCCAGCTTCATGGACCACGTTTCGCGGCATGGCTATGGCAAGAGCGGCGACGTCCTGGTGGCCTCCCGTCAGCATCGCGTCGTCATCACGGGATCGGACCAGCGGCGCGTCATGGAACAACTGCCCGCGCAAGGAGTCGACCCTGCAGTCGATGCGCGCGCCGCCGGGCGGGATGGCACCGAAGTCCTGGTCAATCGCAACGGCGTGGAAGTGCTGAGTTCGGCCCGGGCGGTGCCGGCCGCCGATTGGTTCGTCGAAATCTCCCTGCCGACGCAAGAAGCCTTCTCTCCGATCCGCGAGGTGCAGCGACGCATGTTGCTGGCCGCATTGTTCCTTACGCTGCTGGCCGGGGTGATGAGCTGGTGGATGGTGCGGCGCCAACTCTCGCCGATGCTGGCTGCCGTGCGCGAACTGGCGCGCTCACAACCCAACCATCGCCAGCGGCCACTGACGATCACGCACCAGGACGAAATCGGCAGGTTGCTGGGCGCCTTCAATCGCGTCGTAGCGACGCTGGATCAGCACGACGCCCTCCTGAAGCAGATTCTCGACACGTCCAGCGTCGCGATTTTTCTGGTCGATTCGCAAGGCCGCATCACGCAGGCGAACCGGCGCATGGCGGAAATGTTCGGCTATTCTCCGGACACGCTGGTCGGGCTTGAATACGTAGCCCTCGTCGATCCTGCCGAACGCGAGCTCGCGCAAAAGTCGATGCTCGCGCTGCTGGCCAGCGCCGTCCCGGCGGTGGAATCGGACCGGCTTTACTGGCGCGCCGATCACAGCACCTTGTGGGGCCACCTGAGCAGCCAGCGTTTCATCGACGCCGATGGTCACGAACAGGGACTTATCGGGGTCATTGCAGACATCAGCGCGCGCAAGGCCACCGAGGAATTGATCAGGCAACATGACAACCGTCTGACCGCCATCATCGAGAACTTCCCGGGCGGGATTTCCATGATCGACCCGGCCTTGCGCCTGGTCACGCATAACCAGCAGTACAAGAAGTTGCTGAACTTCCCCGATGCCTTGTTCGAGAAACCCGATCTTGGACTTGAGGATCTGTTTCGTTTCAACGCCCGGCGCGGCGAGTACGGTCCTGGCGACGTCGAGCAGCAGGTCAGCGAGCACGCCGCGCGTGCCCGGAAGTTCGAGCCGCACAAGTTCGAGCATGTGCGCCCCGACGGAACCGTACTCGAAGTCCAGGGCGCACTGGTGCCCGGCGGCGGCTTTGTCACGATCTACCTCGACATCACCGAGCGCAAGCGCAAGGACGACGCACTGCGCAATTCCGAGTTGAGCTTGCGGCGCTTTCGCGTCGCCATGGATGCCACGCAGGATGCGATCTTTATCGTGGATCGCGCCAGCATGCGCTTTGTCGACGTCAACGCCAGCGCCTGCCGCATGCTGGAATTGACGCACGAGCAGATCCTGGCCGCGGGGCCGGACGGCGTGCTGGGAACTTCCCGCAGGCGGCTCGCCGATATCTACGATTCGGTCATCGCGGGTCACGGCGTCCCCATGACCATCGAAGCATTGAGGACGCGCCAGGACGGCAAGAAGCGCTGGGTCGAGATCAGCCGCCACGCCCAGCGTTCCGACGAAACCTGGACGATCGTGACGGTGGCACGGGACATTACCGAGCGCAAACGGGCGGAGCGGGCCTTGCGCGAGAGCGCTCAGGAATTGCGCCTGTTTGCCGACAATGTCCCGGCGATGACCGCCGCGTTCGATGCCGGTTTGCACTTCACGTTTGTCAATCGGCGCTACGCCGAATCGCTGGCCCAGGGCAGGACCGACCTCATTGGAAAGCACCTGCGCGAGGTCGTCGGCGAGTCCGTCTACCGTGAGATCGAAGGCTATTTCGTCCAGGTTCTGCAGGGTCACCCGGTCACTTACCAACGGCTTGGGCGGCTGCAGAACCACGAGGCCGGGCACTTGCAAGTCAAGCTGATGCCCAATATCGGAGAGCAGGGAAAGGTTCTGGGCTGCTTCACCGTGACGACCGACATTACAGAACACAAGCAGGCCGAGGAACGCATCCAGCGCGTGGCACACCACGACAGCCTGACGGGCCTGCCCAACCGGCTGCTGTTTGGCGACCGATTGGAGCAGGCGATCAGCATCGCCAAACGCGAGTCGCGCCAGTTTGCGCTTCTCTATCTGGACCTGGACAAGTTCAAGCCGGTCAACGACACGCTGGGGCATGCCATTGGCGACGAACTTCTCCAGGCGGTGGCCGACAGGCTCCGGCGCCAGGTTCGCGAGTCGGACACCGTGGCGCGGATCGGCGGTGACGAATTCGCGGTGATCCTCTTCAGCATCGCACGCCCCGAGGAAGCGCAAGGCGTCGCCAACAAGATATCTGTCGCCATTGCAACGCCGTTCCAGCTCGCCAGCCAGAAGGAAAGCATCACGATCGGCGTGAGCATTGGCATCACCATCTATCCGACCGATGGCGCCGAGGCCGCCGCATTGATCGTGGCCGCAGACCAGGCCATGTACCGGGCCAAGGAGGCCGGCGGCAACGCCAGCCGTTGACGTCCCCATACGCCACTCGGCGTATTCCCCAATCCCCCGAGCTTCCGTAAAGTCACTCCATCGTCACGCAAGACCTGTCTGCAGCGCAGCAGGGCAGCGCGGCGAGATGGATTTCTTTAACTTCGGAAGGTCTCACATGCAACGTCGATTCACCCTCAAGGCGCTCACCGCCGCCGTCGCCCTGGCCGGCCTTGCCAGCCTGCCAGCACTCGCCGCCGACACCATAAAGGTCGGCATCCTGCACAGCCTCTCGGGCACCATGGCCATTTCGGAAACCGTGTTGAAAGACACGGTGCTGATGGCCATCGACGAAATCAACGCCAAGGGCGGCGTGCTCGGCAAGAAGCTCGAACCCGTGGTCGTTGACCCGGCCTCCAACTGGCCGCTGTTCGCCGAAAAGACCAAGCAGCTGCTCGGTCAGGACAAGGTCGACGTGATCTTCGGCTGCTGGACGTCGGTCTCGCGCAAGTCGGTGCTGCCGGTGGTGGAAGAAATGAACGGCCTGCTGTTCTACCCGGTTCAGTACGAGGGTGAAGAGCTCTCCAAGAACGTGTTCTACACCGGCGCGGCGCCGAACCAGCAGGCGATTCCGGCCGTGGACTACCTGATGAGCAAGGAAGGCGGCGGCGCCAAGCGCTGGGTGCTGCTCGGCACTGATTACGTCTACCCGCGCACCACCAACAAGATCCTGCGCGCCTACCTCAAGTCCAAGGGCGTGAAGGAAAGCGACATCGACGAGAAGTACACCCCGTTCGGCCACTCCGACTACCAGACCATTGTTGCCGACATCAAGAAGTTCTCGGCCGGTGGCAAGACCGCCGTGGTCTCGACCATCAACGGCGACTCCAACGTGCCCTTCTACAAGGAACTCGGCAACGCCGGCCTGAAGGCCAAGGACGTGCCGGTGGTGGCGTTCTCCGTGGGTGAAGAAGAGCTGCGCGGCGTGGACACGAAGCCGCTGGTCGGCCACCTCGCCGCCTGGAACTACTTCCAGTCGCTCAAGAACCCGACGAACGACGAGTTCATCAAGAAGTGGTCGGCTTACGCCAAGGCCAAGGGCATCGCGGGTCACAAGGACAAGCCTTTGACGAACGACCCGATGGAAGCGACCTACATCGGCATCAACATGTGGAAGCAGGCTGTCGAGAAGGCCAAGTCCACCGACGTCGACAAGGTCATCGCGGCTATGGCGGGCCAGACCTTCAAGGCGCCCAGCGGCATCGTCTCCAAGATGGACGAGAAGAACCACCATCTGCACAAAAGCGTGTTCATCGGCGAGATCAAGGCCGACGGCCAGTTCAACGTGGTGTGGAAGACACCGGGCCCGGTGAAAGCCAAGCCCTGGTCGCCGTACATCGAAGGCAACGCCGGCAAGCCCGACGAGCCCGCGAAGAAGTAACAAGGCTGCTCGTCATTGCGGGCTCCGACCCGCAATCCAGCGCTCGTGCAGCACTGGATCCCGGGTCAAGCTCGGGATGACAGCTGCAACTTCCAGAAGAGGGATTTGCAGCGTGGGCACCGGTCTGCGTGCCCACCCTACAGGTTCCATTTATGCTGATTCGATCTCTTTGCCTTTCGATTGCGCTATTGCTGGGCAGCTACGCACAAGCGCTGACCGCCGATGAAGCCAGGGCCATCGCCATTGGTGAATCCGATGCCCGCGTCGAGGCGCTGGCCAAGGCGCTGACAACAGCCGACGAAAGAACCGCCGCATTCCTGCAGGCGCTGTCCGACGACGCGGTCAAGGTGGCCGCCGGCAAGGTCCTGATCGTGCGCGACGGCAAGGGCCTGGATCCGGTCAGCGGCACCGAGGCCGCCGTGCCCGACGACGCCGAAGACGTGATGAACAACAACCGCATGCGCGGTGAGCTCGATTCGGCGCTGGCCGCGCTCAAGCTCTTTTCCCCGGATGAGAAGACACGCAGCGCCGCCATACGGCAGTTGCAGAGCGACGCCGACGAGACCAAGCTGCCGCTGATCGAGAAAGCCTACGCCAGCGAGGCCAACGCGCAGATCAAGCTCGAACTCGGCCTGGTGCGCGCCGCCGCGCTGATGAACAGCGCCGACAAGGGCAAGCGGCTCGAGGCCGCCCGGCTGCTGCGCAGCAGCAAGCAGGCCAATACCAAGACCGTGCTGCTGGCGCGGCTCAAGGTCGAGACCGAAGCGGATGTGAAATCGGCGCTGCAGCTCAGCCTGAGCGAGGTCGAGGCCGCGCTGGCCTGGGGCGACCGCCTGGGCGCGATCTTCAGCGGCATCAGCCTGGGCAGCATCCTGCTGCTGGTGGCGCTGGGCCTGGCCATCACCTACGGGCTGATGGGCGTCATCAACATGGCGCATGGCGAACTCATGATGATCGGCGCCTACGCGACCTATGTGGTGCAGGTGCTGTTCCAGAAATACCTGCCGCTCGCTTTCGACTGGTACCTGCTGGCGGCCGTGCCGGTGGCCTTCCTGGCCTCGGCGCTGATGGGCGCGGCGCTG
This sequence comes from uncultured beta proteobacterium, assembly GCA_903828665.1. GTDB lineage: Bacteria > Pseudomonadota > Gammaproteobacteria > Burkholderiales > Burkholderiaceae_C > Rhodoferax. The sequence goes on from CAIKMZ010000123.1 coordinate 5,423, forward strand.
GAGCGCAGCGTGATCCGCTTCCTCTACGGCCGGCCGCTGGAGACACTGCTGGCCACTTGGGGAATCAGTCTGATGCTGATGCAGCTGGTGCGCACGCTGTTCGGCGCGCAGAACGTGGGCGTCGAAAACCCCTCGTGGATGAGCGGCGGCGTGCAGGTGCTGGGCAACCTCTCTCTGCCTTTCAACCGGCTCGTGATCATCGGCTTTGCGGTCTTCGTGCTGGGCAGCGTCGCCTGGCTGATCGGGCGCACGCGCCTGGGCCTGTTCGTGCGCGGCGTCACGCAGAACCGCCCGATCGCGTCCTGCATGGGGGTCAACACGGCGCGCATCGACACCTACGCCTTTGCGCTGGGTTCCGGCATTGCCGGGCTGGCTGGTTGTGCGCTAAGCCAGGTCGGCAACGTCGGCCCGGACCTGGGCCAGGGCTACATCGTCGACTCCTTCATGGTGGTGGTGCTCGGCGGCGTCGGCCAGCTCGCGGGCACCGTCTATGCCGCCATCGGTCTGGGTGTGCTCAACAAGTTCCTCGAAGGCTGGGCCGGCGCCGTGCTGGCCAAGATCGCCGTGCTGGTGTTCATTATCATCTTCATTCAGAAGCGCCCGCAAGGCATCTTCGCGATGAAGGGTCGCAGTGCGGAGGCGTGATGAATACGGCATCCACGTCCCCGCTGCCCGCCACAGGCCCGCTGCTGACGCGCGCCGGCTGGAGCGCCTTCATCGCCGCGCTGCTCGTGCTGTGCGTGCTGGCGCCGAGCCTCAACCTGTTGCTGCCCAAAGGCAGCCTGCTCCACCTGAGCGACTACGCGGTGGCGCTGATCGGGAAGATCATGTGCTACGCCATCTGCGCGCTGGCGATGGACTTGATCTGGGGCTATAGCGGCATCCTGAGCCTGGGCCACGGCGTGTTCTTCGCGCTCGGCGGCTATGCCATGGGCATGTACCTGATGCGCCAGATCGGTCTGGACGGCAACTACAAGAGCGCCCTGCCGGATTTCATGGTGTTCCTAGACTGGAAGACGCTGCCCTGGCACTGGAGTTTCAGCGACAGCTTCGGCGCCACGCTGTACCTGATCGTGGCGGTGCCGGGTCTGGTGGCCTTTGTGTTCGGCTTCTTCGCCTTTCGATCGCGCATCAAGGGCGTGTACTTCTCGATCATCACGCAGGCCATGACCTTTGCCGCGATGCTGCTGTTCTTCCGCAATGAGACCGGTTTTGGCGGCAACAACGGTTTCACCGATTTCAAGCGCATTTTGAGCATCCCGATCGCCACGCCAGCCATGCGCATGAGCCTGTTCGTGCTGACCAGCCTGACGCTGCTGGGCTTCTTCCTGCTGGCGCGCTGGCTGATCCGCAGCAAGTTCGGCCGCGTGCTGCAGGCCGTGCGCGACGCCGAGACGCGCGTCATGTTCAGCGGCTACAACCCGCTGGGTTACAAGCTCACCATCTGGACCCTGTCGGCCATGATGTGCGGCGTGGCCGGCGCGCTCTACGTGCCGCAGGTCGGCATCATCAACCCGAGCGAGATGAGCCCGGCCAATTCGATCGAGATCGCGATCTGGGCTGCCGTCGGTGGCCGTGCCACGCTGATCGGCCCGATCATCGGCGCCTTCGTCGTCAACGGCGCCAAGAGCTGGCTCACGGTCGCCTACCCCGAGTTCTGGCTCTACTTCCTGGGCGCGCTGTTCATCGGGGTGACGCTGTTCTTGCCCGATGGCATCGTCGGCCTCATGAAAAAAATGCGGAGGTCCAGCCATGACGCCTGAGCTGATGGAAGAGGGCGCACGGCGGGTTGAGGCGCTGGCGCAGAAGCAGCAGCAGGGACATACCGAATCCGGCGGCCGCGCGGCGGGTTTCTCGCGCATCGCGACGCCGGGCGAAGTGGACGTGACGCACGGCCGCATCCTGTACCTGGAAGATGTGAGCGTGAGCTTCGACGGTTTCAAGGCGATCAACAATCTGTCGCTCGACATCGCGCCGGGCGAGCTGCGCTGCATCATCGGACCGAATGGCGCCGGCAAGACCACGATGATGGACATCATCACCGGCAAGACGCGGCCCGATCAGGGACGAGTCTATTTCGGCAGCACGATCAACCTGCTGCGCTACACCGAATCCGAGATCGCGCAGATGGGCATCGGGCGCAAGTTCCAGAAGCCGACGGTGTTCGAGCAGCTCACCGTGTTCCAGAACCTGGAGCTGGCGCTGAAAACCAACAAGGCGGTGCGCGCCTCGATGTTCTTCGCGCTCGATTCGGCACAAAGCGACCGCCTGCTCGAGGTGCTGCAGACCATCCACCTGCGCGAGCATGTGGGGCGTCTGGCCGGCAACCTGAGCCACGGGCAAAAGCAGTGGCTCGAGATCGGCATGCTGCTGATGCAGGACCCCAAGCTGCTGCTGCTCGACGAGCCGGTGGCCGGCATGACGGATGAAGAAACCGAGCGCACGGCCGAACTCTTTCTCTCGCTCAAGGGCAAGCATTCGCTGATGGTGGTCGAGCACGACATGAGCTTCATCAACACCATCTCCGACATCGTCACCGTGCTGTGCGACGGATCGGTGCTGGCACAAGGCACGCTGGCGCAGGTGCAGGCCGACGAGCGCGTGATCGAGGTTTACCTGGGAAGATGAGCATGTTGAACGTCAAAAACATCAACCAGTACTACGGCGGCTCTCACATACTGCGCGACGTCAGCCTGCAGGCTACTCTGGGCAAGGTCACGGTGGTCCTCGGGCGCAACGGCGTCGGCAAGACCACGCTGCTGAAAAGCCTGATGGGCCTAGTGCCGATCAAGAGCGGCAGCATCGAGCTCGATGGCAAGGCGATCCAGGGCGCCACGCCTTACGAGCGCGCGCGCGCCGGCATCGGCTTCGTCCCGCAGGGGCGCGAGATTTTCTCCCGTCTCACGGTGGCGGAGAACCTGGCCATGGGCCTGGCCTACAAGAGCGCGGGCACACCGATTCCGCTGGAGTTGTTCGAGCTGTTTCCGGTCTTGAAGCAGATGCTGCAGCGCCGCGGCGGCGATCTCTCGGGCGGGCAGCAGCAGCAGCTCGCGATCGCGCGCGCGCTGGCCGCCGGGCCAAGGCTGCTGCTGCTCGACGAGCCGACCGAGGGCATCCAGCCCAGCATCATCAAGGACATCGGGCGCGTCATCCGCATGCTGGCCGATCGCGGCGACATGGCGATCGTGCTGGTCGAGCAGTATTACGACTTCGCCCGTGATCTGGCCGACGACTACGTCGTGATGGAGCGCGGCGCCGTGCTGGCGCGCGGCCGCGGCGCCAACATGGAACTCGACCGCGTGCGCGAGCTGGTGGCGATCTGAGGGGGTTCAGCGACCACATGGATTGCGGATCAGATCCGCAGTGACACATGCGGGCGGTCGTCCCGGGCTTGACCCGGGATCCATGCATCTGCCTTATGTCGCCCAGATGCGCGGCGGCGCAGCCGACAGCTGCCAGAAGTGCGCACGCCAGACCGTCCAGATCTGGCGCAGCAGGTCCATGGCAGGCTCCACCAACGGCGCCAGCACCCGAACCACCACGACCTGCGGGCACGGGCTGGTGACACCCGCGCGTTGCTGCAGCGCATGCGCGGCGATCACATCACGCGCCGTGTCCAGCGCACCTTGCCGGCGCTCCCGCGCCAGCGCGCTTCCGGCGACAAAGAACAACGACGCCATGCAGCGCTGACCGGCCAGTCCGAGCGGGCCGTCCATCAGGCGCGCATCGTCGGCCCGGATCAGGCCGTGCTCGAGCCAGACGCCCTGCACTTCGATGTGCTGCAAGTAGCTGCCGCGCTCGAACGGCTGACCGGCGTGCGGCAAGCCCAGTGCGGTCACGTCCCAGCCCATGAATTCGGCAGCGGGGCCAAGGGTGAGCGTGAGCCGATTTTCGGCGCAGCAGTCGTTGTAGCCGATCGCCTCCAGCGGCAACCATTCGAGCCGCGCCTGATCGGCCAGCGTGATCGCGGTGCGCTGCACGGCGGCCTCGCCGCTGGAGCGGTAAAAACGCGTGGCGCCGGGCGTGGTGATGAGACCGTGCGCGCTCGAGCCTGCCGTTACGCGCAGGTCCAGCGTGTCGCCGCCGACCAGTCCGCCCGGCGGATGCACGAGCACGTTGTGGCAGACGGCATCACCTTCGGGGTACAGGCTTTGCAGGATGCGCAAGGGGCCGCTGTGCGCGTGCCGCGCGACCGTCCGCGCAGCCTCCAGCCGGTAATCAAGTTGCAGTTGGGCGTGCCAAGACATGGAGCGAGTGTAGGGGTGCCTCATGGCAAAAAAAACCACCCGGGCCTTGCGGCGCGGGTGGCAAATTCCTCGGAGACAGCAAGGAAGGATATTCTTTGCTTAGCGGCTGTAGGCAGACTCGCCGTGGGACGAGATGTCGAGACCTTCGCGTTCTTCTTCTTCGCTGACGCGCAGACCGATGGTCATGTCGACGATCTTGTAGGCGACGAAGGAGACAACACCGGACCAGACGATGGTCAGCAGCACGGCCTTGAGCTGGATCCAGACCTGGTCTGCAACCGGCACGGAGGACACGGCAGCCGTGACCCAGTCACCGACCAGGCCGGGACCACCGAGCGCCTGGGTGTTGAAGACACCGGTCAGCAGGGCGCCGACGATACCGCCGACACCGTGCACGCCGAAGACGTCGAGCGAGTCATCGGCACCGATCATCTTCTTGAGGCCATTGACACCCCAGAGGCAGGCGAAGCCGGCGACGAAGCCGATCACGATGGCGCCCATCAGGCCGACGTTGCCGCAGGCCGGGGTGATGGCAACCAGACCCGCCACGGCACCGGACGCAGCACCGAGCATCGAAGCCTTGCCGCGCATCAGCGCTTCGCCGAGGCACCAGGCCAACACCGCAGCCGCCGTGGCCGAGAAGGTGTTCATGAAGGCCAACACGGCAGTGCCGTTGGCTTCCAGTGCCGAGCCGGCGTTGAAGCCGAACCAGCCAACCCACAGCAGGGACGCGCCAACCATGGTCAGCGTCAGGCTGTGCGGGGCCATCGATTCCTTGGCATAACCGGTACGCTTGCCGAGCACGAAGGCACCGACCAGACCGGCCACAGCGGCGTTGATGTGCACCACGGTGCCGCCGGCGAAGTCGAGCGCGCCCCATTGCCAGATCAGGCCGGCCTTGGCGTTGACCGCATCCACCACTTCCTTGCTGGTGTAGGCATCAGGACCCATCCAGAACCAGACCATGTGGGCCATCGGCGTGTAGCTGAAGGTGAACCACAGGGCCATGAACAGCAGCATGGCGGAGAACTTGATGCGCTCGGCGAAGGCGCCGATGATCAGGCAGCAGGTGATGGCGGCAAAGGTGGCCTGGAATGCCATGAACAGCAGTTCAGGAATCACAACGCCCTTGCTGAAGGTGGCGGCCATCGCGAACTCGCCCTTGGCCGAATCGAACAGACCCTTCATGAAGAGCCGGTCCAGGCCGCCGATGAACTGGTTACCCTCGGTGAAGGCCAGGCTGTAGCCATACAGGCACCACAGCACGACGATCAGCGAGAAGGTGACGAACACCTGCATCAGCACCGACAGCATGTTCTTGCTGCGCACCAGGCCGCCGTAGAACAGGGCCAGGCCGGGGATCGACATCATGATGACGAAGGCGGTGGCGACGATCATCCAGGCAACGTCGCCCTTGTTCGCGACCGGGGCCGGCGCGGCCGAGGCGGCAGCGCCGGGTGCTGCGGCGGCGGCCGCAGCCGCGGGTGCGGCCGCCGGCGCGGCTTCAGCGGGCTTGGCTGCTTCCGACGACGCGGCGGCGGGAGTGGCAGCAGGCGTTTGCGCCATGGCTGCTGTACCGGACAGCAGCAGGCTCAGACCCAGGGTAAGGGAGGCAAGTAGTTTTTTCATGTCAGTGTTCTCGTGTCGGTTGTGCGAGGGCCTTACAGCGCTTCCTTGCCGGTCTCGCCGGTGCGGATGCGAACGACCTGCTCGAGGTCGTAGACAAAAATCTTGCCGTCACCGATCTTGCCGGTGCGGGCCGCGCCTTCGAGGGCCTCGATGACCCGTTCCACCAGTTCGTCAGCGACCGCTGCCTCGACCTTGACCTTGGGCAGAAAGTCGACCACGTATTCGGCGCCGCGGTACAGCTCGGTGTGACCCTTCTGGCGACCGAAGCCTTTGACTTCGGTGACGGTGATGCCCTGCACGCCGATCGAGGACAGCGCTTCGCGCACCTCGTCAAGCTTGAAGGGTTTGATGATCGCGGTGATGAGTTTCATGCGTACTCCTGTTGGGTTGGCGACGTGCTTGATCAGAAGCTGTACTTGAGACCGACGGCCAGGGCCTTCTTGCCCAGGAATTTGCCCTTGGTATCGGTGTAGAAGGGTTCGTTCGCATTGGTACCCAGGGCAGCAACCGTGGCCGAAAAGCCGTTGCCGAAGTCCTTGGCCAGCGTCAGCGAGTAGTCGGTGTAGTCACCCGCGTTGTTCACCACATTGGGGATGGTCTGGCGGCCGATATGCGGCGTCAGCGTGAAGCCGGTGCCCAGGTCGAAATTGGCGGCAACTTCGAAATAGGCGCTGCCCGAGCTGTTGCTGTTGGCGATGAAATCGCTGACGGCGTAGCTGTACTTGGCCGTCACCACGCTGTAGCTCAGGGCCGCATAGACTTCGGTCGTGTTGGCGTTGGCGAAACCGGCAACATTCGACGCGGTATTGCCCGGATACTGGTAAGTGATCACGCCCAGATCGTAGGTCAGGTCCTTGCTGAACTCGCCCTTGTAGCCGCCGTACAGATCAACTTCGAGCGAGCCTTCAGTGGCGCCGACATAGTCCTTGATCCAGCTGATGTTGGAGCCCCAGGCGCCGAGGTAGAAGCCGCTCTTGTGCGCGAAATCGATGCCGGCCTGCAAAGCCGGGTTGAACGAGGTTTGCGCAATGCCGCGGAAGCGGTAGTCGCTGGTGGCGCCGACGTTGTACGACAGCGTGTAATCGGGTTCGGGAGCGGCGGCGGTTTGGGCCATCGTGTTGGCAGCGGCCAGCAGGGTACCCAGGACCAGGGTGGATTTGACTACAAGCTTCATAAAGTACTCCAGAGAGGTTGAGGGATACGAGCCATACGCACGGACCGTGCCAGCCCGCCAAAAATGAGCTGCTGTCACTGTGTGCACCAAATCATTGGGCCTGCGTTGAAGTGCGGATAGAAAAAAGCGGGGGCACTGCGATGGTGCACCCCGATGCGCGCTGAAGAATTCAAAGCGCACCCTTTTGGAGAGGAATCCGCATGAGTCTGTCTACTGCTGCAGAGCCGCGCGCTGCTCGGCCTGGAGGCGGCCGCCGTCAGGGTCGAGGTGCATCTGGCCAACGGTCTGCCGAGCTTCACGCTCGTGGGCCTGGCCGACATCGAGGTCAAAGAAGCGCGCGATGATTGGAAAAATATAAGTTGTCGCGCTCTCCAGGCGTGAGTTGCCTTAGAAAAATTACCGGTTATCCCTGTCGCAATTCCTGTGTTTGCACAGTCCGCTTAAGGTTAGGAAAATATAAGCTGTCGCGAAGCACTCGCGCTTATAGCGTTTCCTCTCTGAGAACGCTGCTTTAGCGGCTTATTTCCTACGGTTGTCCCAGGGTTTTACCAAGCTGTTGGCCCAAGAAAGACTGGAAAGCCAATGCGGGCGAAGATTTCGAACGTATGACGAGCTGCCGCAGACACTGACCGGCTGTCCACGACGGTCTGCTTACCGGTGCTCCGGTTCAACGCCGTAAAGAAGCAGTTCGTGGCGGCCCGCTAGTGTCCTGTCCCACTGATACGTGAGCAAAGTCGATGCAACTTTTCCAGGATCGAATCTGCAGTAGCCGTCCATTGGAAGGGTTGGCTGTGGGCATTGTGGTGAGTGACAAACTGGTCGATGCGCTGAATCAACTGC
>CAIKMZ010000124.1 GCA_903828665.1 uncultured beta proteobacterium
AGCCATGTAGAGGACTACCATGTATAAAAACCTCGTGGCCGCGCTTGCGGTCGCCTGTTGCATTTCCCCCGTTTTTTCGCAAACCGCTGCGGCACCTGCCAGCGCCGAGAAGCCCTTGAAGGTCGGTTTTGTGTATGTGGCGCCGCTGGCCGACACTGGCTGGGTGCGCCAGCATGAGGAAGGCCGTTTGGCACTTGAGGCTGCGCTTGGCAACAAAGTCAAGACGACTTATGTCGAAAACGTGGCCGAAGGACCGGACGCCGAGCGCGTGATCCGCGATCTGGCCGCCACCGGTCATCAGCTGATTTTCACGCCGAGCTTCGGCTACATGGAGCCCACGCTTAAGGTGGCGCAGGAATTTCCGGCCGTCAAGTTCGAATCCATCACCGGCTACAAGACCGCGTCCAATGTGGCGGCGGCCAATGCGCGCTACTACGAGGGCCGCTACCTCGCTGGTATCGCAGCGGGGCGCATGACGAAGACCAACGTTGCCGGTTACGTCGCGGGTTTTGCCATTCCGGAAGTGATCCAGGGCATCAACGCTTTCGCGCTGGGCATGCGCTCGGTCAACCCGAAGGCGCAGGTCAAGGTGGTCTGGCTCAATACCTGGTTCGACCCGACGCGCGAGCGCGATGGGGCCATGACGCTGTTTAACCAGGACGTGGACGTGATCGCTTTCCATACCGCTTCGTCAGCCATCATGGCGGCGGCGCAGGAGCGCGGCAAACTGGCCATCGCCTATCACTCGGATATGCGGAAAATTGCGCCTGACGCGCAGGTGCTCGCCGTCACGCACCAGTGGGGCAGCTACTACACGAAGCGCGCACGCGCCGTGCTCGACGGCAGCTGGAAGAGCAGCAATGTCTGGGGCGGTGTGCGCGAAGGCATGATCCGCGTCGAAGGCTTCGGCTCTGCCGTGCCCGCTGCGGTGCAGCAGGAAGTGCTGGCGCGGCAGAAGGACATTGCGGCGGGCAAGCTGCAACCATTTCGCGCGCGCCAGGCGGTGCTGGACAACGAAGGGCGTGAAGTCATCGCCGCCGGCCAGAGTTTGACCGACGCGCAGATCCAGGGCATGAACTGGCTGGCACAAGGGGTGCAGGGCAAGTTGCCCTGATGCCACGCAGCGGCGGGTTATGCTGGCAGCTATGAACGCCTACCGCGCCGCCATCCTGCGTTTTGATCCCGCGCGTGAACCGGGGCGTTCGGCGATCTACGACGAAGACGGTCTGTTGGTGGTGGGGCCGGATGCCAATGGCATGCAAGTGGTGCAGGCGGTGGGGTCGTACCAGGAACTTCGCGAGCGCTTCTTGGGCGTGCCGATTGAACATTTCCCAGGGCGCATCATTGCTCCCGGTTTTGTTGACATGCACATCCACTTTCCGCAGACCAATGTCATCGCCTCGCCGGCCGATGGTCTGCTGCCGTGGCTGGAGAACCATACCTATCCCGAGGAAGGTCGTTTTTCGGACCCGTCCCATTGCGCCGAGTCGGCCGCGTTCTTTATCGCCGAACTGCTGCGCAATGGCGTGACGACGGCGCTGGCCTTTGCCAGTTCGCACCCGGCTTCGGTCACGGCTCTGTTTGCACGGGCCCAGCAGCAGCGGCTGCGCCTGATCACGGGGCTTTGCCTGATGGACCGCCACGCGCCAGCCGGTGTGCTCAATGGGGCATCGATGGATGGTCGCTTCGATGCCACCGAGCAAAGCCTGATCGACTCGGAAGCACTGATCGGGCAATGGCACGGCCGCGGCCGTCTCGGGTACGCGATCACGCCGCGCTTTGCGCCGAGCTGCAGCGAGGCACAGTTGCGCGGCGCCGGCGAACTCGCGGCGCGTTATGGCGATGTCTGGATTCAGTCGCATGTGGCCGAGAACCGCGATGAGATCGAATGGGCGCGCGCGCTGTTTCCGGCCTCCTGCAGCTACTTGGCGACCTACGGCGACTTTGGTTTGCTGCGCGAGCGCGCCATCTATGCGCACTGCCTTCACTTCGACGAGCAGGACCGCGCCCTGATGCATGCCAGCGGCGCGGCGGCGGCGGTCTGCCCAAGCAGCAACCTGTTTCTGGGCAGCGGATTCTTCGATTACACGGCAGCCGATCGCGCCGGGTTTCACTACGGCCTGGCGAGCGACGTCGGCGGCGGCACCAGTTTCAGCCCGTTTCACACCATGCTTGCGGCCTTCTATGTCGGACGCGAGGGGCGCAGCAAGCAGGCCTTGTCGCTGGCACCCCAGCATCTCTGGTGGCAGCACACGACCGGTGCCGCGCAGGCGCTGGGTCTGGCCGGCACGGTGGGCAATCTGCTGCCCGGTTGTGAGGCCGACTTCATCGTGCTGAACCCGCAAGCCACGCCCCTGCTCGCGCGGCGCACCGCGTGTGCCGACAGTCTGGACGAACTGCTGTTCGCCTTGATCGTGCTGGGCGATGACCGGCTGGTTCAGCGGACGGTTGTTTCGCAAGCCCTGCTTACAATCCCAGCAAACTAGGAGTTGTGTTCCCATGAGCATCAAGAGTGACAAATGGATTCGCCGCATGGCAGAAACCACCGGCATGATCGAGCCGTTTGAGCCGGGCCAGATCCGCGAACGCGATGGGCACAAGATCATCAGCTACGGCACCAGCAGCTACGGCTACGACATCCGCTGCGCGCCCGAGTTCAAGGTCTTCACGAATATCCACAGCACGGTTGTCGATCCGAAGAACTTCGACGAGAAGAGCTTTGTCGACTTTCATGGCGACAGCTGCATCATCCCGCCCAATAGCTTTGCCTTGGCGCGCACCATGGAGTACTTCCGCATCCCGCGCAATGTGCTCACGATCTGCCTGGGCAAGAGCACCTATGCGCGCTGCGGCATCATCGTCAACGTGACCCCCTTCGAGCCCGAATGGGAGGGCTATGTGACGTTGGAATTCAGCAACACCACGCCGCTGCCGGCCAAGATCTACGCCGGCGAAGGC
>CAIKMZ010000125.1 GCA_903828665.1 uncultured beta proteobacterium
CGGGCTTGCCTTCAATCGCGCTACGCGCACATTCCGGCAAGCCCGGCGCAAACAATTGCCCGGCGACCCCGAATGAAAGACGAAAACAGGGAAAACGACATCGACCAGGGGAGTAACATTCCCTCGTGAGGCAACACGAACGGACGGAACATTTGGCGTATTCAGGTTGACGTTCTGCTTGACGATCTGTTGCGCCGCAATGGCGTAGCTGCGCGAGGTCGCCGCCGGCGTCCCGGGCGCCACCGCCGGATCGACGTTGGTGGCGAGGATCGAGACGGTGTAATCGCTGTTGAGGTAGATCTCGAAGGTGCGAAACTGCTGCGGAAAATCCCGCAGCGAGGATGTTTCAACTTGCCAGAATCCCTGCTCCGGCTTGGTTGAATCGGAGGAGACAAAGGCCTTGACGGCATTCATATGCCGGTGCCCTGCGATCCACATCAAGAGATTCGGCGTGCCTTGAAGCGTCGTCACCAGGCCGGCCAGATTGACCGCATTGAGGTTCTGCGCCGTGATGCCGGACTCACCCAACCACCATTCCATCTCCGAACCGATGGCCGACACACCGATGGGTATGTGGGTCGCGATGATCATGATCTGATTGGCGGCCTGACCCTTGGCGAGTTCGGCTTGAAGCCAGGCCCAGCGGTTGGCATCCAGATAACCGTGCCCGTGAATATCGAGCGAGCCGTCGGATTCCGACTGGGTGTCATCCAGCACGATCACCTTGAGCGGAACTTTCGGATTCGGAACAAAGCTGTAGCAGGCGAAACCGTTGCTCTCCCACGCAGGATTGGTCGGGTCGACCAGGTTGAAGCCGTGACCGCTCGGGGTTGTTGTCGTGTTGAAGAATTCCTGAATCCACTCGCTGCGTAGCAGAGAACGCCGATTCGAATCGGCCACAACTTTCGGGGCACCGTTGGCAAAGGCCGCGTCGGTCGTCGCGCCCGCGCCAGCAATTTGTCCGTATGGGGTTGATCCGTCGATATAGCCCTGGTAATAGGATGGCTGCGCCTTGAAGTCGGCCATGCTGAACAGGACCGGAAACTTCGCGGCATGCGGGATCAGAACATCTGCGGTCGACCAGACCGTATCGGCGACGTAGGACTTGCGAAAGCCCAGCGACGGGTCGGCGTCGACCGGAAACGAGCCGATCAGAAAATGGTCATGGTTGCCAAGCACCTGATACCAGGGGATCGACTTGTCGAGCCCGACCGCCTGGAACGGCTTCTGATAATCGATGGTGGCGGCGCCGACGTTGGCGCCGGAGCTTGGCGTAATGACTTTCCCGTCGATGACATCGATGTACCAGCGCGTCTCGTTGTAGCGTGTGCTGTCCGTCGCATCGCCGAGCGATATTCCAAAGTCGAAAGGCGTTTGCTTGTGCAGCGCGTTGACCGTCTGGATCGCCGCATCGAGCACCTGCGTCGAGTACAGCATCGCGGGCGTGTAGACCGACGTGAGGCTGTAGGCCCGCGGCTCGATTTGCTGCAAGTAGGGAAGCTGATTCGGCGCTTCCTTGTCGGTGATGTGGATATCCGACAGGGTGAAGAAGTTCAGAAGCTTCTTGGTCCTGGTCGGCGATGCATTGGCGTAGCCGCTTGCCATGATGTCGGTTCTTTGCACAACAGGCAGTGCCGCCCCGAATGTCCAGTTGCCGTAGCCCAGGCTGCTGTATTGCGACACCTTGGAAAGGTCTTTTGCGCTCAGGCCGGTCACGCTCACGGGAAACGACAGCATTCGTTGCGCCGTCGTAACCACGGTTGAATCAATGGCGTAGCTCTGTGCCACCGGTGCGACCGAGCCGCCACCGCATCCGGATGTTGTCGAGCTCAGAGAAACCGAGGCAATTGTCCAGGCAGAGTATTTCAGGAACTCCCTGCGCGCCATCTCTCCGGTTGAATCTGGAAGCAAAGTCTTGTCTTGGTCATTCGTCGGCATGGTTACCTCTCGCGATGGTTGAAACAGGCCCCAACCGCGTCGTCGGTGGTCAGAGGTTCGGCGTCCAGGCGGAAAGTCTGTGCCAAGCTTGTCCATCCTAATTGAACTCTTCGAGACTTTGCGCTCGATTCCTGCCAATCCAGTCGCAGTCCGCGCCATGTTCACCCCTTTCAATTGGCAACTCATGCAAGACGGCCACCGGCCGATTCCCGGCACCGAAAGGCATTGACAAGCGCAAGCAGGAAGCAAAAAGGCGCTGTCGAACCTCTGCGCCAGATCGACTGGCCCGGCCTTGGTCGGGATCGATGAGCCGGGTGGCTTACAGTTGGCCCTCCCGATATTCAAGAAGTCCCCATGTCAAAACCATCCAAGCCAGCCTCGCCCGACCCGAAACAAAACCAGATTCTCGCGGCGCTTCCAAAGGCCGAGTACGACCGTCTGCTGCCCGATCTGGAGCTGGTTTCGATGCCGCTCGGCTGGACGATGTCCGAATTGGGCGACCACGTGAAGTACCTGCACTTTCCGATCTCAGGGATCATCGCACTGATCTACGCCCTCGAAGATGGGTCTTCCAGCGAAACCGCCCTGGTCGGAAACGAAGGTCTGGTGGGAATTTCGATCTATATGGGGGGTGAAAGCCTGCCAAGCAGCACCGACGTGCAAAGCGCGGGGCAGGCCTATCGACTCAGCCGCAAGATCATGAAGCAGGAGTTCGAACTGGGCGGTCAGCTACAGCACCTGGCCCTGCTCTACACGCAGGCATTGATCTGCCAGACGTCGCAGACCGCGGTTTGCAACCAGCACCATTCGGTCGAGCAGCAATTCAGCCGCTGGCTCTTGATGAGCTTTGACCGCCTGCACAGCAACAGGATGACGATCACCCAGGAGCAGATTTCGCACTTGCTCGGTGTTCGCCGTGAGAGTGTGACCCAGACGGCGGGCAAGCTGCAAAAGGAGGGACTGATCGCCAAGGCCCGTGGCAGCATCACGGTGCTGGACCGTGCCGGACTGGAAGAGCGCACGTGCGAGTGCTACGCCGCGGTCAAGCTGGAGTGCGAGCGTCTGCTGCCGCCGCCCAAAGCGGCAAACCAAGGGATTGAACAGCAATAGCTCTGGGTCACACCCGTTCCTGCGGTGCAGGTCCACGTCCCGGCAAGCGCAGTCACGCGTGATTCAGCGTACCGCCGGCGCTGACCTTAGCGGATATGCAGTGCGCCGGTGCCAAACAGCCCGATGAGGCCGATCATGATCAGGTAGATAGCCACGATGAAGTTCAGCAACTTGGGCATGACCAGTATGAGAATTCCCGCCACAAGCGAGATCAGCGGTGTCAGACCGAGGTTGATGTTCATGAAATTTCCAATATGGGTTTAGCTGAAGAACGGCGCGCAGGCGATATGTGCGCATGCGTTGCCAGCGTATGCCAGTGGCAACGGATCGTCCGTTCGGTAGCATACGAAGGCACGGTCGGAAGGAAGCGTCCCGGCCGGAGGGTGAACAACGAGCCGGCACGGCAGCAGGCGAACCGATGAGTCACTGCGTGGATCAGGTGCTTCGGGAAAATCTCCGGCTCGTGGCCCGCCAATGATTCCGCGCAAGCGTGTGAAACAATGGCAACCCGCCCACACCGCAGGATGCCGCCATGACCGACTCCGCCACACTCTCCCGCCGTGCACCCAGGCGCTTTTGGGGTTGGGGACAGTCCGATGCCACGCTCGATGCGCGCGAACAGGCCACGATCAAGACCATGGTCGAGCAGCTGGACGTGCCTTATGCCGAGAGGCCGGTGCCACAGGTGCACGAGTTCACACTGCCCGCGCCGCGCATGGCCGCGCCACGGGCCTTGGCCGCCATGTTCTCCGCCACGGCGCTGGACCGGCTGAACCACTGCGCGGGCAAGAGCTATGCCGACCTGGCGCGCATGTGGCTGCGCACCGCGCCGACGCCGCCGGACTGGGTGGCCTTTCCCGATGACGAGCAGGGTGTGGTGGACATTCTGGACTGGGCGCAGACCCACAACGTGGCCGTGATTCCCTACGGGGGTGGCAGCAGCGTGTGCGGTGGCGTGGAGGCTGCCGTGGGCGGCAGCTATGCCGGGGTGGTGTCGCTGGATCTGGAGCGCCTGGATCGGGTGCTCGAGGTCGACCCGGTCAGCCGCGCGGCGCGCATTCAGGCCGGCGCGCTGGGACCGCAACTGCAGGCCCAGCTCAAGCCGCACGGACTCACGCTGCGCCACTTTCCGCAGAGCTTCGAGTTCTCCACGCTGGGTGGCTGGATCGTCACCCGCGCTGGCGGCCACTACGCGACGCAGTACACCCATATCGACGACTTTGTGGAGTCCACGCGGCTCGTCACCCCGGCCGGCATTGTGCAAACGCGGCGCCTGCCGGGCTCGGGTGCCGGTCCTGCGCCGGACCGATGGGTGCTCGGTTCGGAGGGCACGCTGGGTGTACTGACCGAGGCCTGGGTCCGGCTGCAAGCGCCGCCGCAGTTTCGTGCCTCTGCAGCGATTCGCTTCGCCGACTACTTCGCGGGTGCACGCGGATTGCGCGCGCTGGCGCAGTCGGGTTTGAACCCGGCCAACTGCCGCCTGCTGGACCACCTGGAGACCGCCTTTTCCGGCGTGGGCGACGGCCGGTTCGCCATCCTGGTGCTGGGCTTCGAGTCGTCCGACCATCCGCTTCAGGCCTGGATGACGCGCGCCCTGGAGTTGCTGCGCGAGCATGGCGGCCTGGTGGACGCGGATGCCGTGGCCCGCTCGCTGGCAGCGCAGACCGGGGACGCGCACCGCGGCGGCGCCGCTGGCGCCTGGCGCAATGCATTTCTGCGCATGCCCTATTGGCGCGACCCGGCCGTCGGGCTGGGCTTGATCATGGATACCTTCGAAACCGCCATCACCTGGGACCGCTTTGAGGCCTTCTACGCGAGTGTCAAGGCCGACGTGGGCGCGGCCATCGAACGCGCCACCGGGCAGGAGGCGATGCTGTCGTGCCGCCTGACCCATGTCTACCCGGACGGACCGGCGCCGTACCTCACGCTGGCCGCGCGCGGCGGCGCAGACGGCAGCGTGGCCAGCGCCCTGTCAGCCTGGCGCGACATCAAACAGGCGGCCAATGCGGCAGTGATCCGCCACGGCGGCACCATCACCCACCACCATGCGGTCGGGCGCGACCACCGCAGCGGCTATGAGCGCGAGGTGCCGGCCCTGTTCCGCCAGATGCTGGCGGCGGCCAAGCAGGCGGCAGATCCACAGGGCATCATGAACCCCGGTGTGCTGGTAGACCCGATCGCGCGGCAGGTCGGGCCAAACGGGGTACTGGCATAGAAAGAAGCTGAGAATCGCCGTGTCGGCGGATATCACGTGTGGACCGTTGTATCCGGAAACCCATCAACGCCCTGCTCAATCAAGGAATCCTGTGACGAAGCGTAGTTCTGCCGCCTCCAGGCTTGTCAATCGAGTGCCGGATCATTGTTCGGCGTTTTGCGCAGGGCAAGGCCTCTGATGCCATTAACCGCAAGCAATGTGACGCCTGTCCTGCGCCAGGCATGGGTGCTGCTGATTGCTGCGCTTGCCGGCTGCGCAGCGCCCCTGGACTCGGGCGCACCAGCAACCCGGCTCTCGGATACTGACGCCTATGCACTGGCCAACCGCATCACGTGGGGCGCCACGCCCGCCGCTGTGGAGCGCTTGCAGACCATCGGCCTGAGCGCCTACGTGGCGGCGCAGTTGCACCCGGGCAAGGGAGCCGAGCTTCCGGCCGAGGTTCAGTCACAAATCGACGCAATGACCATCGCCCAGCGTCCAATGGTCGATCTGGTGCAGGACATGGACCAGCGGCGCAAAGATGTTCAGGCCAGCACCAACGACGAGACTAAGAAAGTTGCGCAGCAGGCCTATCAGATGGAGATGAATCAGCTGGCGCGTGAAGCGGCCGCGCGGCATTTGCTGCGCGCCCTTTATTCGCCGCATCAGGTGCAGGAAGAAATGACCTGGTTCTGGCTCAACCACTTCAGTGTGCATCAGGTCAAAGGCAACTTGCGCGCCATGGTGGGTGACTATGAAGATACCGCCATCCGTGCCCATGCGCTGGGCCGGTTCCGGGACTTGCTGGGGGCCGTGGTGCAGCACCCGGCCATGCTGCGCTACCTGGACAATGAGCAGAACGCCGTCGGACGCATCAATGAGAACTTTGCCCGTGAACTGATGGAACTGCACACCCTCGGGGTTGACGCCGGCTACACGCAGCACGACGTGCAGGAACTGGCCCGTGTGCTGACCGGCGTGGGCGTCAACCTTGGCCCCAGCCATCCGGGGATGCGCAAGGAATTGCAGGGCTACTACGTTCGCCACGGGCTGTTTGAATTCAATCCCGCGCGACATGATTTCGGCGCCAAGGAACTGTTGGGGCAAGCCATCCGCAGTCGCGGTCTGGCGGAATTGCAAGAGGCACTGGACCGTCTGGCCGGCAGCCCGGCCACGGCACGATTCATTTGCCGCAAGCTGGTCACCTACTGGTTGACTGATGAGCCGCCGCTCCCATTGGTGCAAGCGATGGTGCAGACTTTCGAGCGCAGCGATGGGGATATTGCCAAGACCCTTGAAGTGCTTTTTGCATCGCCCGATTTTTCCAAGACGCAACAACAAAAGTTCAAGGACCCGGCACGCTTTGTGGTGTCGGCCGTGCGACTGGCCTACAGCGAAAAACCCGTGCTCAACGTGGGGCCGATGCTGAACTGGATCAATCGCATGGGCGAGCCCTTGTATGGTCACGCCACACCGGACGGCTATTCTTTGCAGTCTGCCGCATGGGCCAGCCCCGGGCAATTGGCTACCCGCTTTGAAGTGGCCAAGGCCATCGGTTCGGGCAGTGCGGGCCTGTTCCGCACCGACGGCCCGCAGGCGCAGGAGCGAACCGCCTTTCCGCAATTGGCCAATGCGCTGTACTACCAGTCCATCGTCAAGACCCTGGGGCCAGCAACGCGCAACGCGCTGGAGCAGGCCGCATCGCCGCAGGAGTGGAATGCCTTGTTGCTCTCTTCTCCCGAAATGATGCGCCGTTAAACGCTCGCCGGAGAATATTTGCCATGCAACGCCGCAAAGCATTGAGCGCATTGGCCGGATGGACGGCACTGTCGCTCACGAGCACGACCCACCTGATGGCGGCGCCGGCTGCCAGGTCCAGATTGCTGGTCGTCTTCCTGAGGGGCGGCTATGACGCGTGCAGCCTGCTGGTGCCGGTGTCGAGCAGCTACTACTACGAAACGCGACCGGACATTTCGATTGCGCGCCCTTCATCCGAGTTGTCATCGGCATTGCCGCTTACCACGGATTGGGGTCTGCACCCGGCACTGCGCGATTCACTGCACCCGTATTACAGGAATGGCGAACTGGCCTTTGTGCCCTTTGCGGGAACGCTCGACCTGTCGCGCAGTCACTTCGAGACCCAGGACAGCATGGAGATGGGACAGGCGCTTGAAGGCCACAAGACTTACGGTTCAGGCTTCATGAATCGGCTGACCACCGTGCTGACCGGCAGCGCCCCGATGGCCTTTACCGACCAGCTGCCGCTCGCATTTCAAGGCAGCGCCAAAGTGCCCAACACCGCCTTGCGCTCGCTGGCCAAACCTTCGGTCGATGCACGACAGAGCAGCCTCATCGCATCCATGTACCAGGGCACTCCCATGGGCGCACAGGTCGCCGAAGGCTTTGGCGTGCGCGATGAAGTGATGCGGGAAATGTCGGCGGAGATGGACGCGGCCAGCCGCAAGGCCGGCAGCGCCAAGGGCTTTGAGCTCGAGGCACGACGCATCGCCAGATTGATGAAGGACAGCTTCAACCTGGGTTTTGTCGACGTTGGCGGCTGGGATACCCACGTCAACCAGGGCGCTGCCACCGGCTACCTGGCCAATCGCCTGGATGAATTGGGCCTGGGACTTGCGGCGTTTGCCCAGGAGATGGGGCCGGCATGGCGGGACACGACGGTCGTGGTGATAAGTGAATTCGGACGCACGTTCCGCCAAAACGGCAACCGCGGAACCGACCATGGGCATGGCTCGGTCTTCTGGGTCATGGGCGGCAGTGTGAAGGGCCAACAGATTGCGGGGGAACAGGTGCGGGTGGAGCAGGCCGCGCTGTTTCAGAACCGCGATTTCCCCGTGTTGAACGAATACCGCGCCGTGCTTGGCGGGCTGTTCCAGCGCCAGTACGCGATGAGCGCCAGCCAAATCGACAGTGTCTTTCCCGGAGCCAAGGCGCGCGACCTCGGCCTGTTGTAGGCGCAGACGGCCGGACGCAGCAATAAAGTTGCTGCACGCGTTTCGTGGAACGCGCCGATCTACGATTGACCCTGGAATCCTCGGCGCAACGGACGCGGCGCGCTTTCTATCGCGCCGACCCTGTTGCGAGCGCATCGAGAATCCACGCCGACGTCGGCGTGAGTTTCACCGGATTGAGTTCCAGTTCCATCAGGTCAGTCGACTGCAAGGCTTGCTGCAGTCGCACCAGGCCGCGGGCCAGTTCCTCTCGCGCCAATGCGGGTCGGCCACGGAAGCCGTCGAGCAGCGTCGCACACCTCAAACCACCCAGCAGTTGTGGAACCTGCCACGCGCTGATGGGCCCGACATGAACAACGTAGTCGGGATCGACCTCGATGTCTGTTCCGCCCCGGCCGATGACCGTCACCAAGCCATAGACCGGGTCCCGACGCAAGGTCACAAACAGCTCGACCCCAGGCTCGTCAATCAGTTCCTCGACCAAGACGCCATCCGGTTCAACCGTCGGCGCATGGGCCCTGACCCGGGCCCACAGATCATGGAAGCTTTCTGCGACATCCTGCTCAGGCGCACGACACACCAGCACGCCGCCGACGTCCGACTTGTGCGGCAGTGCCGCCGCCACAATCTTCAGCACGATGCCCCGCTGCAGCGTCGATGCAAAGGCCTGCGCGGAGCGGGCGTCCGGGCAAACCATGCCGGCCGGAATCGACAGGCCCCATTGGCGCAGCCAGTCCTTGAGACGGGGCTCGGTCGTCAGCTGCGCTTTGCCGGTTGGTGCAGGTTCAGCAACGACCGATCCATGCCTGCCGGTGATCGAGGGGCGAGCCACGTGGCATTGAGCAAGTCGCGCCAGCGCGGCGGCGGCCTGGCCAAGATCACGGAAAGCCACCAGGTCGCGGCTGGCCGAAAGCGCCGTCCACTCCTCGGCCGTTGCCGCCTCCCAGATCACCCAAATCGGTTTTATCGCGCGCCGGGCAACGTCTTTCCTGTCAATCAGGTGCGCCGCCGTGGCGGCCGAACCGGATTTGGATGGCGTCGCAGATGAAGGCCCGGGTCACGGATCCATCCTCTTGGACTTGTTCAGTGATCGATCGGCAGGCCTGCCAGCCCTTCGAGTTCGGCGTGCGTCAGCCCTGGCACGGCATCGATCAACAGCAGGCCCTGCGGTGTGCAGGCCAGCGTCGCCAGGTCGGTGTAGACGCGCTTGACGCAGGCAATGGCGGTCAGCGGGTAGCTGCAGACCTGCACCAGCTTGCTTTGCCCCTGTTTGGTCAGCAGGTCCATCATGACCCAGGTCTGCTTGGCGCCGACGGCCAGATCCATCGCGCCGCCGACGGCAGGAATCGCATCCTTTTCTCCCGTATGCCAGTTTGCGAGATCGCCGCTTGCCGAGACCTGGAAGGCGCCCAGCACGCAGATGTCGAGATGACCGCCGCGCATCATCGCAAAGCTGTCCGCATGGTGGAAGAAGGAACCGCCCTTGCGCAGCGTGACCGGCTGCTTGCCGGCGTTGATCAGGTCGTAGTCTTCCTCGCCCGCTGCCGGCGCCGGGCCCATGCCCAGGATGCCGTTCTCGCTGTGCAGAATCACCTCCCGGTCGGCCGGGATGTGATTGGCCACCAGGGTCGGCATGCCGATGCCGAGGTTGACGATGGCGCCCTCGAAGATGTCCTGCGCCACGCGTGCGGCCAGCTGGTCCTTTGTTCGTCTTTGGTACGTCATCTCAGGCCGCCTTCCTGAAGCCGCCGGCCTGCGTGGCCTGGCGCTCAATCCTGACGATCTGGTGGACAAAGATGCCGGGGGTGACGATGTGCTCGGGGTTGAGCTCGCCGAGCTCGGCAATCTCGTGCACGCTGGCCACCGTCTTCGTGCAGGCCATGGCCATGACCGGGCCGAAGTTGCGCGCGGCCATGCGGAATATCAGGTTGCCCCAGCGGTCGCCGCGTTCGGCCTTGATCAGCGCCAGGTCGCCATAGATCGGGTACTCCAGCACGTAGTCCTTGCCCTTGATGTGGCGACATTCCTTGCCCTTGGCCAGATCGGTGCCGAAGCCCGCCGGCGTGAAGAAGGCGCCAATGCCGGCGCCGGCGGCCCGGATGCGCTCGGCGAGATTGCCCTGCGAAACGAGTTCGAGTTCGATCTTGCCGCTGCGGTAGAGCGCATCGAAGACATGGCTGTCGGCCTGGCGCGGAAAGGAGCAGATGATTTTGCGCACACGACCGGTCTTGAGCAGCGCTGCGAGCCCGATGTCGCCGTTGCCGGCGTTGTTGTTGACCACCGTAAGGTCTTTGGCGCCCTGCGCGATCAGGCCGTCGATCAGTTCATTGGGAATGCCCGAGGTGCCAAAGCCGCCGATCATGACGGTGGCACCATCCTGGACACCGGTCAATGCCGCATCAATTGAAGTTGCTATCTTGTTGATCATCTGAAGTTACCGATTGATGCTGCGGCGATTCGCGCCGACTCGAATGCAGATTGCCCTGAACAAGGCTTGCGGCAGTTCGACATAAGGTCCGGCCCGATCCCGCCACATCCCTGAAAGTCCTGAAGGCCCATCACCGGTAGCGTATCAAGGTTCGCCCAATCCGCGCCTGCGTTGACGACTTTAATTGCGCGGGCTGCTGGACGTAACAAATGAAGGCTGTCGGAATGATGGTTTCCGACCATTGTGGGGTCGGCGGGGTTAAGCCCGCTGCGATCAAGCGCAGCAGCACCCGCAATCTGGAACGAGCGAGTTCAGACGCAATTGAGTGCGGGCAGCCCAGGCATTTCAAATTGCCTGCCATCCAGCGGCCGTTGGCATTTGGCCAGCGTTCGTTATTTCCATTGACCGCATTCCGGGCAGCATCATTGACGTTGCAAGCGATCTGACCGGCCAACCAGCCACGGGATCTAAGCGATGAAACAGTGTCAATCGACGTCTGTCGGTCAGCAGACGGTGACCCTCTACAGATAGACCTTTTTCAGCAACCGCACCAAGGTCACGCGCTCGGTCGCCGTCAGGCGGGTGGCCACCTCGGCTTCGAGACTGGTTGCGGCGACTTCGGCTTCTTTCATCAAGGAAATTCCGGCGGCAGTGGCATGCAGGCCGCTGGCGCGTCCATCGGTGGGGTGCGGCCGTTTGCGAATCAGGCCGCGCTTCTCCAGTGCATTGATCAGGCCGACCAGATTGGGCGGCAGAAGGCCCAGCGTGCTGCACAGCTGGCGCGAGGTGATACCCGGGTTGTGCACGATCAGCGAGGCGACAGAGAAGTCGACCGGCCGCAATTTGTAGTCGGCCATGCGCTGCAGAAAAACCTCAATCACCGCCAGAGACACGCGGCGCGCGTTGTAGCCCAGCAGCGTCTCAAGGTAGCGGGTGTCGACTTCGTCGATGGCGACGGGTCGGGTTGAAATGGCAGTGGGCATTGACTGGCTGGATTACGTGTGCATGTCTGCGGCTGACGAAGCGGCGCCCGTGGCGCAGATCGCCGCATCGATGATACCAAGGCGCATGGCGAGTTCGGGCATGATCCAGCGCTCCAGTGCTTGTGCCGGCGCCTTCCAGCGCAGCGTTGCGGCCTCGGGCGCTTTGGCGATCCGGGCAAAAGACCAATCGAGCAGGCTCAGTGCCACGGCCCGCAGAAAATCATCGGCAAGCCAATGCCCCAGGGTGTCGTCGGCGATGGCTGCCTGCGCGAGGCGATCGGCGTGTGCCTGCAAGGCGGTCAAGCGGGTCAGCACCCGCGCGTCGACCGACTGTTGCGGATCAAGGTCCGAGCGCAGAGCGTCGAGCCAGTGCCTGAATGCGCCGGCGCCGTCGGGCAGGACCTTGCGCACCAGCAAATCAATCGCCTGGATTTCATTGCTGCCCTCGTAGATCATGGTGACTCGGGCGTCGCGTACATGCTGCTCGATGCCGGATTCGCGCACATAACCGTGCCCCCCGAAAACCTGAAGGCATTCGCTGCTGCCGTAAAACGCTTGCTGCGTGAACGCCGCTTTCAGGACCGGTGTGGTCAGGCTGCACCAGCGCAGGGCGGCGTCGCGTCGCGCGGCGTCCGGGTGGTGTCTGGCAACGTCGAGTTCGACGGCAGTGCGGTAGGCGATCACACGACCGCCATCGATCCAGGCCCTTTGCGTATCGAGGATGCGGCGCATGGCCGGGTGCTCCCGGATCAGGTCAGCACCAGACGGATCCGTCGTCTTGCATCCCGGCGCGCGCATCTGGCGGCGTTCCTGTGCGTAGGTGTCGGCCTTCTGCCAGGCGGCCTCGAGCAAACCAATTCCCTGCATCGCAACGTGCAGTCGCGCCGAGTTCATCATGACAAACATGGCCTGCAGACCGCGCCCGGGCTGGCCAATGATCGAGCCGTTGGCGGCGTCAAATCGCAACACGCAGGTTGGACTTCCGTGCAGGCCCATTTTTTCCTCGATGCGATCGCAGTACACGGCGCTGCGCGCGCCATCGGGCATGAACTTGGGAACCAGGAACAGCGACAGGCCCTTGCTGCCGGGCGCCGCGTCGGGCAGCCGCGCCAGCACCAGGTGCACGATGTTGTCGCACAGATCGTGTTCGCCACCCGAGATGAAGATCTTGGTGCCGGTGAGGCGGAAGCTGCCGTCATCCTGCGGCAGGGCGCGCGTCTTGACAAGGCCCAGGTCGCTGCCGGCTTGCGGCTCGGTCAGACACATGGTGGCCAGCCATTCACCGCGGGCGAGTTTGGCCAGATAGCGTTCCTTCAACGCATCCGACGCATGGTGCTTGATGCACTCATAGGCGCCGTGCAGGAGGTCGGGGGCCATGGCCCATCCGTGGTTGGCCGCGTTGAGCATTTCAAACAGCATCACCTCCAGCACGATCGGCAGGCCTTGCCCGCCGTCTTGCGTCGCTGCCGCCAGCGCCGGCCATCCGGCCTGCCAGAAGGCTTGATAGGCCTCGCGAAAGCCGGGGGCCATCGTCACCTGTCCGTCCTTGAAGCGGGCGCCAATTTCATCACCGGAGCGGTTCAAAGGCGCTATCACTTCGCCGACAAATTTGCCGGCCTCCTGCACGAGTTGCTGCGTCAGTTCGGTGTCGAGCTCGCGGTAGGGTGGCAAGGTCTGCAGGAGGGCTGAACCGCGCAGCACGTGCGACAGCACAAACAGCATCTCGTCGGTCCTGGGTTGAAACAGCACGATGTCGCTTCCGCCACGCTCAGAGGCACAGGCGCTTGATTTCTTCGGGCACCGCAATCGCCTTGATGCGGTCCGGGTTGTCGGCTGGCCGGATGCAAAAGGCGCGCGTCTCAATCCCTTCGCACAGCACATCGGCGCCACGCATGATGACGTGGCGCATCAGGAAAGCCTTGGCGCGCCACTCCTGGATGTTGGTATGAATCTGCAGCGTCTCGCCATAGGTAGCCGGGCGCATGAACTTGACCTGAATCTCGAGCAGCGGGTTGCCGATGATGCCGGTGGTCTTCACCAGTTCGCGCCACGGCGGCACGCCGCACTGCATGAAGAAATTCAGCGAGGAGGCGTCCATCCACTTTGCAAAATTGGGGAAGAAGACGATGCCTGCGGGGTCGCAGTCACCGAACATCACGTTGACCTCGTAGACGAAAACCTTGCTCATGGCCTTGTTCTAGCCGCCACTGACGCGCAACACCACGGCGACGGCCGAGTCGCCCGCGGCACAGCCGCCAAAGGCGCCGATACCGCCGCCGCGCAGCGCCAGTTCCTCGATCAGTTCGATCACGCTGCGCAAGCCGGTCGGGCCCTGCGGATGACCCCAGATCAGCGAGCAGCCGTAGTTATTCATCTTCTCCAGCGGGAAACCGGTTTGCCTGGCAAAAGCGATGTCGTTGACGGCAAACGGGTTGTGCGTCTTGACGGCATCCACATCCTTGATCTCAAGCCGGGCGTTTTTCAGCGCCGCCATGACGGCCGGCGCAACGGCCATCGGCATATGGCCTTTTTCAACGCGGGCCTGACCAAAGCCGAGCAACTCGACAACGATGGCCTTGTCCAGCGAGGCCTCATCGGCCTGCTCGCGCGTGGTCACGATGACGCCGGCGTTGCCGTCGGCCGGGTGCGTTTGCGAGCCGAAGGTCACCGTGCCACCGGGCTTGACCGGTTTGAGCTTGGCCAGGCCTTCGGGCGTGGTGGCGAAGATGCCGTCGTCGGCGCTGAGCGTGCCGGTTTGCTTGCGGAAACCCGAATCCGTGATCGGCGCGTCGACCATGTAGCGGCGCTGGAACGCGCGCTCATTGGCCAGCGCCTGCTGGTACTGCGCGTAGCGCGCGCGCGCCACATCGTGTTGCTCCGCCATGCCGATGGAGAATTTGGCCGCCACGTTCTCGGCGGTGTCGATCATGGCGTTGCGGGCGTAGGGGTCCATGGCAAAGTTGTCCAGCACCCAGCGCTCGGTGATGCCGGTGCCACCCGGGGCCGAGGGGTCGGGGTAGTAAACAATCGGGCCGTTCGAGCATCGGTCTGCCATGACCAGCAGCGCGCACTGCGCCGAGCCGTCGGCCACCTGCGCGGCGGCCATCTGCAAGGAGCGCGCGCTGGTGGCGCAGGCCTGCTGCACGGTCGGGCCGGCAACCTGGTCGATGCCCATCATGCCGGTGACCCAGGGCAGACCGTAAAAGACGCCGTGCTGTGGATTGGTGACGCCCAGAATGCCCAGGTCAATGCGCTCCATCGGAAAGCGCTTGGCGTCGAGCGCGGCCTTGCCGACGTTGGCAGCAAGTTTCAGGCTGTTGAGGTGACTGATCGGCCCTTGCCATTTGGCGAAAGGGGTGGACCAGTAGATGCCGTAGGGAATGAATGCACGTGTCATGGTGATGCTCCGGTTCATTTCGTTTGTTCGGCTTGCCACTGGGCAAAGCTCGAACCGCTGAGTGCCAGCTTCTTGAGCAGCGGGGCCGGCTGCCAGTACTGCGGGTCGAGCGTTTTCTGGAACGCAAGAATGCCCTCGTAGACGGTCTTGAGTCCGAGCGTGTCGGCGTAAAACATCGGGCCGCCCCGGTAGCGCGGAAAGCCGTAGCCCGCGGTGTAGACGACGTCGATGTCGCTGGCCCGCAGGGCAATGCCTTCCTCCAGCAGCAGCGCGCCTTCGTTGATCATGGCGTACAGGCAGCGTTGCTGAATCTCGGTGGCGTCCGGATGGCGCTGTGGAATATCGAGCCGCCTGGCCTCGTCCGCCAGCATGGCAATCACCTCGGGGTCGGGTGTGCGATTGCGCTCGGCGCCGTCGTAGCGGTAGTAGCCGCGCCCGGCCTTCTGGCCGATCCAGCCGCGCTCACAGAGCATGGCCGAAGGCCGGTAGAAGCTCGGGTCCTTCGGCAGCAGGTGGGCGCGCTCGAGGCGCGTCAGATGGCCGATGTCGACGCCGGCCATGTCGTAGACGGCCAGAATGCCCATGGCCATGCCCCATTGTTCGAGCGCGCTGTCAACCTCGGCCGGCGTTGCGCCTTCGAGCACGCAGCGTTCGGCTTCGCGGCCATAGGGGTCCATCATGCGGTTGCCGATGAAGCCGTAGCAGACCTTGGCGACAACACCGGTCTTCTTGATGCGCTTGGCCAGTTCCAGCGCCGTCACCACCACGTCGGGCGCGGTCCGGCCGGCCTGCACAATCTCGAGCAGCTGCATCACATTGGCTGGGCTGAAGAAGTGCAGCCCGATCACGTCCTGCGGCCGCCGCGTGACGGCCGCAATCTCGTCGATGTCCAGCGTCGAGGTGTTGGTGCCCAGTATGGCGCCGGGCTTGGCCACGGCGTCGAGCTTGGCAAAGATCTCTTTCTTCAAGGTCAGGTTTTCAAAGACCGCTTCGATGATCAGGTCGGCCTGCGCGAGTGCGCCGAAGTCCAGGCTCGGTGTGATCAGCGCCAGGCGCTGTTCCATCTGCTCGGCCTTGAGGCTGCCGCGCTCGACCGAGCGCTGGTAGTTCTTGCGGATCGTCGCTAGGCCGCGCTCCAAATTCTGCTGCGTGGCGTCCACCAGCGTCACCGGGATTGCGGCGTTGACGCAGCACATGGCAATGCCGCCGCCCATGGTGCCGGAGCCGACGATGCCGACGCGCGCCACCGCTCGCGGCGCGATGTCACGCGCAAGCCCCGGGATCTTGCGCACTTCGCGCTCAGCGTAAAACAGATGGCGCAACGCCCTGGCCTCGGTCGCCTGCTCGAGTTGCGCCGAGAGGGAGGATTCGACCTGCAGGCCCTGGTCAAAATCAAGCGTGACCGCTGCCTGCACCGCGTCGATCAAGGCCAGTGGTGCCAGACGGTTGCGCATGGTCTTGGCCATTTGCGCACGCTTGGCTGTCAGCAGTTCGCCGGCTTGAGCGGCACCCTTCACGGCTTGTTCACGCGTGCGGCGCGGGCCCGCGCCTTTTTGCACCAGCTCGCGCGCAAAGCCGATGGCAGCGGGGACGATCTCACCCTCGGTTACGGCGTCGACCAGCCCGGCTTCAAGCGCCTTGCCGGCAGCCAGGGGTTTGCCGGTGAGCATCATGTCCAGCGCCACCTCCAGCGCGACCGCGCGCGGCAGGCGTTGCGTGCCACCGGCGCCCGGAATGATGCCCAGCGAAAGCTCGGGCAGGCCAAAGCGTGCGCCTGCGTGTGCAACCCGGTAGTGGCAGGCCAGCGTGATCTCGACGCCGCCGCCCAGCGCCGTGCCGTGGACCGCTGCAACCACCGGTACCGCGCTGTCTTCGATCAGCCGCAGCACCTCGTGGTAGCCGGGCTCGGCGATGCCGGTATCGAACTCCTTGATGTCGGCGCCAGCGACAAAGGTCTTGCCGACGCAGGCCAGGACGATGGCCTTGACCTCCGATTGCCCGCGCAACGCGATAAAGGTCTTCTTCAATCCGGCGCGCATGGTCTGGTCCATCGCATTGACCGGCGGACTGTCGATGGTAACCACGGCGATGCCGTCGTGGATGGCGTAGCTCACAGATTCACGCATGGCGGGATCGCTTTCTCGATTGGGAGGTTTCAGGCCGTGGCCTGCTGGCGCAGCACGCGCTTGAGCAGTTTGCCGCTGGCGCTCTTGGGTAATTCGTTGACGATGTCAACGCGGGACGGCACCTTGTAGGCCGCGATATGTTCGCGGCAGTAGGCAATGATGTCCTCGGGCTTGAGCGCCGCGCCGGCTCGCAGCACCACGGCGACGACGACCTTCTCACCCTGCGCTTCAACCGGAACGCCATAGACGGCGGCTTCCTGGATGCCGGGCATCTTGTACAGGTACTGCTCGACTTCGGCCGGCCAGACCTTGAAGCCCGAGACATTGATCATGTCCTTGACGCGGTCGGTGATGTAGACGTAGCCGTCTTTGTCCATGCGGCCGACGTCGCCGGTGTGCAACCAACCGCCGCGCAGTGCGGTCTGGCTTTCTTCGGGACGGCGCCAGTAGCCCTGCATCACGCCCTCGCCACGGATCACGATCTCGCCCTGCTGGCCAGCGGGCAATTCGTGGTCGAACTCGTCGACGATCTTCAAGGCAAAGCCCTCGACGGCGCGACCGACCGAACCGAAACGGTGTTCATCGCTGTCGTTGTAGCAGGAGAATGGCGAGCACTCGGTCAGGCCGTAGCCCTCGTAAACACGCCGGCCGAAGCGCTCGGTCCAGCGCCGCGAAATTTCCTCCGGCATCGTCGCCGCAGCCGACATTTCATAGCGCAGCGAACTCAGGTCGTAGGGCGACAAGTCCATCGCCAGCAGGTTGATGTAAATCGTCGGCACGGCGAAGAAATGCGTGATCCGTTCTTCGCCGATGGCGCGCAGCACGACGTCGGGCACAAAGCGCGGGAACAGCACAATCGTGGCGCCGGCCAGGATGGCGGCGTTCATGATGTAGTTCTGACCGTAGACATGGAACAGCGGCAAAAAGGTGGCGAGCCGGTCACCAGGCCGGTAGTCCGAATACCGGGATTTGGGCGGCAGCGCGATGTTGCTGTGGATGTTGTGCTGCGTCAGCGAGACACCCTTGGGAAAGCCGGTGGTGCCCGACGAGTAGAGCAAGGCCGCCACCGCGTCGGCGGCGCAGGGCACCGACGCAAACGTGACGCTGCCGCTTGCGAGCAAATCGGCCAGCGCGGTCCAGCCTGGCGCCGGCTTGACCGGATCGACGACGATTCTCAAGCGCAGCGCGGCGCAGTCGTCGGGCACGTGGCAACTCAGCTCGTTCATCGTGACGATCACGCTGGCTTGCGAGTCGTCAAGCAGGTAGCGCACCTCCTCGGTTTTCAGGATGGCGTTGATGGTCACGGGGATGGCGCCGAGCTTTTGCGCCGCGTAATAGGCGGTCGCAAATTCGGGCACATTGGGCAGGTACAGGGCAACGCGGTCGGCTTCAGCGACGCCTGCCTTGCGCAGACCGGATGCAAGCCGGTTGGCATCGCGGTTCAGCTGTCCGTACGTGATGGAGCGTCCCTCAAAACGGATGGCGATTTGATCGGGTGTGTTGGCCGCATGCTGCTCGAGGTATTGGGCGATATTCATGATTTGTGTTCCTCATCACGCGCGTTTGGTTTTGTCTCCGAATTCAATTATGGTTATAAATAATAACCACGTAAAGCTGGAAACGGGTCGAATCTGTAGGTGCTTACCCTCGATAAGACGGGCGCCAGCGCGCTGCGCTGAACGCCTCGTGTTGAAGCGCAGCACACGCGCAGCCGAGGGAGATGGATGCCCTGATGCGCATCGGCATCGCCCGCTCGTCGGGCAAAGCCGATGGCTGAAAAGCGGTTGGGCCTACTTTAGGATCTTCCAGTCGCCGTTCTCGACCGTGGCCATGATGGCGGCGCGGCTATCGAAGCCGTTGTGGTCCTTGGCTGACATGCTGAAGACACCGTGAACTGCTGGCAGTTCCTTCACATTTTCAAGCGCATCGCGCAAGGCCAGGCGGAATTCGGCGGTGCCGGGCTTGGCCTTCTTGAGTGCTTCGGGCACGGCGCGATTGAGCAGCAGATAGGCATCCCAACCGTGACCGCCAAAGGTGGAACGACTGTTGGCGCCATGCGCGCCTTCGTACGCCTTGATGTATTCCAGCGAGGGTTTCTTGGAGGGGTTGCTGTCTGGAAGCTGCTCGGCCAGCAGCATCGGGCCGACCGGGAACAGCGTGCCTTCCACGTTTTTGCCGCCAACGCGCAGGAAGTCGCGGTTGGCGATGCCGTGTGTCTGGTAGAACTTTCCCTTGTAGCCGCGCTCGATCAGGGTTGACTGCGGCAGCACGGCCGGTGTTCCGGAGCCTGCGATCAGAATTGCATCCGGCTTGGTTGCAAGCAACTTGAGCGCTTGCCCGGCCACGCTGGTGTCGTTGCGCTGATAGCGCTCGACGGCGCTGATCGTGATGCCCTTGGCGGCTGCGGCATCCTGGATCGCCTTCAACCAGAGCTCTCCGTAGGCATCGGCGTAGCCGATGAAGCCCAGCGTCTTGACGTGGTTGGTCGCCATGTGCTGCACCATCGCAACAGCCATCAGGGGAAAGCTCTGCGGCGTTGTGAAAACCCAGGGCGATTTTTCGCCGGCAGGTGCCAAAGGTGCCATCGCGATCTGTGGCGTCTTGGCTTCAAAAGCCACTTCGAGAATTCCCATCGAGGTTGGCGTTGCAGACGCGCCGATGATCGCATCCACCTTGTCTTCGGCAGTCAATTTGCGTGCATTCCTGACGGCGGTGCTGGTGTCGGTGGCGTCGTCCAGAATGATGTACTTCACCTTTTCGCCGCCCAGGGTTGCTGGCAGCAGGGCAAAGGTCTGCTTCTCAGGAATGCCCAGCGAGGCTGCCGGCCCCGTCGCCGAAACAATGACGCCAATCGTGACGTCGGCCCAAGCCGAACCTGCCGCCAAAACCAATGCGAAGGCTTGCGCCAGCGCGAGCTTTTTCATTTTCATGCTGTCTCCTGTTGTAAATTTGGTTTCATCGCTGCGCACGGCTCGACCGGACCGAAGCGACGCGAACATTGTAGGCACAGGAGACGGTTTGGTGTTGTTCCTGGTCTGCGCTAACCGCAAGGCGAAATTCAATGACGAATCTCACGTTCCATGGAGTTGCCGGTGGTTTTGCATGCCTCTTCGTCATTCCAAACCCCGCTATGGCGCGAGCAGAATGAGAAGCCGGCTGGCCGGACCCGTGTCGTGAGGACCCATTTGTCAACGTGCACTCTCCGCTGACGGAATCCAGTTGCCTCGCACGTCGGCTCTCTGATGCCGCATCCTGCCTGTGCCTGTGTTCTTGCAAGCGTCGCATGGCTTTCGACAATTGCCACTTCATCCGGACTGATAGCCGGTTTGGGTCACACTGCGGGAATTCGCACGACCTGGACTCTGTGGTTGAGAACCCGCCCGTGATCGGCTCAAATGGTGGCAAAGGCTTGCCTGCGACGACGACAGCTTCCCGTGCCGCAGCGTTGACCGCAGATGACCGCATTCTCAAACTGCCGATGACCGTTTAGGGCAC
>CAIKMZ010000126.1 GCA_903828665.1 uncultured beta proteobacterium
CATTGGTGGCTCAGTCGTTCACTTTCGCGGGCCTCAATCCGCGCGTGATCCCGATTCAAGTGGTAGGCGAAATAGCCGCCGATGAGCAACAGCACCACGATAAGCAGCACCCATTCCAGGCGGGAACGGCGCGCGTGACGCGATATCGGTGAATCAGTCATGTCTCGTCTTGCTAATTTCACGAGCTGCCCGTCTGATTGCTCTGGATCCTCGGTAACAGGCTGATCAAGTGAACTTTTTAGAGTGGTTGCCAGCATTATGCTGTTGATTCACACCACATTCGTGGGGCAGCCAGTGGTTTGTTGATCGCCATCAGAGCCGACTTCCGCGGCGCTGCAAGCTGCTGTCAGGCGTCAACGTGGGCGGCATCCGGTGCATGCCAAGGGCACGCCGACACCCTTGAACCCATTGATCCGGGTGATGCGGCGCGGGATTTCCGGGGCGATTCGCAGTCACTCTACGCGGCATACGACCCATAATTGGCGCGTTTACCTCCATGCAGGATGTGAAAGCCTTGCTCGGCCATACTCGATCGACAATGCGCGAACCCGGTCCATATTCGGAAACAATGAGAGCACTTGAATTGCGGCTTCCACCACTCGCGCTTGTCTTGTTGACAGCGGCGTTGATGGGCCTGCTTTCGTGGGCCTCGCCGTCGCTTGGCTGGCATTGGGCCTGCGGTCCTGTCGTTGCGCTTGGCCTGGCCCTGGCTGGCGGCACCATCGTGATCCTGGGCGTCAGCGCGTTCCGGCAGGCCCGCACGACGGTCAATCCAACCAGGCCGCAGGCTGCTGCGGCCCTGGTTCGCGGCGGCATCTTTCGTGTGAGCCGCAATCCGATGTATCTTGGCTTCCTTATGGTCCTGCTCGCATGGGCGGTGTTCCTGGAAAACGGGTTGGCGCTGGCGCTGGCCCCGCTTTTTGTTGGCTACATGAACCGCTTTCAAATCGGCCCGGAAGAAAGGGCACTTGCGGCCTTGTTCGGCGAGGCATTCACCGCGTACCGTCGCGAGGTTCGTCGTTGGATTTGACACCACGCTCGCAACATGGCCGCTTGCTGCATTCGCCATTGGCGCAACAGGAGGATTTCCCCATGAGTTGGTCCAAAGCCTTCGCGGCTTGGTTCTTCATCGCCGTGGCGGAATCGATCCACGGTGTCTTGCGCCGGCTGTTCGTGCTGCCCGTGCTAGGAGACTTGCGGGCGCACCAGTTGGGCATCGTGGTCGGCTGTCTGATCATCTTCGGCATCGCGCTGGCCTGCATTCGCTGGATTGGCGCGACAACGCTGGTCATGCAGTTGAAGCTCGGCGCGTTCTGGACGGTGCTGATGGCCGCATTCGAGGTGGGCCTTGGTCTGGCTTCTGGCTACCCGCTCGAGCGCATCCTGCTGGACTACAACATTTCCGAGGGCCGGCTGATGGTGCTCGGCATGCTGTTCATGCTGTTTGCGCCCTGGCTTGCGGCCCGAGTGCGCGCGGTGCGTCAATTTCCCGCCGGGCCGCCTCAAGGGAAATTAGGCCCCTCGGGGGGCAGCGACGACACGTAGTTCGGAGCGTGGGGGCAACTCAGGCAATCTCGCCCTGCAGTGGATGCGCCGCCAGTTGCTTCTTCTCGTGCCGCACCACATACAGGCCGCTGGCCACGACGATGGCGCCGCCGAGCAGCGTGACCGGGTCGGGCGCGGTGTGCCATAACAGCCAGTCCATGCCCATGCCCCAGGCCAGGGCCGTGTATTCGAAGGGTGCGACTGCCGAAGCCTGACCGTGGCGGAAGGCCTCGGTGATGGCGAGCTGCCCGCCGAAGCCGACCACGGCCAGCGCGATCAGCAGGCCCGCATCGTCGGCGCGCACGGCCACCCACTGCGGTGCGGCCAGCGCGCTGCCGCCGAGGGCCGCCATCACCATGATCCACAGCATCAGGCTCTCGCTGGAGTCGGTGCGGCTGCACAGGCGGCCCAGAACGGCCGAGAGCGCATAGCAGGCCGCCGCCCCGAGCACGGCCAGGCCGGCCCAGCTGACAAAGCCGTCGGTGCCGGGTCGCAGCGCGACGATGACACCGAGCATGCCGCCGCCCACCGCCCACCAGTGCGCGCGCTGCACGCGCTCGCCCAGCACGCGTGAGGACAGCAGCATGATCAGCAGCGGTGCGATGAAGAACAGGGTGTAGGCGCTGGTCAGCGGCAAGCCGCGCAGGCCGTGCGTGAACAGGGCCAGCATGGCGATGGCCAGCATGCCGCGCAGCACGTGCAGCGGCCAGCGGATGCGCCACAGCGTGTGCCAGGCATGACGCCACTGGATCCAGAGCACGACCAGCGGCAGCGCGACCCAGCCGCGCAGCGCCGCGATCTGCAGCGCCGGATAGCGGCTCGACAGCAGCTTGAGGATCGTGTCCATGAAGCAGAAGAAGCCCACCGCCACCAGCATGAAGGCAATGCTGCGCAGGTTGCCGCGTCGCGCGGCGTGTTGCGGGCTCACGCAGCGCGGATCCCGGGTCGGGCCCGGGATGACAGGTTCAAAGTGTCATTGCAGGCCGGACCCGCAATCCACGCGGCGCATGGCGCTCTCACGCAAGGTCTTCTTCCCAGAATTCGCCGGGATTGCGGCTGTTGTCGCTGCGTTCGAGCTCCTTCTTGCGCAACTGGACGCGGCGGATCTTGCCCGAGATGGTCTTGGGCAACTCGGTGAACTCGACGCGCCGGATGCGCTTGTACGGTGCGAGCTTTTCGCGCGAATAGTCGAGGATCGAGGCCGCCGTGTCGCGGTCCGGGAAGAAACCCTCGCGCAGCGAGATGAAGGCCTTGGGCACCGACAGGCGCAGGGCGTCCGGACTCGGCACGACGGCGGCTTCGAGCACGGCCTCATGCTCGATCAGGATGCTTTCCAGCTCGAACGGGCTGAGCCGGTAATCGGACGACTTGAAGACGTCGTCGTTGCGGCCGATGTAGTGGTAGTAGCCATCGGCGTCGCGCATGGCGACATCGCCCGTGTGGTAGTGGCCATCGCGGATGACCTCGGCCGTCTTCTCGGGATCACCGGCGTATTCCAGCATCAGGCCGACCGGTCGCGGATCGAGCACGATGGAGATTTCGCCCTCGTCGGCCGGCTTGTCGTCGGCATCGAGCAGCGCGATCCGGTAGCCGGGCAGGGGGCGGCCCATCGAGCCGGGCTTGATTGGCTGGCCCGGCGGGTTGCCGATCTGCGCCGTGGTCTCGGTCTGGCCGAAACCGTCGCGGATGCGGATGCCCCAGGCGCGCTCGACCTGGTCGATCACTTCCGGGTTCAGCGGTTCGCCGGCGCCGACCAGCTCGCGCAGCGGCACCTTCCAGTTGTTGAGGTTTTCCTGGATCATCATGCGCCAGACGGTGGGCGGCGCGCATAGCGAGGTGACGCCGCATTCGCAGATGACGTCGAGCGATTTGGCCGCATTGAAGCGCGCGTAGTTGTAGACGAAGATCGTGGCGCCGGCGATCCACGGCGCGAAGAAGCAGCTCCAGGCGTGCTTGGCCCAGCCGGGCGAGCTGATGTTCCAGTGGATGTCGCCTTTCTTCAACCCCAGCCAGTACATGGTGGAGAGGTGGCCGACCGGGTAGCTCTGGTGGCTGTGCAGCACCAGCTTCGGCTTCGACGTGGTGCCCGACGTGAAGTACAGGAACAGCGGATCGCTGCTGCGCGTCACGCCGTCGGGTGTGAAGCTGCGCTCGGCCTGGTAGGCCTGCTCGAATGCCTGCCATCCGGGCGCCTGGCCGCCCACGATGATGCGCGTGAAGGCACCAGCCAGGGTCTCGAACTTTGCCGCTTCCGAGGCCAGCGCCACCACATGCTTGACCGCGCCGCGCTCGATGCGGTCCTGCAGGTCGCCGGCCGACAGCAGCATGGTGGTCGGTATCAGCACGGCGCCGAGCTTCATGCAGGCCAGCATGGTCTCCCACAGCGCCAGTTCGTTGGGCAGCATCAGCAGCACGCTGTCGCCGCGGCGCACGCCCCAGGCGCGCAACTGATTCGCGACCTGGTTCGAGCTGGCCGACATCTCGGCGTAGGACACTTTGACGTGCTTGGCGTTGTCGTCAACCAGCCACAGCGCAGTGGCCTGGTTGTCCTTGGCCTGGACGTCGAAGAAGTCGATCGCCCAGTTGAATTCCGCCATGACCGGCGTCTTGAAGCCGTCGTAGGCGGCTTGGTAGTCGGTGCGGTGCTGTTGCAGGAAGTCGCGCGCTGCGATGAAGGTGCTGGTTGAACTCATGCTGTCTCCCGTGGAAAAAACAATATGCTAGCCGACGCGCACCGATCAATGGACGGCTGCGCCCGCCGCCTGCCGTTCGGCCCACCAGCTCAGGCCCATGGCGGCCAGCAGGCCGGCCAGGCCGAACCAGTGCAGCGAGGCCATGGCGTCGTGTGCGATGAGCCAGCCGCCGCTGCCCGCGCCCAGCGCCTGGCCGGCGTACATAGCCGAACTGTTGAGCGCGATCGAGCCGGACGCCAGCGCCGGCGCCATGTTCAGCAACCGCGCCTGCTGCGCCGAGTTGGCGGCGAAGCAGCCCAGCCCCCAGGGGATGCAGATCAGCGCCGCCAGAAGCACGCTGCTGCCCAGCGGCCACAGCAGCAGGCTCACGCCCATGCTGGCCACGCTCCACATGACGGCGCTGGGCGCGCCGATGCGGTCGACGTGGCGCGACATGACGACATTTCCGATCAGGCCGAACGCGCCAAACCAGGCGAACAGCAGGCTCAGTTGCATCGGCGTGGTTTGCAGTTGCGCCTTGTAATAGGGCGCAAAGTAGGCAAACAGCACGAACTGGCCTGCGGACTGCAGCAGCGTGACGGCCACGCACAGCATCAGCGCCTTGGAGCGCAATGTCTGGCCCCACGCCGCGCTCGACAGCGCCGGCGGCCGGATGCCGTCGGGCAGGGTGCGCCAGATCCAGATGGCGCTGAGCAGGCCGAGGATTGCGACGGCCGCGAAGGCGCTGCGCCAGCCCAGCGTGCCGCCAATCCAGGCGCCCAGCGGCATGCCCAGCACCGAGGCAACCGACCAACCCAGAAAGATGAAGGTGATGGCGCGTCCGCGCTGGTGCGGCGCCACCAGCAGGCTGACGCAGGCGGCCGCCTGCGGC
Organism: uncultured beta proteobacterium; assembly: GCA_903828665.1. Lineage (GTDB taxonomy): Bacteria > Pseudomonadota > Gammaproteobacteria > Burkholderiales > Burkholderiaceae_C > Rhodoferax. The sequence goes on from CAIKMZ010000126.1 coordinate 5,110, forward strand.
GTGAAGATGGCCGGCGCCACGACCGTCAGCACGCGCACCAGCAGCAGCGAGCCAAAGCCGGGCATCAGCGCGCTCATGCCCAGACCGATGGCGTACCACAGCATGGACAGCGTCAGCAGGCGGCGCCGGTCCCAGCCTGCCACCAGGCTGGCGAACAGCGGCGCGCCCAGGCACATCACGACGGCCCCGGCGGTGATCAGCTGCCCGGCCATGGCCACGGGAATTGCAAGCGAGCTGCTGATGTCGTTGAGCGTGCCCGACACGACCATCACACCGCTGCCGATGACGAAGTTGCCGAACAGCAGCGGCCAGAGGACGTTGGGCAGCGCGCTGTCGCTGCGGGCTATGGGCATGGCGGGCCGCGGCGGGCCGTTCTGATCGGAGGAATGGACGGCCTGCGCGATCAGGCGTGCAGCTTCTCGTACTTCTGCTGCAGTTCCTCCGGACTTTCCTTGAACGCCGGGTTGAAGGTGATGCAGTCGGCCGGGCAGACCAGCTTGCACTGGGGCTCGTCCTCGGCGCCCACGCACTCGGTGCAGCGCTGCGGATCGATCACGTAGAGCGGGTCGCCGACGCTGATCGCTTCGTTCGGGCAGGCGGGCCGGCAGGCGTCGCACGCGGTGCAGTCTTCGGTGATGAGCAAGGCCATGAGGGTCTCCTTTGTATGCGCAATCGGGCTCGGCAAACCGGGCTTGGTCCGGCATTGACGTCAGCGTCAATTGTGCACGAAGATACTGCGCCACAACGCGCCGCCGGGTACTGGTTTCATCCCTGTCGCTTTCAGGGAAATTGCGGTATGGTCAGACTCAGAAACCCTATGCGTCGCCACCTTGTCCATGCCCCAATCTGAACTGCCCCGGCTCACCAGCGCGCAGGCGCCGCTGACGCGCGAGACCATCGCGCTCAACGAGTGCGGCGAACAAGTGGCCAGCACCATTCCGTGTGAACGCGCCCTGACCATCTACGTCGACAAGCGCGAGCTCGTCACGCTGATGACGCTCGGCGCCTGTCCCGAGTTGCTGATCCTGGGCTTTCTGCGCAACCAGCGGCTGCTCGGTTCGGTGCATGACATTGAATCGGTTACCGTCGATTGGGACGTCGGCGCCGCCGCTGTCAAGACGCGCCAGGGCATCGCCCAGGTTGAGCAGCGCACGGCGCGGCGCGTCGTCACCACCGGCTGCGCGCAGGGCAGTGTGTTCGGCGGCCTGATGGACGATCTGGACCGCATCGAACTGCCGCCGGCCGTGCTGCAGCAGTCTCAGCTGAACGGCATCGTGCAGGTGATCCGCGAGCAGCAAAGCATTTACCGATTGGCCGGCTCGGTGCACGGCTGCGCGCTGTTTCGCGGTGACGAACTGCTGCTCTTCATCGAGGACGTTGGCCGCCACAACGCCATCGACACCATCGCTGGCTGGATGTGGATGCACAGCGTCGCCGGTGGCGACAAGGTGATGTACACGACCGGTCGCCTCACCAGTGAGATGATCATCAAGTCGGCGCAGATGGGAATCCCGATCGCCGTCTCGCGCAGCGGCATCACCGAGATGGGGCTGGACGTGGCGCAGCGCCTGGGCCTGTGCGCCATCGGCCGCGCCACCGCGAAACGATTCCTCTGCTACAGCGCGTTCGAGCGTCTGCAAGGCCAGGGCGAAGCCGCAAGCGGCAGGCTGCGCGCCGTCGCCTGAGCCACTCGCCCGGGCCGGAACCGGCGGCCTTCGCCGCTCCCCGGGATGCGATACTTGGCCCCGACGGACCCATTGAAGATCCGCACCCACACTGGAGAACACATGTCTGAAGTCATTCTGCTGGGCGACGAAGCGGTGGCGCGCGGCGCCATCGATGCCGGCATCAGCGCCGCCTACGCCTATCCCGGTACGCCGTCGACCGAGATCTTCCAGACCATCGAGGATTACGTGAAAGCGCACAGCCTGCCGGTGCGCGGCATGTGGTCGAGCAACGAGAAGGTGGCGCTGGAGGAAGGCGTGGGCGTGTCCTACGCCGGCCGGCGTGCCATGGTGTCGATGAAGCATGTGGGGCTCAATGTCGCGGCCGACCCGTTCATGAACGTGGCGGTGTCGGGCACGCACGGCGGCCTGGTGCTCGCGGTGGCCGATGACCCGTCCATGCACAGCTCGCAAAACGAGCAGGACTCGCGCTACTTCGCCGACTTTGCGATGGTGCCATGCCTGGAGCCGGCCGACCAGCAGCAGTGCTATGACTTCACGCGCGAGGCCTTCGACCTGTCCGAGAAACTGCAGGTGCCGGTATTGCTGCGACTCGTGACGCGCCTGGCGCACAGCCGCTCCAAGGTCACGACGGGCGCGCCGCGCGCGCAGAACGAGGCGCGCTATGTCGACGATCCGCGCCGCTTCATCCTGCTGCCGGGCAATGCCCGCAACGCCTATGCCAGCCTCGTGGACAAGCAGAAGGCATTGCAGGACTATTCCGAGGCGCATCCGGTCAATGCGCTCACGCTGCGCGAGGGCCAGCGTCCCGGCATCCTGGTCAGCGGACTGGCCTGGAACTACCTGCAGGAGGCGCTCGGCGCCGCGCTGGAAAACTACAACCTGCTGCGCATCGGCTGCTACCCGCTGCCGGTGAAGAAGATCCGCCAGTTGCTCGATTCCTCGAGCGAGATCTGGATCGTCGAGGAAGGCTACCCGTTCATCGAACGCTACGTCAGCGCGCTGGGGCTGATGCGCGAGCGCCCGATCCACGGCAAGCTGACCGGCGCCCTGCCGCGCATGGGCGAGCTGTCGCAGGATGCGATCAAGCGCTGCTTCGGACTGCCGGTGGGCATCGGCCTGCAAATTCCGGGCCTGGCCGACGTGTTGGTCGGACGCCCGCCCGTGCTGTGCGACAAGTGCCCGCACAGCGACGCCTACATCGCGATCAACGAGGTGATCGCGGAGTTCGCGCCGGACACGCGCGTGATGGGCGACATCGGCTGCTACACGCTGGGCGCAATGGCGCCGTACAAGGGCATCCACTCCTGCCTGTGCATGGGCGCCTCGATCGGCATGGCGATCGGCGCCGCGCACGCCGGCATGAATCCTTCGCTGTGCGTGATCGGCGACGGCACCTTCACGCATTCGGGCATGGCGCCGCTGCTCGACGCCGCGCGCGACAACACGAACATCAAGGTATTCATCCTGGACAACAGCATCGTCGCGATGACCGGTGGCCAGCCGACCATGGCGACCGACGAGGAGGTGGTCGACCTGGTGGCCGGCCTCGGTGTCCCGCGCGCGCACATCCGCATCGTCGTGCCCTCGCCGCACAAGAAGCAGCACACGGTGGCCACCTTGCGCGAGGAGTTGGCCTACACCGGGTTGTCGGTGATCATCGCGCGGCGCGCCTGCGTCAACTATGCCAAGGAGATCAAGGACCTCAAGGAAGCGCGCGAGCTCAAGCATGGGATCAAGGTGGTGGCGGCATGAACTACGACCTGGTGGTATGTGGCGTCGGCGGGCAGGGTGTGCTGACGATTGCCGCGGTGATCGACCGCGCCATCCACGAGGCCGGCCTGTATCTGAAGCAGTCCGAGGTGCACGGCATGGCGCAGCGCGGCGGCGCGGTGTCGGCTTTTGTCCGCATTTCGGACCAGCCCGTGGCCAGCGACCTTATCGCCGAAGGCACGGCAAGCATGGTGCTGTCGGTCGAGCCGATGGAGGCCTTGCGCTACACGCAACTGCTGCGGCCCGATGGCTGCATCGTCACCGACATCACGCCGATGGAGAATGTCGCGATATACCCGAAGCACGATGCCCTGTACCAGGTGCTGTTCTCGGCGCCACGTCTCGTGGCGATCAATGGCACGCGCCTGGCGCAGAAAGCCGGCAGCATCAAGGTCCAGAACGTGGTCGTGCTCGGTGCGGCGGCCTCCTGGCTGCCGCTGCCCTCTGAATTGCTGGAGGAACAACTGCGCATCCTGTTTGCGCCCAAGGGCGAGCGCATCGTCAAGGCCAACATCAATGCCTTTCGCATCGGCGACGCGGCCAGCCGTTTCAGCGCGGCACTGCTTGCGGCGGGCGTGGCCCCGGCAGTGATTGCGCGCGTTGTCTCGCAGACCGTGTTCGAGCCGCAGGCCGTGCCACAGCCCTGCGTGGAAGCCTGGTGTCAGCGCCTGCTGCGCGCCGACGCGGCGCAGCTGGCGCAAAGCCTGTTCGACGCCAATCAGGCCGTGGAACCGGAAACCGTACCCGCGGTTTAGGGGGATCACTCCAGCGGCATAAGGCCTTGGGCGCGACATGCCCAAGCACAGCGCCTAAAATCGGGCTTTAGTTACACACCACATTCCGCCCCATGGCATCTGCCCCGCGTTCCGCTTCTACCAAGCCAGCCAGTTTCGAATCCGCCCTGGAAGAGCTCGAGCAGTTGCTTGCCAAGCTCGAATCCGGCGCCATGCCGCTGGAACAGCTGCTGACGCAGTACCAGCGTGGTGCGGAGTTGCTCAAGTTCTGCCGCGAACGGCTCGATGCGGTCGAGATTCAGGTCAAGGTCCTCGATCAGGGATTGCAGAAGACATGGACGCCCGAGTGAAGCCTGATCTCACGTTCGACCTCGGCGCCTGGAGCGCCGGCCATCTGGACCAGGTCGAGCGCGCGCTGGACCGCTGGGTCAGAGCCAGCGCGCCCGTCAACGTCGAACACGAAGCGCCCGCCGCCCTAATCGAGGCGATGCGCTACGCTGTGCTCGATGGCGGCAAGCGCTTGCGCCCGCTGCTCGTGATGGCGGCTTGTGAGGCGGTGACGGGCGAGCGCGCCGAGGCACCGGATTCCCTGCGTTGCGAGGCCGCCTTGCGTGCCGCCTGTGCGGTCGAGCTGATCCACGCTTATTCGCTGGTCCACGATGACATGCCCTGCATGGACAACGACGTGCTGCGCCGTGGCAAGCCGACCGTGCACGTGCAGTTCGGCGAGGCCGGCGCGCTGCTAGCCGGCGATGCCCTGCAGGCCCTGGCGTTCGAACTGCTGACCCCTGACGACGACATGCCGGCCGAGCAGCAGGCCCGGCTGTGCCGGTTGCTGGCGCGCGCCGCCGGCAGCGCCGGCATGGCCGGCGGGCAGGCGATCGACCTGGCCAGCGTCGGGGTTGCGCTGACCGAGAGCCAACTGCGCCAGATGCACCGCCTCAAGACCGGCGCGCTGCTGCAGGCCAGCGTGATGATGGGCGCTGCCTTTGCCGACATTTCAACGCAAGCGCAGCGCGCGCTGCAGTCCTATGGCGCAGCCATCGGCCTGGCGTTCCAGGTGGTGGACGATATCCTGGACGTGACGGCGGACTCCGCCACGCTGGGCAAGACTGCGGGCAAGGACGCCAGCCAGGACAAGCCGACCTATGTCTCGGTGCTGGGCCTGGATCGTTCGGTCGCCTATGCGCAGGAACTTCTGGCGCAGGCCCTGCTGGCCTTGCAGCAAAGCGGTCTGCGCGATACGCAGGCCTTGGAGGGTCTGGCCAACATGGTGGTGAACCGCGTCAGCTGAGCTGCGCTGATGGCCACAGGAACAAGCACAACCCATGTCGAAAATTCATTACCCCTTGCTCGAAACCATCAATGACCCGGCGGATCTGCGGCACCTGCCGCGCGCGCAGCTTGATGCGCTGGCGGCTCAACTGCGGGCCTACCTGCTCGACAGCGTTTCCAAGACCGGTGGTCACCTCAGTTCCAATCTCGGCACGGTGGAGCTCACCGTGGCACTGCACTACGTGTTCAACACGCCGCACGACCGCATTGTCTGGGACGTTGGGCACCAGACCTACCCGCACAAGATCCTGACCGGGCGACGCAAGCGCATGGAGACCCTACGCCAGCTCGGCGGCCTGAGCGGTTTTCCGCAGCGCGGCGAGAGCGAATACGACGACTTCGGCACCGCGCACTCTAGCACCTCGATTTCAGCGGCGCTGGGCATGGCGCTGGCGGCCAAGATCAAGGGCGAGGAGCGCAGTTGCATTGCCGTGATCGGCGACGGCGCGCTCACGGCCGGCATGGCCTTCGAGGCGCTCAACAACGCGGGTGTGGCCGAGTGCAATCTGCTGGTGATCCTCAACGACAACGACATGAGCATCAGCCCGCCGGTGGGCGCGCTCAACCGCTACCTGGCCAAGCTGCTCAGCGGCCAGTTCTATGCCGCGGCCAAGAACGCCGGCAAGACCGTGCTCAAGGGCGCGCCGCCGCTGTTCGAACTGGCCAAGCGCATCGAGGAACACGCCAAGGGCATGGTCGTGCCGGCCACGCTGTTCGAGAAGTTCGGTTTCAACTACATCGGTCCGATCGACGGCCATGACCTCGATTCGCTGATCCCGACACTCGAGAACATCAAGCACCTCAAGGGTCCGCAGTTCCTGCACGTCGTCACCAAGAAGGGCCAGGGCTACAAGCTCGCGGAAGCCGACCCGGTGGCCTACCACGGTCCGGGCAAGTTCGACCCGGCGGTCGGCCTGCAGCAGCCCAGCACACCGGCCAAGCAGACCTTCACCCAGGTCTTCGGCCAGTGGCTGTGCGACATGGCCGCGCATGACAAGCGCCTGGTGGGCATCACGCCCGCCATGCGCGAAGGCTCCGGCATGGTCGAGTTCGAGCAGCGTTTCCCCGAGCGCTATTTCGACGTCGGCATTGCCGAGCAGCACGCCGTGACCTTTGCCGCCGGCCTGGCCTGCGAAGGCCTCAAACCGGTGGTGGCGATTTATTCGACCTTCCTGCAGCGTGCCTATGACCAGCTGATCCATGACGTGGCGATCCAGAATCTGCCGGTGGTCTTTGCGCTGGACCGCGCCGGCCTCGTCGGTGCCGATGGCGCGACGCATGCCGGTGCCTATGACATTCCCTTCCTGCGCTGCGTTCCGAACATGAGCCTGGCCTGCCCGTCCGATGAAAGCGAATGCCGGCAATTGCTGTCGTGCGCCTTCGAGCAGCAGCATCCGGTGGCGGTGCGCTATCCGCGTGGCGCCGGTGCCGGCGTAGCGGTGCAGCCCGGCTTGCAGTCGCTGCCGTTTGGCAAGGGCGAAGTCAAGCGTGTCGGCAAAGGCGTTGCCATTTTGGCTTTCGGTACCCTGCTGTATCCGGCACTCGAAGCGGCCCATGCGCTGGGCGCCACGGTGGTCAACATGCGCTGGGTCAAGCCGCTCGACCTTGAACTGTTGCTCAAGGTCGCGGCCGAACACCAGGCCCTGGTCACGGTTGAGGAGGGCGCGGTCATGGGCGGCGCGGGCAGTGCGGTGAGCGAAGCGCTGCAGGCCGCCGGCGTGATCAAGCCCTTGCTGCAACTGGGCCTGCGCGATGAATTCATCGAGCATGGCGATCCCGTCAAGCTGCTGGCCCTGCAGGGGCTCGACGCCGCCGGCATCCAGGCCTCGGTGCTGCAGCGCTTCGCGGCGCTGCTGGAGCCGGGAAGACCAACGCTCAAGGCCGCTGCCTGACGCGCTGCGCGCAAGGGAAAACCCGTCCCGATACGGGTGGCTTCTGAACCTACAATGCTGAGTGACTCTTATTGGTCGCCACCGTGCTGTCCGGCATGGCGGAGTGTTCAATCAACAACTCGCAAGGAGTGAAGTTCATGGATCGTCGTTCCGTAATCAAAAATGCCGGCATTGCCGGTGTTCTCGCCGCTGGTGCCGCACCGGCTGTGCATGCCCAGGGGGCCAATATCCGCTGGCGCCTGGCGTCGAGCTTCCCGAAGTCGCTTGACACGATTTACGGCGGCGCCGAGGTGTTCGCCAAGGCGGTCAAGGCCATGTCGGGCGGCAAGTTCGAGATTTCGGTGCACGCCGGTGGCGAATTGCTGCCCCCGTTCGGCGTGGTCGACGGCGTGCAGAACGGCACGGTCGAGATGTGCCACTCCGTGCCCTACTACTTCTACGGCAAGAACCCGGCCTTCGCGCTCGGCTCGGCTGTTCCGTTTGGCCTCAACGCGCGCCAGATGAATGCCTGGATGCTGCATGGCAACGGCCGCAAACTCATGAACGAGTTCTATGCCGGCTACAACATGATCAGCTTCGCCGGTGGCAACACGGGCACGCAGATGGGCGGCTGGTTCCGCAAGGAAATCAAGTCGATCGCCGACTTCAAGGGCATGAAGATGCGCCTGGGTGGCGGTCTGGTCGGTGAAGTCATGCAGAAGCTCGGCGCTGTGCCGCAGAGCATTCCCGGCGGCGAAATTTACCAGGCGCTGGAAAAAGGCACGATCGACGCGGCCGAATGGGTCGGACCGTACGACGACCAGAAACTCGGCTTCAACAAGGTCGCGCCGTACTACTACTACCCCGGCTGGTGGGAAGGCGGTCCGGAAGTGGACTTCTACATCAACCAGAAGGCGTTCGACGCCCTGTCACCCGAGAACAAGGCGATTGTCGAAGCGGCTGCTGCCCAGGCCAACATCGACATGCTGGCCAAGTACGACGCCTACAACCCCAAGGCGCTCAAGCAACTCGTGGCCGCCAAGACCAAGGTGCTGCCGTTCCCGCAATCGGTGCTGGAAGCTTCGTTCAAGGCCTCGATGGCCGTGTTCGAGGAGAACGATGCCAAGAGCCCGGAATGGAAGAAGATCTACGCCGACCTGCGCGCATTCCAGCGTGATCAGGTGGCCTGGTTCCGTTTTGCCGAAAGCCGTTTCGACTCGTTCATGGCGATGCAGAAGCTGTAATTTGCCGGCTTCGCCGACGCATCAGGAAGCCCCGCACTGCGGGGCTTTTTTTTGATGGTGCGCCCGGCAGGGCGCACCTACTTGGAGGTGAAAGTCCTCTACTCGCCCGGCAAGGGGAAGAGTTAGCCAGAGGCAAGGGTTTCGCGGGTGACTGCGAGTCTGAAGGAAGCCCGATGGCAAAGCGCTGGCCTGACGA
>CAIKMZ010000127.1 GCA_903828665.1 uncultured beta proteobacterium
CACGCCTTCGGTTTGCTGCGGAATCTCCGAATGGATCACGCCGCGGCCGGCGGTCATCCACTGCACGCCGCCGCACTCGAGCAGGCCCTCATGGCCGGCGCTGTCGCGATGCAGCATGCGCCCGGCAATCATGTAGGTCACGGTCTCGAAGCCGCGGTGCGGGTGGTCGGGAAAACCGGCGATGTAGTCGTCCGGCTTGTCGCTGCCAAAGGCGTCGAGCATCAGAAACGGGTCGAGCCGCTGCTGCAGGTCTTGCGTCAGCACGCGCGTCAGCTTGACGCCGGCGCCGTCCGAGGTTGCCTGCCCGGCGATCAGGCGCTCCACGCTGCGGGATATCTTGACGCCGGTTTGGTCGTTTGTGTTGTTCATGGCTCAGGCCTCGTTGGGGTGGATTGATGATAGCAAGCCACCTCGGTCGAGAGTCTGAAACGTGCCGCTGCGGCCCTCGAAATGCACGACAATTCCGGTGCAGCCTTGGCCTGTGTGCTAGGCGTCCCGTTGCGTTCATTCAAGCGTTTCATGCCATGCCAAAGTCATCGATTCACTCATCAGCGCTGGGCGTCGGCGTGCCTGGTTGCGCTGACAACGCGCGCCCGGTGTGATGGCCACGGCGCGCACCCCTGATGCCTTTGCCGAATCGCTGGCGGCCGAGTTGCGCCGCGCCGCGGCCGAATGCCCGCAGCGCCCCTTCATCCGCATGGCGAGCGGCGAATGGAGCTACGCCCAGATCGATGACATGAGCGACCGTGTCGCTGCCGGCCTGCACGCGCAGGGCGTGCGCCGGGGTGACAACGTCAGCCTGATGCTGCCCACTTGCATCGAGTTCGCCGCGCTCTGGTTTGCGCTGGCCAAGCTCGGCGCGGTCACGGCGCCGGTCCACACCGCCTTCAAGGGCAGTGTGTTGGCCAACGCGGTGGGTATCGAGGACCCGCTGGTCAAGCCGGTCAGCGCCTCGCTCATGTTCGACAGCGTCATACGCACGCTGGGCAGACCTGATGCGCAGGAGGCGCGCAGCCTGGAAAGCGCGGCGGCCGCTGCCGACCTGGGGCCGTTTGCCGGCCGGCGCATGCTGCTGGTCGAGGACAACGAGCTCAATCAGGAAGTTGCCACCGAACTGCTGAAATCCGCAGGCTTTGTCGTCGAGCTTGCCGACAACGGCGCCATCGCGCTGGAGAAGGTGCGGCAAGCCGCGGTGCCTTATGCAGTGATCCTGATGGACATGCAGATGCCGGTGATGGACGGGCTCGATGCCACGCGCGAGATCCGCAAGCTGCCGCAATGTGCAGACCTGCCGATCGTGGCGATGACGGCCAACGCCATGGGCGGGGACCGGGATCGCTGCCTCGATGCCGGCATGAACGACCACGTGGCAAAGCCCATCGATCCGGAGCAGCTCTGGCGCACGCTCGCCAAGTGGATCAAGCCCCGCAGCGCAGCGGCCGACATGGCGCCGGCAAGGACGTCGACGGGCACGGCTGCGGAAATGCTCCCGCTGCTCGCGCCGATCGCTGGGCTGGATATGAAGCAGGGCCTGCAGCATGCGCTCGGGCGGCCGGCGCTGTATGTCTCGCTGCTGCGCAAGTTCGTGGCAGGACAACGGGAGTTCCCGGCGCAGCTGGGCGCGGCGCTGGAACAGGCGGACTGGCAAACGGCCGAGCGACTGGCCCATACGCTCAAAGGACTTGCGGCGCAGATCGGCGCTGCGGTGCTGCACAGTCAGGCCGGGAACCTCGAGCTTGCCATCCGGCAGCGTGACGACGCGCAAAAGCTAGTGGCCCTGCGAACAGCCGTCTCAAACCAGTTGACTGAACTGATCGATTCGATCACGAGTCGCTTGCCGCTGGAGGCGGCGATGCCGGAGACGATGCCAGTCGATGCCGGACAGCTGCAGGCGCTTTGCACGCTCCTGGCAGCGCAGTTGACGGGCGACGACTTCACCAGCGGCGACACCGTCGAGGCCGGCGCAGAGTTGTTGCGCGCCGCGTTGGGTGCGTACTTCGAGCCGATGGCCGATGCGGTTCACAACTTCAATTTCGCAAGCGCTCTGGACTTGCTGCGCAAGGGCGTTGCGGACCGTGACATTCGAATTGAATGATCGGTGAAGACGGGCGCGCCTCAGTCCGCCTGTTGCGGTATCCAGCCGGCCTTGCGCTTGGCCAGAAAGGCGGCGAAGCCTTCGCGCGCTTCGTCGGTGCCGCGCACGTGGCTGATGGTCTGCGCGCTGAGTTCGCGCACCTCGGCGCTCACCGGGCCGACTTCAAGCTGCGCATAGAGCTGCTTGATTTCCCGTTGCGCCTGCGGCCCGCCGGCGAGCAGTTCGGCCACGGTGGCATCGACGGCGGCGTCGATGGTGTCGATTGAAGCCACCTGCTGCACCAGGCCCAGTGTTTGGGCTTGCGCGGCCGTGAGGCGCGTTGCCGTGAGGGCCAGGCGCTTGGCCTGACGCAGGCCCACGGCATTGACCAGATAGGGTGCGATCACGGCCGGCAGAATGCCAAAGCGTGCCTCGCTGACCGAGAAGGAGGCGTCTTCGGTCGCAATGGCGATGTCGCAGGCGCAGGCGAGGCCGACACCCCCGCCGAGCGCCGCGCCCTTGATCCGCGCCAGCGTCGGCTTCGGGCAGTTTGCGATGCGCCAGAGCATGGCGGCAAAGCGCCGCGCGTCGTCCAGGTTCCAGTCCAGCGAGGCGATGCTCGCGCGCTGCATCCATTGCAGGTCGGCCCCGGCGCTGAAATGCCGGCCGGCGCCCGTCAGCACGATCACGCGCACGCTTGCATCCTGCGCGAGGTCGGCAAAGGCGCTGTCGAGCTCGGCCATCATGACCTCGTCGAAGGCGTTGAAGACGGCTTCCCGCGCCATCGTGACCTGCGCCACGCCGGCGGCGCGGCGCGAGATGCGCAGGGTCGTTGGCGCGCTCATCAGTAAGTCTCCAGGTGCAGGCGCCCCTGCAGCTTGAGCGCCGTGCCAAGCACTTCCCAGGACAGGCCGGCCTGCTGCGCCACGTCGCGCAGGGCCAGCAGCACGCCTTCTTCCATGCTCTTGAGCCCGCAGACATAGAAGTAACTGTCCTGGTCGGCGAGCAGGGCGCCGAGGTCGGCGGCGCGCTCGCGCATCACGTCCTGCACGTAGCGCTTGGGCTGGCCCGGTGTGCGCGAGAACGCGAAGTTGATGTCGATGAAATCCTTGGGCAGGTTCTGCAGCGGGCCGAAGTAGGGCAGTTCTTCCTTGCTGCGCGCGCCGAAAAACAGCATCAGTTTGCCCGCTTCAAATTTTCCTGAATGACGGAGTCTGCGTCGCCACTCGGTCATCGCGCGCATCGGCGCGCTGCCGGTGCCGGTGCAGATCATCACGATGCTGGAGCCCGGGTGGTTGGGCATCAGGAAGCTCGCGCCGAACGGCCCGGTGACTTCGACCGTGTCGCCCACCTGGAGGTCGCACAGGTAGTTCGACGCCACGCCGCGCACCGCTTGGCCCTGATGGTCCTGCAGCACCCGCTTGACCGTCAGCGCCAGGTTGTTGTAGCCGGGGCGCTCGCCGGTGCGCGCGCTGGCCACCGAGTACTGGCGCGCGTGGTGGGCGCGGCCTTGCGCGTCCGTGCCCGGCGGCAGGATGCCGATCGACTGCCCTTCCAGCACCGGAAACGGCATCGTGCCGAAGTCGAGCACGATGTGGTGCGTGTCGTAGTCGTGCCCGAGGTCGGTCACGCGCACATTGCCCGCCACCCGGACGTTGACCGATTTCTGCTGCGCCTTCGGTCCGTAAAGGTTGGTGTAGGCGTGGGCCGCAGACCAGGGCGGCACGCTGCTGCCATAGGACGATGCCAGAAACGCGGTCTCGCCGGTCGTGTCATGGTGCGGCGAGCTGGCCGCCGGCTCGGCTGGCGCCGGCGCCTCGGCCACGCCCATTTCCGCGAGTTGATCGGGCCCGAGCTCGGCTGGCAGCTCGTCCCACAGCAACTGCTCGTCCACCGAATAGGCGCGCGCGCGCGGCATGGTGCGCCAGTTGTCGATGGAGCCGGTCGGGCAGGGTGCAATGCAGGCCATGCACAGGTCGCACTTTTGCGCATCGACCACGTAGTTGCGCGAATCGTGCGTGATCGCCTTGACCGGGCAGATCGACTCGCAGGTGTTGCAGCGGATGCAGACCTCGGGGTCGATCAGGTGCTGCTGCATGGCTTGGGCTTCGGGCATAGCGCCTGCGCTCAATTGAAGCGTACATATTCAAAATCGGCCGGCTGGCGGTTGATGCCGATCAGCGGCGGCGCGATCCAGTTGGCGAACTTGCCCGGCTCGACGACACGGCCCATCAGGCTGGCGACGAAGGCGCGGTCAGCTGCGCTGGGCAGCCATTGGTCGACCTGCGCGGCCCATTCGGCTTCCGACAGAACCCGTCCCTCGGGCGAGACCTTGACGTTGGCCAGTGCGCCGATGTTGCGGTGGAAGGCCTTGTGCGGCACCTTGAGCCGAAACGGGATGCCGGCCTTCTCGATCACCTTGTTCCAGCGCTCGACGCCGCCGATCGAGTCTTTTATGTAGTCGTCGCGCAGCACCTCGTTGAGCGCGTTGAGCATAGGCACTTCCTTCTCCACCAGCTGGCCGCCCTGCATCACCAGTACCTTGTAGCTGCCGCCCTTGAGCAGGTGGTCATCGGTGCGCTTGCCTTCCTCGAAGCGGCCTTTCAAGCCCGTGGTGTAGAAGGTGGCGGCATTGCTCGATTCGTCGGCGCCGAACAGGTCGATGGTCACGCTGAAGTGGAAGTTCAGGTAGCGCTGCAGCGTCGGCAGGTCGATCACGCCAGCGGCGCGCAGCTTGCTGACGTCGTCAGTCTTGAGCTCGTTCATGGCAGCGCATGTGCGCGCGATGATGCGCGAGATGCCGCTTTCGCCGACGAACATGTGGTGCGCTTCTTCCGTCAGCATGAACTTGGTGGTGCGCGCCAGCGGGTCGAAGCTCGATTCGGCCAGCGCGCAGAGCTGGAACTTGCCGTCGCGGTCGGTGAAGTAGGTAAACATGAAGAAGCTCAGCCAGTCCGGCGTTTCTTCGTTGAACGCCTGCAGGATGCGCGGGTTGTCCTCCTGGCCGCTGCGCCGCTGCAGCAGCGCCTCGCCTTCCTCGCGCCCGTCGCGGCCAAAGTATTTGTGCAGCAGGTAGACCATGGCCCACAGGTGCCGGCCTTCCTCCACGTTGACCTGAAACAGATTGCGCAGGTCGTACTGGCTGGGCGCCGTCAGGCCCAGATGGCGCTGCTGCTCGACCGAGGCCGGCTCGGTGTCGCCCTGCGTCACGATGATGCGGCGCAGGTTGGCGCGGTACTCGCCGGGAACGTCCTGCCACGCGTCTTCGCCCAGGTGATCGCCGAAATGGATCTTGCGGTCCTTCTCGGCCGGGTTCAAAAAGATGCCCCAGCGGTAGTCGGGCATCTTGACGTGGCCAAACTGCGCCCAGCCCTGCGGATCGACGCTGACGGCGGTGCGCAGGTAGACCTCCATGTTCTGCGAGTTGTCCGGCCCCATGTCGCCCCACCACTTGAGGTAGTTGGGCTGCCACTGCTCGAGCGCACGCTGCAGCGTGCGGTCTTCGCTCAGGTTGACGTTGTTGGGAATCTTGTCGGTGTAGTTGATGGCGGTCATGCTGTCTCCTGGGTAATGTTCAAGCGTTCAATTCGGTCTTGTCATTGCGGGCTCCGACCCGCCATCGATGGATCCCGGATCAGGTCCGGGATGACAAACCGGGCGATGGATTGGCAAAGAAAATAGTCACACGCGGCTCCAGTCAAATACGGCCTTCGTCCCTTTGCCGTAAACCTTGAGCGCACCCTTTTCGCCAACCGCGTTGGGGCGCTGGAAGATCCAGTTTTGCCAGGCGGAGAGACGGGCAAAGACGCGCGTGAACATGTTCTCCGGGCCGTTGAAGCGTAGGTTGGCCTCCAGGCCGGTGAGCGCATCGGGCGACATGCTGACGCGCTCCTCGATGGCCAGGCGCACTTCGTCGGCCCAGTCGATGTCGTCAGGGTTGCTGGTGATCAGGCCCAGCGCGTTGGCAGCGTTGGCGTCGAGCGCCTGGCCGATTTGCGCACGCACAGCGGCCAACGCCGGTTGTTCGTCGTAGAAGCGCCGCGCCATACGGCTCTGGCCGGTGATCATCGGGTAGAGCGCGAAGTTGGCCTCGCTCACGGCGATCTTCGGGGACCGGGCCGCGTCGTCGGGCAGCATCAGTTGGTAGCTGCGGTCGCAGGCCAGCGCCAGTTCGAGCAGCGTGCCGGCAAAGCAGGAGCCCGGCTCGATCAGCGCGAACAGGCTGCGCGATGACACGTCGAGCCGGCTCAGCGTGCGGCGCACCAGGCCGATGGTCTCGCGCACAAGCCAGTGGCCCTGGTGCGCGAGCAGCGTGGCGTCAAGCGCCAGCGCCGCTGCCGTGTCACCGATCGTGCGAATCAGCCAGGTGCCGATCTCGGTCTCATTGGTGCGCATCTGCAGGATCGCGTCTTCGAGTTCACGCGCCAGCACCAGCGGATACCAGGCGGCGCCAGCGCCTTCAATACCCGCGACGTCTGTCGGCTGCGCGCCGCTCGGGCCTTGCGCCGTGAAGCTGGCCGTGCGCTTGGCACGGTCGATCTCAACGGTGACCAAACTGTAGCGCAGCGCATCGGCCTCGATCACGCGCTGCAGCGGCGCGAGCAGCACGCCCTTGCCGTCAGCCGGGCGGTCGCTCTGCGCGGCTAACGCCAGGGCGCGTTCCTGTACCTTCTGCGCAAACACGGCCGGCTTGGCGACGGCGTCCACCAGGCGCCAGGCCACGGCCTTGTCGCCGCGCACGCCTTCGACGCTGGTGCAGAACAGGTCTGCCAGATCGTGGCGCACGTGGCGCTTGTCGGTGACGCGGGTCAGGCCGCCGGTGCCGGGCAGCACGCCGAGCAGCGGCACCTCGGGTAAGCTGACCGAAGAGGAACGGTCGTCCACCAGGATGATCTCGTCGCAGGCCAGCGCCAACTCGTAGCCGCCGCCGGCGCACGCGCCGTTGACGGCAGCGAGAAACTTCAGGCCGCTGTGCGCCGAAGAGTCTTCCAGTCCGTTGCGCGTCTCGTTGGTGAACTTGCAGAAGTTGACTTTCCAGGCGTGGCTGGAGACGCCGAGCATGAAGATGTTGGCGCCCGAGCAGAACACCTTGTCCTTGGCGCTGGTCAGAACCACCGTGCGGACCTCCGGGTGCTCGAAGCGGATGCGGGCAATGGCGTCGTTGAGCTCGATGTCCACGCCCAGGTCATAGCTGTTGAGCTTGAGCTTGTAGCCGGGACGCAGGCCGGCCTCTTCATCGAAGTCGGCCTTCAAGGTGGCCACCGGGCCGTCGAACGTGAGTTTCCAGTGCTTGTAGCGCGAAGGGTCGGTCTGGTATTCGACACGGCTGGTTTGGGTCACGGGCGTTTCTCCTTGATCTGAAGCAATAAAGCGCATGTTTTGCACATTTGATTTGGCATCATAGTGCATGTTTCAAATGTTTGCAGCACTATGCTTCATACCGCCGAGAAGGCGACGGGTTATTGCGGCCGGGCGTCGATTTCGACGCACCATCCTAGGGGGCCGGCAGACCGATGAGTCCGGCCGATCAGGAGGCGCAAGCGCAAGTCAGAGCCTTGGCCTTGCTTGCGCGATCCCAATGAAAAAGACACCAGCGCGCTGAGCGTCGCTGCCACGACCCCCATGCCGATCAGTACCAGCGCGAAATTGGCGATGTTTTGGTTGCCAGCCAGTCTTGACTTGGGGTCGGCAGCTGGCCCCATCTAAAATACAAGGGTAAACCCTAGGTTTGACCCTTGCTCTCTGTCCATTTGAAAGTTGAATTGCGCACCATGAAAGCTGTTTGCCTGATTTCGGTTTCCCTTCGCCTGACTGCCGCTGCCGCGCTGGCCCTGACGGCCACGGCCAACTTCGCACAAGATGTGCAGGTGGTTCGAATCGCCCATGCGGGCCCCATCTCGGGCGCCATTGCCCACATTGGCAAAGACACCGAGAACGGTGTGCGACTGGCCATCGACGACCTCAACAAGCAGTCGATCGTGATCGGCGGCAAGAAGATCAAGTTTGAACTCGACGCGGAAGACGACGCGGGTGAGCCGCGCCAGGCAACCGCAGTGGCGCAAAAGCTGTGCGACTCCAAGGTCGCCGGCGTCATCGGTCACCTGCAGTCGGGCACAACGATCCCGGCCTCGGCCGTCTACAACCGATGCGGTCTGCCCCACATCACGGCCGCGGCATCGAATCCGGATGTCACCAAGCCCGGCTACAAGACAACGTTTCGCGTGATTGCCAACGACAACGCGCTCGGCGCCGCGCTGGCAGTCTATGCCCACGACACCCTCAAGCTCAAGACGGTCGCCGTCATCGATGACCGCACGGCCTATGGTCAGGGTCTGGCCGATGTGTTCAAGGCAACGGCACGGCAAAAGGGCATGACGGTCGTGGCCGACGAGTTCACCAACGACAAGGCGACCGATTTCATGGCGATCCTGACCGCCATCAAGAGCAAGAAGCCCGACGCCGTCTTCTACGGCGGCCTCGATGCTCAGGCTGGACCGATGCTGCGCCAGATGGAGCAGCTGGGCCTGTCGGGTGTCAAGTTCTTTGGCGGTGACGCCTTGTGCACCGAAAAAATGGGCGAACTGGCGTCCAGGGCAGGAACCCTGAAGAACGTGACCTGCGCTACCGGCGGCGCATCGATCGAGAAGATGCAGGGTGGCAAGGACTGGAAGAAGAAATACGATGCGCGCTTCCCCGGCCAGTTCCAGGTCTACAGCCCGTACGCCTATGACGCCACCTTTGTTCTGGTCGATGCGATGAAGCGCGCCAACTCGGTGGACCCCCAGGTCTACGTGCCGTTCATCGGCAAGACCCAATTCAAGGGCATCACCGCCAACATTGCCTTCACGCCCAAGGGCGAACTGACGCAACCGGTCGTCACGCGCTACACCTACAAGGACAATGTGCGCGTCGAATTGAACTGATAGGGGAACTCGCTGCTGGCATGGATGAAAGCGCAGGCCATCGCCGAACCCCACAACACGATACGCTGCGACTCGTCGTTACTGATGCTGGTGTTGATGCAACGCACCGACCGGCTTTGTGTCGGCTTGGCCTTGCTGTTTTCCGACCCGCTGATCGGGCAGGGGATTGCCAGGATCGGCGTCGAGCCCTTGCCGCCACCGATGTCGCTTGGTTTGATCACGTTGCGCGGGATTCCGTTGCAACGTCCGGCACGACAGTTGACCAGCCTGATCACGCAATACCTGCATTCTGGCTACGAGCCGGCGGCCTGAGCGCGGCGCGAGCTTTCAGTTCGGCAGGGACAGCGCCTTGCGCACGGTCTGGCGCAGGATCTGGAAGCTGGGTTCGAGCGCCTGGGTGCTGGTGTCGACTCTGAATTGCGCCTTGGAATAGAAGGCGGCACGCCCGGCGAGGATGCCCTTGAGGTCGTCCATCGCTTCCTTGCTGGCGGCCATCGGGCGCAAATCCCCCTGCGCCAGGACGCGTCGCATGTGGTCTTCGGGATCCGCTTTCAGCCAGACCGTCGTGCAGTGCGCCAGCAACTGGTTGAAGGTGGCGGCGTCCGAAACCAGGCCGCCGGGCGTCGCGATGACCGCTTCAGGATGGGTCTGGATGGTTTCTTCGAGCGCGCGCCGCTCGTAGCGCCGGTACGCGTTGACGCCGTACAGCGCCTGGATTTCGGACACGCTGCAGCCGGCGAACTTCTCGATTTCGCGGCTCAGTTCGACAAACGGAAAACTGAGGTCGTCGGCCAGCATCTGGCCCAGCGTCGACTTGCCGGCGCCGCGCAAGCCGATCAGCGCCACGCGCGAGCTGCGCGCCGCATTGCCGCCACCGGTGCCAAGCATTTCCCCGATCGCCACGCGCACGCGCTGCAGCGTCGCGTCGTCGCGCTGCTCCAGCAGTTCGCGGATCATCAGCCACTCGGGCGAGGAGGTTGTGACGTCGCCGATGAGTTCCCCGAGCGAGCATTGCAGGGCGTTTGCCACCTGCAGCAGAACCAGGATAGAGGCATTGCCGACGCCGTATTCGAGGTTCGCCAGGTGCCGCTCGGATACTTCAGCGGCCAGCGCCGTGGCCTTGCGCGTCATGCCTCGACGCGCGCGCAGGCCGCGCACGCGCTCGCCCAGCGCGGTCAGAAAGGGATTCTTCTGCTCTTGCGTCAGGCTGTCCTCTGCGGGCAGGGCAGCGGTATCGGCGGCTTCTTCAGTGATGGGCATCGGGCAGCGGATTTCTTGCGTTGGATAGGTGAGCCATTATCGCCAGCATCATGTGTTCATCGCGGCTTGTTCAATCGGTCAAACGCCGAGATAGGCCGACAGGTCCGGGCTCACCGCGATATCGCCGGCCTTTCCCTGCAGCACCACCAGGCCCTTTTGCAGGACGAGTGCGCGGTCCGAGCAGCGCAGCACCCGGCGGTAGTCGCGGTCGACGATCAGCGTGGCGATGCCGCTCGCGCGGATCTCGGCGACGACGCGCCAGATCTCATCGACAATCAGCGGCGCCAGGCCCTCGGTGGCCTCGTCGAGCACGATCAGTTCCGGATGCGTCATCAAGGCGCGCCCGATGGAGAGCATCTGCTGCTCGCCGCCGGAGATTTCCCCGCCCAGGTTGGAGAGCCGTTCCTGCAGGCGTGGAAAGGTCTGCAGGACACGCTCGAGCGGCCAGTCGTGGCGACCGTTGCGGCCGGCGCGCGCCGCCATCACGAGGTTCTCGTGCACCGACAGGTTCGGAAACACACCGCGCCCCTCGGGCACGTAGGCCACACCCAGGCGCGCCACCTGGTGCGGCTTGAAGCTGGAGGCGTCCTGCCCGAACACGATGATGCGCCCGCTGCGCTGCGTCACGTGCCCGAGCAGGGTGCGGATCAGCGTGCTCTTGCCCATGCCGTTGCGCCCGAGCAGGCCGACGGTCTGGCCGCGCCCGATCTGCAGGTCGACGCCATGCAGCACGTGGCTTGAACCGTACCAGGCATGCACACTGCGGGCGTCGACGATCAGGTCAGCGTCCGTCGCTTGGGCAGGCGGCCGGGCAAGCGCTTGATCGGCGTCCATCTCAGTGTTCCCCCAGATAGGCGACGCGCACTTCCGGGCTGTTGCGCACGAAATCGGGTGTGCCGGATGCGATCACGGTGCCGTTGACCATCACCGTGATGCAGTCGGCGATGCGAAACACCGCGTCCATGTCGTGTTCGACCAGCAGGGTGGCGTGGCTGGTCTTCAACTCGGCGAGCAGCAGCAGCATGCGCTCGGTTTCCTCGGCACCCATGCCGGCCAGCGGTTCGTCGAGCAGCAGCACATCGGGCTCGGTCGCCAGACACATGGCGATCTCCAGCTGGCGCTTCTGGCCGTGCGAGAGCAGCCCCGCGGCGAGCTCGCGCAAGTCGGTCAGACCGGCGCGCTCGACGCTGGCATAGGCCGCCGCCATGCTGATCGGGCACTGGCGGGCATCCTGCCACCAAGCCCAGGGCCGCGGCGTGCGCGCCTGCGCCGCCAGGCGGCAGTTCTCGAACACGGTGAAGCTCGGGTAGATGGTGTTGCGCTGGTAGCTGCGGCCCAGGCCGGCGCGCGCCCGGCGCGGCTGCGACCACTGGGTGACGTCCTGCCCCAGCAACTCGACCCGGCCCCCCGTGGGCGTGAGCTCACCCGAGAGCATGTTGATGAGGGTGGATTTGCCCGCGCCGTTGGTGCCGATGACGGCGTGCACGGTGCCGCGCTGCAGGTCGAGCGAGACGCGGTCCACCGCGAGCAGACCGCCCCAGCGCCGGCTCAGGCCGTCCGCCCGTAAGAGCACTTCAGGCGCGGTCATCATGGCGGGCTCTTCTGCGTTGCTGTGCCGGGTGGCTTCGGGCGCGGCCCGAGAAGGCGCAGCAGGATTTGCTGCGGCACGTCAACCAGCCCGCGCGGCAGCAGCGCCACGCTGAGGATGATGGACAGGCCCAGGCCCAAATGCCAATGCTTGGCAAAGTCGCCGAAGATCGCCTCCGACTTGAAGAACTCCTGCAGCATGGCAAAGGCGAACGCGCCCAGCAGCGCGCCGCGCAGGTGGCCGAGGCCGCCCAGGATGATCATGATCAGCACTTCGCCGGACAGGTGCCAGCTCATCAGCTCGGGGTTCACAAAACCGTCCTTGACGGCGAATAGGAATCCGGCGAGTCCCGCGATGGCGCCCGAGATCATAAAGGCTGCCAGCTTGTACGGGTAGGTGGGAAATCCGGTGGCGCGCATGCGCTGCTCGTTGACGCGGATGCCGGCCAGCGCGCGCCCAAAACGTGACCGCAGGACGAGCGCCAGGAAAACAAACACGAGCAGCAGGCAGCCAAAGGTGAAGGCATACATGGGCACGGACCGGTCCAGGTCAAGCAGGGTTCCGAGCATCGGCTTGTTCGTCAGGTAAATGCCGTCGGTGCCGCCGCCCAGAGGGGTGTCGTGCACGACATAGAACGCCATTTGCGAGAACGCCAGTGTCACCATGATGAAGTAGACGCCGCGCGTGCGCAACGACAGCGCGCCCATGAACAGCGCATAGGCGCCAGCAGCCAGCATGCTGGCGGGCAGCAGCCACAGCAGCGAAGCAGGTCCGTCCTGCGGCGACAGCAGCACGGCGGCGTAGGCGCCGATGCCGAGAAAGGCCGCCTGCCCGAAACACACCAGGCCGGTGCTGCCTACGAGCAGTTCCAGACTGAGCGCAAAGATGCCAAAGACCATGATCTTGGTGACGCGGTCGATGCCGTAGGGTTCCGCCACCAGCGGGTACAGCGCCAGCGCTGCGAACGCGAGCACGATGAACAGGATATCGGTTCGCTTCATGCTACGGCTTCATCCGGCTTTGAACAAACCATCGGGCTTCCACAGCAGGATCAGCGCCATCAGCACATAGACCAGCACGCCGGAGGCCTGCGGTAGCAGCACCTTGCCGAAAGTATCGACAACGCCGATCAGCAGCGCCGCCAGCAGCGCGCCGCGCACCGAGCCGATGCCGCCGATCACGACGACGACAAAGCAGATGATCAGAACCGAGTTGCCCATGCCAGGGTAGACTGAGGAGACGGGCGCTGCGATCATGCCGGCGAACACGGCGATGGCAACGCCGGCGGCAAACACGATGCGGTACAGGAACTTGATGTCGATGCCGAGCGACTGCACCATCTCGCGGTTCGTGCTGCCGGCGCGGATCATCATGCCGATGCGCGTGCGCGTGAGCACCAGGTACATGCCCAGCGCCAGCAGCAAACACACGCCCGAGATGAACAGCCGGTACACCGGGTAGGTCATCATCTGACCCAGCGCAATAGTGCCGGCGAGCATGTCCGGTGGCGCCACGCCGTGCACGGTGTCGCCCAGCAGCAGGCTGCGGCATTCCTCGAATACCAGGATCAGGCCGTAGGTCATCAGAACCTGCTGCAGGTGCTCACGCTCGTACAGGAAACTGAAGAACGCCCACTCGAGCAGGTAGCCCAACAACACCGCCAGCACCAGCCCGAGCAGCAGCGTGGCAAAGAAGCCGCCGCCGAAAGTGGACGTCACGATCGGCGCCAGGGCGTAGGCCATGTAGGCGCCGATCATGTAGAAACTGCCGTGCGCCAGGTTGATGACGCCCATGATGCCGAAGATCAGCGTAAGCCCGGACGCCACCAGAAACAGGAGCAGGCCATATTGCAGTGCATTGAGGCACTGGATCAGGAAGGTGGCGACGTCCATCGGGGCGGGTCAGCCGCAATTACATCTTGCAGCCGCGCGCCGGGTCGGCCAGCGCCTTGCTCGCCACGCTCAGCATCTTGTTTTCCTTACCCACCACCTGGCGCAGGTAGATGTCCTGCACCGGGTTGTGCGACCTGGACAGCATGAAGGGCCCGCGCGGGCTGTCGATCTTGGCCCTTTCGACGGCAAGGGCAAACTCGGCCTTCTTGTTCAGGTCTCCCTTGACCGCATTGGTTCCAATGCTCAGGATTTGTGCCGCGTCGTAGCCCTGCACGGCATAGACGTCGGGCTGCAGCTTGTAGGTCTTGGCATAGGCCAGGCGGAACGCGTTGTCGCGCGGCGTATTCAGGCTGTCGGCGTAGTGCAGCGTGGTCAGCAGGTCGGCCGCGTCGGCGCCTTGAGCATCGAGCGTGCCGTCGGTCAGGAAGCCGGCGCCATACAGCGGGATGCTCTTCTTCAGGCCGGCTGCTGCGTAGTCCTTGACGAACTTGACGGCCGCGCCGCCGGCGAAGAAGGTATAGACCACATCGGGCTTGAGCGCCGCAATCTCGGTCAGCAGCGCCTGGAACTCGACGCTCGGGAAGGGTACGCTGAGGTCCTTGATGACCTGGCCGCCACCCTTCTCGAAGCCTTCGCGGAATCCGTGCACCGATTCATCGCCGGCGGCGTATTTGTGGGTGATCGTGACGGCCCGCTTGGCACCTTTCTTGGCGGCAACCTCGCCCATGGCGAAGGCCGGCTGCCAGTTGGTGAAGCTGCTGCGGAAGATGTTGGGTGCGCACATGCTGCCCGTTACGGCGTCGGCGCCGGCATTGGGGACGATCAGCAGCGTGTTGCTGTCCTTGGCCACCTTGGCCATGGCCATGGCCACGCCGGAGTGCACGGAGCCCACCAGCACATCGACATGATCGCGCTTGACCAGCTTGTTCACGTTGTCGGTGGCCTTGGACGGATCGGATTCGTCGTCCACCTTGACGTATTCGATCTCGCGTCCGCCGATCTTGCCGCCCTGCTCGGTCACGTACAGACGAAAGCCGTTTTCGATGGCCGTGCCGAGCGAGGCGTAGGTGCCGGTGTAGGGCAGCATCAGGCCGACCTTGAGCTTGCCGGTGTTCTGGGCCATGGCCAGCGGCGCTGCAATAGCGCAAGCGGCGATCAGGCTGGTACGAAGTAAGTTCATGTTGTCTCTCCTGTCTTGTGGTTTTGCATGAAGTGGCTAACCGCTGCGATCAGCCGCTCTGGCTGATCGCGCTGCGGCGAGTGGCCGCAATCGGGCAACTCAAGCAGTTCAGCCTGTGGCACCGCTCGCGCAATGCCCTGAATCTGTTTCATCGTCCCGTATTCATCGTACACGCCCTGCAGCGCAAGCAGCGGGCAGCGGATGGATTCAATCTCTTTTTCGATCGACCAGTGGCGAAACTCCGGCCTGAGCCAGATCCGGTTCCAGCCCCAGAAGGCCGAGTCGGGGTCGTCGTGGTAAGTCGCCAGCCGTGTGCGCAGGTTGGTTTCGAGGTAGCTGCTGCGCGCCAGTGCAATGCTTTGCACCGACAGATCCTCGACCATGATGTGGGGCGCAACGACGATGGCGCCGGCCAGGCGCTGCGGGAAGCGCGCCGCATACAGCAGCGCGATCGAGCCGCCGTCGCTGTGTCCGAAGAGCCAGGGTGGCTCCATCTGCGCGTCGATGCCCAGCGCCGTCAGCAGGGCTGGCAGCACTTCATGCGCCTGGCGGTGCATGAAGTCCATGTCCCAGACTTCTTCGGGCGCGCGCGGCGTCGAGCGGCCGTAGCCGGGACGCGAATAGACCAGCCCGCGACAGCCGCTTGCCTCGCACATCCGTTGCGGAAAATCCTTCCACATCGCCACCGACCCCAGGCCCTCGTGCAGGAACACGAGCAGCGGCGCGGTGGACCGTTCGCGCGCGATCCACGCGACTTCGATGCGCACCGGGCGTGCGCGCCAGTCGATCTCAACGAAGCTCGCCGCTGCGCTCACTGGGGCCTTGCGTCGCGTTCACGCAGTCTGAAGCGCTGGATCTTGCCGGTTGCGGTTTTTGGCAACTCGGTGATGAACTCGATCAGGCGCGGGTATTTGTAGGACGCAAGCCGGTCCTTGACAAAGGCCTTGAGTTCATCTTCGGTCGCCTGGGCACCGTCCTTGAGCACGACGAAGGCCTTGGTCTTGGTCAGGCCCTCGGCGTCGATCAGGCCGATGACGGCCGCTTCCAGCACGGACGGGTGCTGCACCAGCGTCGCCTCGACTTCGAACGGCGAGACGTAGATGCCGCTGACCTTGAGCATGTCGTCGCTGCGCCCGCTGTAGGTGTAGCTGCCGTCGGCGTTGCGCACGTACTTGTCGCCGCTCTTGGTCCAGCCGCCCTGAAAGGTCTCGCGCGTCTTGTCCCGGTTGCCCCAGTACATCATGGCGGCCGATGGCCCCTGGATGTAGAGGTCGCCGGTTTCACCGTCGGCCACCGGCTGGTTGTCGTCGCCGCGCAATTCGATTTCGTAGCCAGGCACCGGCCAGCCGGTCGTGCCGTAGCGCACCTGCCCCGGGCGGTTTGACAGGAAGATGTGCAGCATTTCGGTCGAGCCGATGCCGTCGATCACCTCGATCCCAAAATGGGCAGTGAAACGCTGACCCAGTTCGGCCGGCAGGGCCTCCCCGGCCGACGACGCCAGCCGCAGCGCGAGGTCTTTCTTGTCGGGCAGTGCGGGTGAAGCCAGCATGCCGGCAAAGCCGGTCGGGGCGCCGAAGAATACCGTTGGCTGCTGCCCGCCCACCTCACCGCGCCAGCGTTTGAAGGTGGCTTCGGGCGTCGGGCGCTCGGCCATCAGCAGGGTGGTGGCGCCCACGCTCATGGGAAAGCTCAGCCCATTGCCCAGACCGTAGGCGAAGAAGAGTTTGGCCGCGGAAAAGCAGACGTCGTCTTGCGTCAGGCCCAGCACGGCTTTGCCGTACAACTCGGCCGTCCAGTACGGGTTGGCGTGCGAGTGCACCGTGCCCTTGGGGCGACCGGTCGAGCCCGAGGAGTAAAGCCAGAAGCCGGGGTCGTCGCCATGGGTGGCGGCCGGTTTTTGTGCCGGCGGCTGCGACTGCACAAAGGCCTCGAATTCGGTTTCTGACGGGTGCAGGGGCGCCGCCGGGTGCGAGACGATGACCTTGTGCACCTCATGGTCGGAGCGAATCAGTGCCGCATTGAGCGCGGGCAGCAGGGCGCCGGACACCAGCACGGCCTGGGCGCGCGAATGCTCCAGCATGTAGGCGTAATCATCGGCTGTGAGCAGGGTGTTGACGGCCACGGGAACCAGGCCGGCGTACATGGCGCCGAGAAAACTCACGGGCCAGTCGCAGCAGTCGTGCATCAGGAGCATCACGCGCTCCTCGCGCTTGATTCCCAGCGCCTGCAGGGCGGCGGCGACCCTGCGCACGCGCTCGTCGAGCTGGCCGTAGCTGAGCGTGCCGAGGTCGTCGATGAAGGCGATCTTGTCCGGGCGCTGCGCGTTGCAGGTCAGAAGATGCTGGGCAAAGTTGAAGCGCTCACCGGGTGGTGCTACCCGGGGCGCCGGGCTGATGCTGGCGGATGAAGTCATGGGTGTCTCCCGTTCTTGTTGCCTTGCCAGAAGATTCAGTCGAGAGCATCGTCTCAAACCTTATGTATTATTTTGCTCGCACACCATCTTTATATGAAATATGCTGCAGTCGGTAAACGATAAATCCTCCGCATGACCATGTCAAGCAATATACTGCACGGATTCGGGTAAAACCCTAGTTCGTCTTCCGGACTTGGCGCACGAGGCGCCCATGTCGGTCGACAGCCTTCTGACTTATGACCAACGATCAGCCTGAGAGCGGGCCAACGCCACAATCGGACGACGACCGTCGCTACTTGCACGCCTTGGGCGAGCATGTGCGTGATCTGCGCGTGCGCCGGGGCATGACCCGCGCCATCCTCGCGCGCGACTCGGGCGTCTCGCTGCGCTACTTGGCACAGTTGGAGGGCGGGGAGGGCAATATCTCGATTCTTCGCCTGCGCCAGGTCGCCCAGGCCATGGCGATGCCGCTCGAAGAGATCATTCGGGTCGGCCCTGAACGGCCCGCGGAACTCACCTTGCTGGAGCAGTTTCTGGCGCGCCTGTCGCCAGGGGAACTGGTCGAGGCCGGGAACCTGCTGCGCCGGACTTTCGAGAAGTCGGGCCGTCGCCAGCGCATCGCCCTGGTCGGCTTGCGCGGTGCCGGCAAGACCAGCCTGGGGCGGATGCTGGCAGCGCATTTGCAGGTTGCTTTCATCGAACTTGACAAGGTGATCGAACAGGCCGCCGGCATGCCGTTATCCGAGGTCTTTGCCCTCTACGGGCAGTCGGCGTACCGCCGCTACGAGCGCCGGGCGCTCGAAGGCCTGATCGAAGTCCACGACCGTTTTGTGCTCTCGACAGGCGGCAGCATCTCGACCGAGCCGGCGACCTTCGACGAACTGCTGACCGCGTGTTTTACGGTCTGGATCAAGGCGAGTCCGGCCGAACACATGGCGCGTGTGGTGGCTCAGGGCGACAGTCGGCCCATGGGCGACAACCGCGAGGCGATGCAGGACCTCGAGCGCATCCTGATCGGGCGTGAACCCATGTACCGAAAGGCTGACGCGATTGTCAACACCACCGGACGCAAGGTCGAGCAAAGCCTCGACGAGTTGATCAGGCAGATTCCCGCCTGAGGCCTTTGGCCCGGGCGACAAGCATCTCGCCGATGCCGGTCCGCCGCCGCGCCGCAACGGTTGAACATCGACGGACACATGCAAAAAAGTGCATAGTCGATCCGGAAGCTTTTTGCTCCGGTCGATGGATGGCTGTTGATATAAATCAAAGATTTAGTTTTATTTGTACCAAACATGCGCTATATCGCATTTGATGACATATAGTGCATTTGCTGCGGTATATTGCACGTACTGCATGAACCGGCTTCGGCTTCAACCTGTTCTGTGCAAAAGGAGATTTCCCGATGAGCGACGGTTTATTTGACCAGTTCAAGGACTGGTACGAAAAGCGGCATGACTACGCGCGGGCCTGGAAGCAGCGCACCGGCGGTCAGGTGGTGGCGACGATGTGTACCTATACGGCCGAGGAATTGTTGATCGCTGCCGACATGCTGCCAGTTCGGGTGCTTGGCGCGCACGAACCGCAGAACGTCACCGAGCCACATATCTTCGGCATGTTTTGCCCGTTCTGCCGCGACTCGCTGGCACAGGGGCTGCTGGGACGTTTCGATTACTGCGACGGCGTGACGCTGACGCAGTCGTGCATCCAGTACCGGCAAACCTTCAGTTCCTGGCGCAGCAATGTGCCCAGCGTGCAATGGGATTACTACGTGCCCATGCCCAACGAGGTGCAGTCGCCCCACGCGCGCAAGGCACACCACGCCGAGCTGCAATCCTTCCGCGTCTTCCTGCAGGCGCTGACCGGCAAGGAGCTGACAGATGCCAAACTGAAGGAGGCGTTGGCCGTGGTCGATGAGAATCGCCGCCTGCTGCGCGAATTGTTCGAGTACCGCAAAGAGACGAACCCAAAGGTCAGCGGTGTCGAAGCCATTTACGCCTCGCTGACGGCGCAGTTCGTCGACAAGCGCGAGCACAACGAGCAAATCAAGAAGGTGCTGGCCGCCCTGCCCGCGCGAAAAGTGAACCGTCCGGAAGGCGTGCGCTTCATGACCATCGGCTCCGAGAACGACGACATCGCCTTCATGGCCATGGTCGAGTCGGTCGGTTCCACCATCGTCATCGACGACCAGTGTTCCGGCACGCGCTATTTCTGGAACGAGTCGAAACCCGATGATGACGTGGTCAAGGCCATTGCCGACCGTTACTGCGACCGCCCGGCCTGCCCGACCAAGGATTACCCCAGCCACACGCGCTTCGATCACGTGCTCGGTCTGGCCAAGGAATTCAACGCCCGCGCTGCGATCTTCCTGCAGCAGAAATTCTGCGACCCGCACGAGGGCGATTACCCCGATCTGAAACGCCATCTGGAAGCCAACGGCATTCCGACGCTGTTCCTCGAATTCGACATCACCAACCCGATTGGCCCCTTCCGCATCCGGGTCGAGGCCTTCCTCGAAACGATGAGCGAAGAAGACCTTTTCTGACCCGACGGGAGACACAGTCCATGCATAACAAATATCCATCCGAGCCTCTGAAGCTCTGGAAAAAAGCCAAGGAACTGCGCGAGCAGTACTACCTGAACTACGCGCGCGCCAAGGACAACGGCGGCCTGCGCTGGTCGGGTTCCGCCTGGGCCCTCGACGCGCTGCCGGCGGGTCTGGGCGAAGACGTCTACTCGCTGACCGGCGAGCCCTATGCCGCGGCGGTTTCGCATGACCGCAAGTTCGCCAAGGAATGCATGGACGCGGCCGAGTCCTACGGCTTTGCGCGCGACCTGTGCTCCTACATGCGCATCTACTGGGGCGGTATGCATCTGGACAAGTACCTGTTCGGCGGCAAGTTCCCGAAGCCCGACTTCATCTTCCAGTCCCAGATCTGCTGCTCGCATTCCAAGTGGTACCAGCATGTGGCGGTTGCCGAGCAGGTGCCGCAGTTCTACGTCGACGTCGGCGTCGGTCCGTACAAGGACCTGACCGATGCGCGGCTCGATTATGTGGTCGGCCAGCTCAACGAAGGCATCGAGTTCCTCGAGCAATCGAGCGGTCGCAAGTTCAACGATGAACTGTTCATCAAGGCCGTCAAGAACGAGATGCGCTCGACCAGCCGCTGGGCCGACATCTGCGCCCTGAACAAGGTGAAGCCGGCGCCGCTCGACGAAAAGACGATGTACTCGCTCTACGTGCTGGCCACACTTTCCAAGTCATCGCAGTGGTGCGCCGATTTCTATGACGAGCTGTACGAAGAGGTGAAGGACCGCGTCGCGCGCGGCATCGCCGCCGTGCCCAACGAGTCCGTGCGCATGATGTCGGACACGCAGCCGCCGTGGTCGTTCCTGAAGATATTCCGCTATCTGGAGACATTTGGCGCGGTCTCGATCGGTTCGCTCTACACGTTTGCCCTCGAAGGCATCTGGGAAACCAAGCCGGACGGCACATGGGGCGGGCGCACGCTGCCCTGGAACAAGGGCATCGAGATCAACGACCGCCAGACCGCGCTGCGCCTGTACGCCGACTGGAACCTGTCGAAGCCGCAGTGGCAGCACTTTTACGATCCGCGCATCAAGACAGAGATGATGCTGCGCATCGTCAAGGAGTGGCAGGTCGACGGCGTGATGCTGCACCTGAACCGGGGTTGCGAGGGCCTCTCCTTGGGCATCATGGAAAACCGCATGGGCATCGCCAAGGCCGGCGTTCCCATCATGACCTACGAAGGCAACATGGGCGACGAGCGCGAATTCGACGAGGTGCGCACGCAGGCCCGCGTCGACGCTTTCATGGAGCAGCTTGGCCAACGCCGCCAGCCCGCCTGAACCTGAAACCCGAAGGAGACAAAGATGATTACCGCAGGAATTGACATGGGTTCGCGCACCGTCAAGGTGGTGCTGCTCGAAGAGATCAAAGTCGAGGGCGCACCCCAGCTGAAGTACGCCATCAAGAAGACGCACATCATGATGCCGGGCGATCTCGATCCGGATCAGGCCGCCGAAAAAGTCTACGACGACGTGCTCACCGGTGCGGGCCTCAAGCGCGACCAGATCAGCGCCGTGTTTGCCACCGGCGCCGGGCGCAAGCAGGTCGCCTTCGCCACCGAAGGCATCACCGAGATGACGGCCGGCGCCAAGGGCGCTTCCTACATGTTCCCGCTGGCGCGCACCGTGGTCGACGTCGGCGCCGAAGAAGGCCGCGGCATGAAGACCGACGAGCAGGGTCGCGCGGTCGACTTTGCCGGCAACGAGAAATGCGCCGCGGGCGCGGGCTCATTTGCCGAAGCCATGTCGCGCGCGCTGCAGATGAACCTCAAGGAATTCGGCGACGCCAGCCTGCTGTCGGACAAGACGATTCCGATGAACGCGCAGTGCACGGTGTTCGCGGAGTCCGAAGTGGTCTCGCTGATCCACTCGGCCACGCCCAAGAACGACATCGCCAAGGCCGTGCTCGATGCTGTGGCCAGCCGGGTCTGCGCCATGGTACGGCGCGTGGGCATCGAAGGCGAGGTGGTGCTGATCGGCGGCATGGTGCACAACGCCGGTTTCGTGCAGTCGCTCAAGAATGCGATGGGGGTCGACAAGATATCCCTACCCGACATGCCCGAGTACATCAGCGCACTCGGTTGCGCCCTGATCGCCGCCGAGCGCCAGCACTGAACATCCGCAAAGAAGGAGCAAGACATGAGTGCAACAAGCATAGAAACAACCGTGGAAACCATGCCGGCCAAGAAGGAATTCTGGCGTTGGCAGGAAAACGTCTGGGTCGATGAGAGCAAGGACTGGAAGAGCGCCAAGCTCATCACCTGCGGCATCGATGTCGGATCGGTATCCTCGCAGGCCGTGCTCGTCGTCGATGGCGAGCTGTACGGCTTCAACAGCATGCGCACCGGCAACAACTCGCCGGACTCGGCCACCAACGCGCTGCAGGGCGTGATGGACAAGTGCGGCATGCAGCTCTCCGACATCCACTATGTGGTGGGAACCGGCTATGGCCGCGTCAACGTGCCGTTCGCGCACAAGGCCATCACCGAGATCGCCTGCCATGCGCGCGGCGCCAACTACATGGGCGGCAACAGCGTGCGCACCATCCTCGACATGGGCGGGCAGGACTGCAAGGCCATCCACTGCGACGAAAAGGGCAAGGTCACGAACTTCCTCATGAACGACAAGTGCGCTGCCGGCACCGGGCGCGGCATGGAAGTCATCTCCGACCTGATGCAGATCCCGATCGCCGAGCTCGGGCCGCGCTCCTTCGACATCGATGCCGAGCCCGACGCCGTCTCCTCGGTCTGCGTGGTT
The DNA here is from genome assembly GCA_903828665.1 of uncultured beta proteobacterium. Classification (GTDB taxonomy): domain Bacteria; phylum Pseudomonadota; class Gammaproteobacteria; order Burkholderiales; family Burkholderiaceae_C; genus Rhodoferax. Next base: position 22,674 of record CAIKMZ010000127.1, read on the forward strand.
TTTGCCAAGTCGGAAGCACTGGGCCTGCTCAAGGCCGGCTACACCAAGAACAAGGTGATTGCCGCCTACTGCCAGGCCATGGCCGAACGCGTCGTCTCGCTGCTCGAGCGCATCGGCGTCGAAGAAGGCTTCTTCATCACCGGCGGCATCGCCAAGAACCCGGGCGTGGTCAAGCGCATCGAGAAGCTGCTCGGCATCAAGGCCATGGAGACCAAGGTGGACAGCCAGATTGCGGGCGCCCTGGGCGCTGCGCTGTTCGGCTACACGCTGATGCAAAAGCAGGGCGCCAAGGCCGCTTGACAAGGCGCGCGTTGCGGTTCAGTCTGACCCAGACCCAGCACACCAGGAGCGAACAGATGATTGCGAATTACGGCTACAAAGACGGTTCCGGCGAGTACTACATCAGCATCGACACCGACAAATGCATCGATTGCGCCGCAGGGCGCGCCTGCTTGGAGGCCTGCCCGAAGCAGATGTTCGAGGTCATCGCCGACGACTACGACGACCAGGTGGTCTGGGTCAAGAAGCCCAACTGCCGCACCCTGGCCTACGACTGCTCGGCCTGCAAGCCCGCAGCCGGCTACGCCAGCCTGCCCTGCACGCTGGCCTGCACGCCGGGCGCCATCAAGCATTCCTGGTAAGGAGCCGGCGCATGAGCAACAGCCCCTTGGTGATTCCCATCGTGCAGGCCGGCAGCAGCTGCGCCAGCGCCGCATCGTGTTCCTCCGGCTCGACCTGCGGCGCCAGTTCCTGCGGCTCGTCAGACAGCACGGACCCAGCCTCCGTGCTGCAGCAGCAGGGCTGGATCCTGCGCACGACGATCGGCGAGCCGCGCCTGTCGGAAGTCGTGGAGAACTACCTCAGCATGGGCTACGAGGTGCATGTCGAGCACTTCGCCGTGACGCGCCCGAACAGTGCCGGCAGCGCGGACGCCGAGTCCTGCACCGTCTGTTTCGATGCGGCGGACAAGACGCAAGCCGGTCAGGTCTGGGGCTCGGTCTATGTCCGCCCCGGCGGCAGCGCTGACAAGAACGAAGAATTGTTTGGTTGAATGAAGACGGGTTCGTCGAGACCGGACCGCATTTCCAAGGAGAAAGAAAATGGCTAACAAGCAGCGCATCCTGCGCGTACTCAGGCAGGAAGACCTGGACGACATCGTCGCCATCGACGAGGCCGCGAGCAAGCAATCCCGTCGTGAATACTACGAGCGCAAGATTGCCAGCATCCTGAACCGCAAGACCAACATCAACTGCTCGATCGTCTGCGAAGAGGACGGCAAGGTGGTCGGCTTCGTCATGGGCTACGTGTTCTTCGGCGAGTTCGGCATCTCGGATGCAACGGCCACCATCGACACCTTGGGCGTTCATCCGGATTTCCGCAATTACGGCGTGGCCAGCGAGATGCTGGACCAGTTCATGATGAACATGAAGGCCGCTGGCGTGAAGAAGGTCTACACGCTGGTGAACTGGGATGATTTTGCGCTGGAGAAGTTCTTTGCGCGCCAGAAATTCGTGCCGTCCAAGCGCGTCAACCTCGAGTACGAACTGCCATAGCCTGCTCGATAACAGCATGTGGATCGATACCCATTGCCATACTAAGTATTCCTATGACAACTGGCTGGAGCCGGTCGATCTGATCCGGCGCGCCAAATTTCTTGGCATCGACGCCGTGTGCATCACCGAGCATTACTCCTATGAAGCATCCGAGCCGGTCGAGCAGGTGGGCCGCGACGAAGGTCTGCTGGTCCTGCGCGGCGTCGAGATTGCCACCGACCGCGGCCACCTGCTGGCCTACGGGGTCCAGGACGATGGCTGGAACAAATGGGGTCGCGACAGCTACCTGCCCTTGGACGACGTGATCGAGCGCATCAACTTGCTGGGCGGCATTTGCGTCCCGGCGCACCCGTATCGCGCGGTCGGCCTGGCCAGCCTGCTCGAAGGGCTGCTCGACGTCGAGGGCATCGCCGGCGTCGAATCCCACAACGGCAACAATACCGATGAAGACAACGATCTGGCGCAGCGCGCGGCCGAACTGATGGGCTTGCCCACACTCGGCGGCAGCGATTGCCACAAGACGGCGGCAGTCGGGCGCTGCGTCACCGAAGTCAGCACGGTGGTCACCTGCATGGCCGATTTCATCGCTGCCGTGCGCCGCGGGCAATGCAGCGGCCACTATTTCCCGGGCTACCTGCAGGCGCAGCAGGCGCGCGCGAGCTTGGCTGCGGCTTGACAGACTGATCGCATCCTCAGGAGACCAGAACCATGCAGACGCAAGCAAGCTCGGTCATTAAGTGGTGGCCGGCCAGCCGGGCCGGCGATGTCGCTGCGTTCGGCGCGCCGGTCGAACTGAGCATCGACGGCAAAACCGTGCAGGCGCCAGCCGGCGCTTCCATCCTCAACGCGGCCAGCGTGGCCGGCATCTACATCCCCGCGCTGTGCGCGCACCCGGACCTGCCGCCGGCCCAGCAACGCGGCTGCGCCGACAAGGGCAGCGCCGGCTGCAACCTGTGCCTGATCGAAATCGAGGGTACGCCCGGCATGAGCAAGGCCTGCTCCAGCACGGTCAGCGCCGGCATGGTGGTGCGCACCAGCACGCCATCCATCCAGAAAGCGCGCCAGGACCATCTGGCCAAGATCCTCGGTCCGCATCCGCACGTCTGCCTGGTCTGCCCGCAGCGCGAAGGCTGCTCGCGCAGCCAATGCTCCTACGGAAATCCGCCCGAGACGCGCTGCTGCTCCATCTTCTCCAGTTGCGAACTGCGCAAGGTCTCGGATTACGTCGGCATCCCCAACACCACGCCGCCCTACAAGCCGGCCAGGCTGCCCGTCATCACGAACGAGCCCTTTTTCGACCGCGACTACAACCTGTGCATCGATTGCCGGCGTTGCCTAGTGGCTTGCAACGATGTGCGCGGCGTCGGCTGCCTGGAGGTCAAGGAGGTTCAGACGGCACAAGGCCTGCGCCGCTATGTCGGCACCATCGCCGCCACGCTGATCGAATCGGGCTGCAAGTTCTGCCAGGCCTGCGTCACGGTCTGCCCGACCGGCGCCCTGACCGATCGCACGCTGGACCCCGCGAAGCGTGCGGAGAGCATGGTGCCGTGCAAGGCCGCCTGCCCGGCCGGCATCGACGTGCCGCGCTATGTGCAGCTTGCGGCTGAGGGCAAGTATGGCGAAGCGGTTGCCGTCGTGCGCGAGAAATTGCCGTTTCCCGGCATCGTCGGGCGCGCCTGTTTCGCCATGTGCGAATCGGCCTGCCGGCGCGGCCAGCTCGACGACCCGCTCTCGATCCGCTCGCTCAAGCGCATCGCCGCCGACAACGACACCGGCTTGTGGCGGCAAAACGCGAAGCAGTTGCCGCCCAGCGGCCGCAAGGCGGCCGTCATCGGCGCCGGGCCGGCCGGGCTGACCGTTGCCTACTATCTGGCCAAAAAAGGCCATAGCGTGACCGTGTTCGATGCGCAGCCGGCCGCTGGCGGCATGGCGCGATACGGCATCCCGTCGTACCGCGTGCCAACGCAGGTGATCGATAACGAGGTTTCCGAGGTGGAAAAGCTCGGCGTCGCGTTTCGCTTCAACAGTCCGGTGGAGAGTGCCGACGCGCTGTTCGCCCAAGGCTTCGAGGCCATCTTCATCGGCATCGGCGCCCAGGGCGGCGACAAGCTTGGCATCCCGGGAGATGACCTGCCCGGCGTGGTCGACAGCCCGACCTACCTGAAGGCGGCAACGATGGGTTTGGTCAACACGTCCGGCGGCATCCAGACCGGGGCCAAGGTGGTCGTCATCGGCGGCGGCAACGTCGCCACCGACAACGCGCGCTCCTCAAGGCGCTTCGGCGCCGAGGTCGATATGGTGTACCGCCGCACGCGCGAGGAAATGCCGGCGCGCGAGGAAGAATTCGAAGGCTGCGTTGACGAAGGCGTCAACGTGCGCTACCTGCTCGCACCCAAGCGGATCGAGCCGGGCCACAACGGCCAGCGCCTGGCCATCACCTACGCCCGCATGGCGCTCGGTGAACCCGACGCATCGAAGCGCCGGCGCCCGGTCGATACCGGAGAAGAGGTCTGCGAAAGCGCTGATCTGGTGATTGCCGCCGTCGGCCAGTACCCCAGGCGCTTCGAAGGTTTCGGCGTGCTGACGGATGCGAAAGGCCGCATCACGGTGCGCGCGGATTCGATGCTCTCAAGCCGCCCGGCGGTCTATGCCGGCGGCGACTGCGTGCTCGGTCCCTCGACGCTGATCGAATCGATCGCGCAGGGCCGCGTCGCAGCAGCGGCGATGGACAAGCAACTCGGCGGTGACGGCGACATCGAGGAGACGCTGCTGACCGATGGCTGGGACAGCAAGCCTTTCCTGGGCAAAGACCCGGCATTCAACCGGCAGCGCAAGTTCCATCCGATCCTGCTTCAGCCCGCGCAGCGTTCGGGCTGGGACGAGGTGGAAAAGGGCTTTGACGACGCCAGCGCGCGAGCGGAAGCCGCGCGCTGTTTCAAGTGCAATCTGGCGCCCAGAATCACCGACGCGCTGTTGCCGCCCGAGTCCTGGCTCGAATTCAGCGCCGCGGTGGTGGCCGGCATCACGACCGAGGCGGGCGTGTTCCAACTGCTGGACGCCGACAAGAACGTGCTCATGATCAAGGGTGTGGAAAACCTGCGCCAGGGCCTGACCGAGCAAATCGAACGCGGCGGTGAGGCCGTCGCGTTCATCTTCGAAGAAGCGGCCATGTACACCTCGCGCGAGTCGCAGATGATGCAGGCCTACCTGCAGGAGCACGGCAAGATGCCCGGTGGCGGCAGCGACGAGCTCGACGACCTGTTCTGAGCCGGGTCTGCAACGCATAGCAACAAGACAAGAAAGCAGGGTCTCATGCCAACTTTTGAATTCATCCGCTACGGCGTCAGCGACGGACTGGCAACGCTCACCGTCAACCGCGCGCCCTTCAACGTGCTCGACATCCCGACCATGGCCGAGATCAACCGGGCCCTCGATCTCTGCCGCACCGATGTGTTGGTCAAACTGCTGGTCATCACCGGCAGCGGCGAGAAGGCGTTCTCGGCCGGGGTCGAAGTCGCCGACCACACGCCGGACAAGGTGGACCAAATGATCGAGGTCTTCCACGGCATCTTCCGCCGCCTGCAGCAGATGCCCATGCCCACGGTGGCGGCGGTCAACGGCGTGGCGCTCGGTGGCGGCATGGAACTGGCCATCGGCTGCGACATGATCGTGGCCGCAGCCGGCGCCAAGTTCGGTCAACCCGAAATCAAACTGGCTGTCTTCCCGCCGATCGCCACCGTGCTGCTGCCGCGCCTGATGCCGCCGGCGCGCGCCATGGAGGTCTTGCTCGGCGGCGAGAACTTCACCGCCGAAGAAGGTCTCGCCATGGGCCTCGTCAACCGCGTGTTTGCGCGCGAGCGTTTTGCCGCCGACGTGCAGGCCTTTCTCGCGCCTTTCCTCAAGCTCTCGCGCGTGGCGCTGCTGAGCACCCGGCGCGCCCTGCGCGAAGCCGATGGCAAACCGTTCGCCGCGGCGCTCGACAGCGTGGAGCACATCTACCTCAAGGAACTGATGCAGACCGACGACGCCAAGGAAGGACTCGAAGCCTTTCTTGAAAAGCGCAAACCGGTCTGGCGCAATTCCTGAATTCATCAAGCATTCAAACAACAGGAAGGAAGAACATGATTCCGCAATTCATCGATACCTGGCAAATGTCCGAGCCCGGAAAGCTGGTGCGCACGCGCATCCCGATGCCGGCGCTGCAGGCGGGCGACGTGGTGGTTGAAATCAAGGGCTGCGGTGTTTGCCACACTGACCTGTCCTACTTCTACATGGGCGTGCCGACGGTGCAGAAACCGCCGCTCTCGCTCGGCCACGAGATCAGCGGTGTGGCCATTGGCGGCGAAGCCGGCATGATCGGCAAGGAAGTGATCATCCCGGCCGTGATTCCTTGCGGCGAGTGCGATCTTTGCAAGGGCGGTCGCGGCAACCGCTGCCTGGCGCAGAAGATGCCGGGCAATTCGATGGGGATCTACGGCGGCTTTTCCAGCCACATCGTTGTGCAGGCGAAGTTCCTATGCGTGGTGGGTGACCGCAGGGGCATTCCGCTCGAGCACATGGCCGTGGTCGCCGATGCCGTGACCACGCCGTATCAGGCGGCGGTGCGCGGCCGCGTCGGGCCTGGTGATCTGGTGGTCGTGGTCGGCGCCGCCGGCGGCGTCGGCAGTTTCATGGTTCAGGTCGCCAAGGGCATGGGCGCCAAGGTGGTGATCGGCATTGACGTCAACGTCGAGAAACTGGAAAAGATGCGCGGCTACGGCGCCGATGCCATCATCAATCCGCGCGGTCTCTCCACCAAGGAACTGAAGGAACAGTTCAAGGCGATCGCGAAGGCCGCCAGCGTGCCCTCAAACACCGGCTGGAAAATTTTCGAGTGCACCGGCACCAAGGCAGGGCAGGAAACGGCGCTCGCGCTGCTGTCCTTTGTCGGCATGCTGGTGGTCGTGGGTTTCGGCACCGACGAGACCAGCTACATGCTCTCCAAGCTCATGGCTTTCGATGCCGAGATCATCGGAACCTGGGGCTGCACGCCGGACAAATACCCGGCGGTGCTCGAGATGTGCGTGGACGGGCGCATCCAGCTTGGCCCCTTTGTCGAAACCCGACCCATGAGCCAGATCGAAACCGTCTTCGACGAGGCGCACCACGGCAAACTGAACCGCCGCGTCATCCTCACCCCCGATTTCAATTAACCCACTTCTGGAGAAAACACCATGGCACTCGAATGGCTTCGCCGCGACAACGAACTCAAGGATCACGCCCTGCTGGGCGAAGAGCACTTCGGCACCGAAGCGCCATCGGTCATTTACGAGAAACGCCCGATCACCGACCCGCAGGGCAAGGTCATCGAGGGGCTGTTCTCGTCCTGGATCATCCTGAACAACCCGGCCCAGTACAACTCCTACACGACCGAGATGGTCAAGGCCGTGATCGCCGGTTTCCAGCGCGCATCGAGTGACCGCTCGGTGGTGGCCGTGGTCTTCACCGCGGTCGGCGACAAGGCCTTCTGCACCGGCGGCAACACGGCCGAGTACTCGGCCTACTACTCGAAGCGACCCAACGAGTACGGCGAGTACATGGACCTGTTCAATGCCATGGTCGACGGCATCCTCAACTGCAAGAAACCGGTGATCTGCCGTGTCAACGGCATGCGCGTGGCCGGTGGTCAGGAGATCGGCATGGCCACCGACATCACCGTCACCTCCGACATGGCGATCTTCGGCCAGGCCGGCCCCAAGCACGGCAGCGCGCCCGACGGCGGCTCGACCGACTTCCTGCCCTGGATGCTCAACATGGAAGACGCGATGTACAACTGCGTGTCCTGCGAGACCTGGAGCGCGTACAAGATGAAGACCAAGAACCTCGTCACCAAGGTGGTTCCAGTGCTGAAAAAGGATGGCGCCTGGGTGCGCAACCCCATGGTGCGCACCGACGCCTACGTGGACGACGGCGAACTGGTTTATGGCGAGGCGATCGCGCCGGAGCAGGTCAAGGCCGCCAAGGAACTGATGGCGCAATGCACGACCGATTTCAGCAAGCTCGACGCCGCCGTCAATGAACTGCTGTGGAAATTCACCAATCTTTTTCCGCATTGCCTGATCAAGTCGATCGACGGCATCCGCGGCAAAAAGAAGTTCTTCTGGGACCAGTTCAAGCTCGCCAACCGGCATTGGCTGGCGGCCAACATGAACCACGAGGCCTACCTCGGCTTCAACGCCTTCGATGCCAAGAAGGCCACGGGCAAGGACGTGATCGACTTCATAAAATACCGCCAACTGGTGGCGCAGGGCGCGCTGTTCGACGACCAGTTTGCCGAGCAGGTGCTGGCCAAACCGAAGGCGTGATCGACAGTTTTCAGGAGACCCGATGGCCCATATCTATTCCTACGACGGTGTGGTTCCCGTCATCGACCCGAGCGCCTTTGTGCATCCGAGCGCGGTGGTCATCGGTGACGTCATCATCGGCGCCGGAGTCTATGTGGCGCCTTGCGCCTCGCTGCGCGGCGACCTCGGACGTATCATCATCGGTGCCGGTTCCAACATCCAGGACTCGGCCGTGGTTCATGGATTTCCGGGCACGGACACCGTGATCGAGGAAAACGGCCACGTCGGCCACGGCGCCATCATCCACGCCTGCACGTTGCGGCGCAATGTGCTGGTCGGCATGAACGCCGTGGTGATGGACTTCGCCGAGATCGGCGAGTCCTCCATCATCTCGGCCTCGGCCTTTGTCGCGGCCAAGAGCGTGATTCCGCCGCGCAGCCTGGCGATCGGCATCCCGGCCAAGGTGGTGCGGGCGCTGACCCAGGATGAAATGACCTGGAAGCTCCAGGCCACGGCCACGTACCAGCAGCTTTGCGTGGACTCGCGCCGTTCCATGGTGCCGTGCACGCCGCTGACGGCGGCCGAGCCGGATCGGCGCCGCTGCACCGCGCCCGATGTGCAGCCGCTGTCGGAGTACAAGCGCCAGATCGAAGCCAATCAGGGCGCAGCGGCGAGCTGACCCAATCGAACCGGAGTTGACCATGAACAGCATCAAGACCTTCTTACTCGACGATCACCGTCATTGCGACGATTTGTTTGCCGCCGTCGAGCAAGCCGTGGCGGCGGCGGACTGGGCGCGCGCAACGAGCGCCTTTGCGGCCCTGCACAGCGCCATGGAACAGCATTTTGTGGCCGAGGAGGTGATCCTGTTTCCGGCGTTCGAGGCGAAGACCGGCATGTCGCGCGGACCGACCGAGGTCATGCGCGTCGAGCACGACCAGATGCGCGAGTTGCTGACGGCCGCAGCACAGGCGTTGCAGGCCAGGGATGCCGACGACTACGCCGGCAACGCCGAGACGCTGCTGATCATGATGCAGCAGCACAACATGAAGGAAGAACATGTGCTCTACCCGATGTGTGATGAGCACCTGGCCGACCAGAGCGGCGCGCTCCTGCAGAGCATGGGAGCGCAACTCAAGCAAACCGTCGGCTACCGCGCGTGAGCCAGCGGCCCGTTGGCAAGGTGGTGGATGGGCACGGGCTGGCGCCACCTGAACCCTTCGAGCTGACCATGGCTGCTCTGGATGCCATCGACACAGGTGAATCCGTGTTGCTGCTGCTGCCGCGCGAACCGCACCCGCTGTTTCAGGTGCTCGATCGCCAGGGGTTTTTGCACCGCACACAGCGCACGCCCGAGGGTGGATACGAGATACGAATCTGGCGGGCCTAGAGCCTGTTCCTGATGCAAGCCCTGCTGTCCTATGACGACGCCCCGCCGCTCGGCGCACCCCTGCGCTATTTCCTAACCGCGCCGCTGTTCGCGATACTGGCCGGTCTGCTGCTGTTGTACGCCGGGACGGACCTGTTTGCCTCGCGCTGGACACCGGCGGCGCTGGCCTTCACCCATCTGCTAACGGCTGGCTTCATGCTGCAGGCCATGCTGGGATCCCTGCAGCAGTTGCTGCCGGTCGTGGTCGGAGCCAATCTGGCGCGGCCGTTGCAGGTCGCCACCTGGGTGCACGCGGCGGTCACGCCCGGCGCCCTGTTTCTGGCGGCAGCATTTCTGCTTGAAGCGCCGCTGTTGTTCGGCCTTGCCGTCGGCCTGCTCGGCGCTGGCGTGGCGCTGTTCGTCGTGGCGGCGGCGCGCGCCCTGCGCGGCATGGCCGCTTCGAACCCGACGCTGATCGGCTTGAAGACCGGCATTCTCGGCTTGATCGTGACCGCGGTTTCGGGCCTGGCGCTGGCCGTTGCGCTGGGCTGGTCGCTGGACTGGCCGCTTGCGCAACTGACCGATCTGCATCTGGGCTGGGGCTTCATGGCCTGGAACGGCATCGTGCTGGCGGCGGTGGCGCTGGTGGTGGTTCCGATGTTCCAGATCACGCCCGAGTACCCGGCCTGGTTCGGACGGCGCTTTGTGGCCGCCGCCCTGGGCTGCGTCCTGTTGTGGACGCTGGCCGATCTCGCCGGGTGGTCGGGGCCGGCCGTGCTCCTTGCAGCGGCGATGGTGGCCAGTGGCGCGGTTTTCTGCGGCGTGACCCTGCGCGTCCTGCGCCGCAGCAAGCGCCCGGTCCACGACGCGACGCATCACTTCTGGAACCTGTCCATGGCATCGGGCCTGCTCGCCTGCGCGGTGTGGCTGGCGGCGCAGTTGCTGCCGGCGGTCAACGCCTGGCCGCGCTGGCCCTTGCTGTTTGGCGCGCTGCTGCTGTTCGACGGTTTTGTCTCGGTGACGATCGGCATGCTGTACAAGATCGTTCCGTTCCTGGTCTGGCTGCATCTGCAGAGCCGCGGCGCACGCCGGGTGGCGGCGCCGAACATGAAGAAGGTCTTGCCGCAGACGCGCATCGACCGCCAGCTGCGCGCGCACCTTGCAGCGTGTGCGCTGTTGCTGTTGGCGGTGGTCTGGCCGGTCTGGTTTGTCTACCCGGCCGGTGTCGCGCTGATCGTCTCCAATGGCTGGCTGCTGCGTAATCTGCTTCATGCAACGGCCGTCTATCGAAGCCATCTGGCCGTGATCGCGGCGGCGGATGAAAAGCTGACCGCACAGAAATAGCGATCGCCGTGCATCGCCTTGCGTGCCCGCGCCGATGCACCACCGCGTCCGTTTCAGTACTCAGTCGCGCCGGCGGTGCTGCACGAGCCAGACAAGAAGGGCCAGTGCGGCCAGCCCGAGCAGGAGCCAGATTTGCGCATTCTGGATTCGGGTCATCAGCATTTCTGCGGCTTTGCCGAAGGACCAGCCGATGCCCGCGATCAGGCAGGCCCACAGCACGGCGCCCACGGCGTTGAGCAGGGCGAAGCGACCCCTTGAAACGGCCGACATGCCGATCAGAACCGGCCCTGCGATGCGCAGGCCATAGGTGAAGCGCACGCCGATGATCACCGCTGTGTGGTAACGCGCGATCAGGCGCTGCAATCGGTCGTTGTGTGCCATCACTGTCGGCCAGCGCGCCAGGACCAGCTTGCCGTGACGACGGCCGAGCCAGAAGAAGAACTGGTCACCGAGAAAGCCCGCGACCGCCGCGATGACGACGACCGCCCAGGGGTCAAGGTAGCCGCGATGCGCGGCGAAGCCGGCCAGCAGCAGGATCGTCTCGCCTTCGAGCAGGCAGCCGATGACGAGCACCCAGTACCCATGTGTCTCGATCAGCGATCCGAGGTCCATGGTGTGCCATGGTAGCGGCTACTGGCTCGTGAACGCGTCGTGGCAGGCCTTGCAGGCATCGCGGGCGGGGCCATAGGCCGCCTTCAGGCTTTCCAGATTGCCGGCTTTCGCGGCTGTGGCCAGCTTGGCCACTTCGGCCTGCATGCGTTCGGCCAGATCCTTGAATTTGGCCTGTTCCGTCCAGACGGCGGGCTTGGCGTCGGTCGGAGCACCCTTGTCCGTCCCGGGTCCGAAGGCCTGCCACGGAAGGGCGGACAGCAGCCGGACCAGTTCGGCGCTCTCTGCTGCGACTTTCGGGTCGTAGGCAACGCGACCGTTGACCATGCCGCCAATCGAACCATAAAAGGCGCGCCCTTGCACTGTCATCACGCCCTGGCGGTACTTGATCGCAGCCTCAGGCGTGCGGAACTGCGCATGGGCCGTAGCGGCCAGGCCGGCAGTCAGGGTGGCGAGTGTCAACAAGACGAGCTTCTTCATCAAAGTAATCCTTAATCTGGATGGATGTGCGCCAAATCATTGGCGTGACGGATGGCGCTTGTCTGCCTTCCAAGCGCCTTTGCCTGCGTGCAGGACAAGCTGCAGGCTGCAATTTACACTGGATCGCAATTCCCGTCGCGTTGGACGGTTCAATCGAGAAAGGTTGGATGGCATGAAGAAGGTTCGGATCTGGGACCTGCCGACCCGTTTGTTTCACTGGGCACTGGCGACCTGCGTGGCCGCTCTGTTTGTCACGGGCAAGATCGGCGGCGACGCCATGGGCTGGCATTTCAGGGCGGGTTACGCCGTCGCCAGCCTGCTCTTGTTTCGCCTGGTCTGGGGCGTGATCGGCGGGCGCTGGTCGCGTTTTTCGGCGTTCGTCTATCGTCCGCGATCGATCATGGCGTACTTGCGAGGACAAAGTCCGCCGGAGCACGCGATCGGACACAACCCGCTCGGGGCCGCATCGATCTTCGCCATGCTGTTCTTTCTGATGGCACAGGTGAGCAGCGGCATGTTCAGCGAGGACAAGGGGGAAGCCTTCGGACCGTTGAGCCTGTTCGTGTCGCGCGCCACAGTGCACTGGGTGACGGGCTATCACAAGAATGTCGGGCAACTGGTGCTGATGCTGCTGGTGCTGTTGCATCTGGCGGCGGTCGCCGCCTACTACCTTGTGAAAAAGAACAATCTGGTCATGCCGATGATTGCTGGCGACAAGTGGTTGCCCGATCGGGTGCCGCCTTCGCGTGACAGTGCTGGCAGTCGCCTTGTTGCCGTGACGCTGCTCGTTGCCTGTGCCCTGCTGGTGCGCTGGATCGTCGGACTGGGCGCCGGCATGGAGAACGGGTGACTGTTTTCGTCAGTGCGCGGATCGCAGTCGCTGTAGGCCTGATGTGAGCGCGTCCGGTTCAGATTCTTCCGCGCGCGACGCTGGCGCGCTGGCGTACTGCCGGAACCGGCTGCTCCAGCAACCAGTCCGGCAGCGCCCAGACGTCCATCAGGGCCATGCCATCGCGCGTGTAGTGGATCTCGGTGCCGCTTGCCACGCGCAGGGCGCCAAGGACGGTCTGCAATACGGAGCGGGCCGCCATCAGGTCCGTGACCGTGATGTCGATGCGGTTGAACGCGATGGCGCGCGAGCCGTCGGCCCGTTCATCGCCGAGCGAATCACCCCAGCCAATCACGGAGCCGACGCCGTTGCGCTGCAACGCTTGGTCGATCTGCTCTTCGCGGCTGTGAAACGGGTCGGGCCGATCGGCATCCACCGGGACCTTCACATAGACGAAGAGCGCCGGCGCTTTCATACCCACGGCGGCTGCAATTCTTCTCGTGCCAAAACGCGTTGCACGGCTGGACGGCTCAGGACCCGGTTGAGCCAAGGGCCAATGTGCGTGAAGTCGCGCGCCTTGCGACCTTCGAAATTGCGGGTCCAGCGGCAAAGCATCATGGCGTACAGGTCGGGCAGGGTGCAGGCATCGCCCAACAGCCAGGGGCCGGCATGGCCGGCCAGTTGCGCGTCGATCTGTTCCAGCAGGAGCAGGACCTTTTGCCCGGCATGCGCCTTGACCTGTGCCTGCGCGTCGGCGGAGTCGGCCCAGCGCTCGGGATAGAAATAGACGATCAGCGCCTGCTGCAATGTGGTCGACAGCCAGCTCAGCCACTTGTAGCAGTGCGCCCGTGCCACGGTCCCGACCGGCGGCAGCAGGCCGCAACCCGGGTGGGTGTCGGCCAGATGCAGGCAGATGGCGGCCGACTCATACAGGACCAGGTCGGCGTCCACCAGCACAGGGATCAGGCCGTTCGGATTGAGCTTGCGGTAGGCCGCGGAATCGAGTTCGCCGCCTTCGCGGTCAATCTTGACCAATTCAAACGCAACGCCCAATTCCTCCAGAACCATGTGCGGGGCCATGCTGGCCGTGCTGGGCGAGTAGTGCAATCGGATCATGCCGGATTTTCCTTTCGGGTCGGTTGCAGTGTAGTGCCGCCGGACCGAGGCGCGCCGGCTGTGCCGTGCGGCTACCATGGCGTCTGTGTCCGATTCTTGCGAAAGCCTCATCCATGACCGATACCCTGCAGCCACGAGAGCGGCTTGAGAAGCCAACGCTGATCTATCCGTTCGCGGCCCCGCCCGAAACCGGCAAGGTCATCGAAATTGCGCCCGGTGTGGTCTGGATGCGCATGCCGCTGCCCTACGTGCTCAACCACATCAACGTCTGGGGCCTGGAAGACGACACCGGCTGGGCCGTGGTCGACACCGGCATGCGCACTGACGACACCCTGGCGGCCTGGCGCGAGATCTTTGCCAACACCACCGAGCAGCGTCCGCTGACACGCATTCTGGCCACGCACATGCACCCGGACCATATCGGCATGGCGGGCTGGCTCACGCGCAAATTCAATTGCAGGCTGTGGATGACGCAGCTCGAGTACCTGCACTGCCGTGTGCTGACCGCAGACACCGGACGCGAAGCGCCCGAGGATGGCGTGCGCTTCTATCGCCAGGCTGGCTGGAGCGACGAGGCGATCGAGAAATACCAGGCGCGCTTCGGCAACTTCGGCAAGCACATCCACGCCCTGCCCGAGAGCTATCGGCGCATCAAGGACGGCGAAGACATCCGGATCGGCGCGCACAGCTGGCGTGTCATCGTCGGCACCGGCCACTCACCCGAGCACGCCTGCTTCTACTGTGCCGACCTGAAGCTGCTGATCTCCGGCGACCAGGTCCTGCCGCGCATCTCGTCCAACGTGTCGGTGCATCCGACCGAGCCCGACGCCAACCCGATGCAGGACTGGCTCGAATCCTTGGCCAAGCTCAAGCGCGAGGTGCCTGATGACGTGCTGGTATTGCCCGCGCACAACGAGTGCTTTCGCGGCCTGCACGCCCGGCTCGACTACCTCGGCGCCTCGCAGGAACGCACGCTGGACCGGCTGCGCAAGACCCTCAAGGAACCGCGGCGCGTGATCGATGTCTTTGCCGCGCTGTTCGGACGCGGTATCGACGCTGCCGACACGAGTCTGCTCAATCTGGCCACCGGTGAGAGCGTGGCCTGCCTGAATTACCTGCTGCACCGCGGCGAGCTTCGACGCGAACTCGATGCCGCGGGTGTGGCGAGCTACCAGATGCGCTGATTGACGAAGCAAGAGACCGGCTCGGTGCCGGTCTCTTGCTTCGTTTCGTCCTAGATGACGCGTGGGGTTCTTGAGATCGCTTGACAATGCGAATGACTCTCATTATCATTCAGCCATGTCTTCTGCAATCCACCCACCGGAGCCTGCCACCATGACCCGACTGCGTTTCCTTGTCCTGACCCTGCTGTCCGCCAGCGTGATGGCCGTAAGCGCCCTGGCCGCCGAGCCGCAGGTGCTGCTCGTGATCAAGAACCACCAGTTCGCGCCGGCCGAGTTGAAGGTGCCGGCCGGGCAGCGTGTGAAGCTGCTGGTCCACAATCAGGACACGACGCCCGAAGAATTCGAGAGCCACGACCTGAACCGCGAGAAGGTCATACCGGCGGGTTCGACCGCGACGATCTTCATCGGACCGCTCAAGCCGGGGCGCTACAGCTTCGTCGGCGAGTTTCATGAGACGTCGGCCAAGGGCGTTGTCATCGCGGAATGACGCATCCAACGCGCCTATCGGAGTCCTCATGCTCGGTGTTGCCATCATTGTCTTTCGCGAAACGCTGGAAGCGGCCCTGTTCGTCGGCATCATCGCGGCGGCCACGCGCCGTTTGCACGGACGCAGCGCCTGGCTGGGCGCGGGCGTTGTTCTCGGCGCGGCCGGCGCCCTGATCCTGGCCGCTGCCGCCGGGCACATCAGCGCCTGGGCCGATGGCGTCGGGCAGGATCTGGTCAATGCCGCCATCCTGGGCGTCGCTCTCGTCATGCTGATCTGGCATTGCGTCTGGGTGTCGAACCAGGGTGCGCAAGCCGCGGCCGATGCACGCGCGCTGGGCAGCGCCTTCGGGCGCGGCCGGCGCAAGCCGTGGGCGCTGCTCGTGGTCGTTGCCCTGTCGGTCTTGCGCGAAGGGGCGGAGACC
The DNA here is from genome assembly GCA_903828665.1 of uncultured beta proteobacterium. Classification (GTDB taxonomy): domain Bacteria; phylum Pseudomonadota; class Gammaproteobacteria; order Burkholderiales; family Burkholderiaceae_C; genus Rhodoferax. The sequence continues at coordinate 38,389 of CAIKMZ010000127.1, forward strand.
GTCCTGTTTGTTGCGGGCTATGCCAGCGGGTCCGATCAGGGAAGCACACTGGCCGGCGCGCTCGTGGGTGTTGCGGGCGGCACCGCAGTGGGCTTGCTGCTTTATGCAGGCCTTGCGCGCGTGCCGGTGCGTCAGATGTTTGCCGTCACCAATGGGCTGGTTCAGCTGTTTGCGGCGTCCATCGCCAGCCAGTTGGCGCGCGCTCTGGCGCAGGCCGGCCTGTTCAATGCATGGGGACAGACCCTGTGGGACAGCTCGGGCTGGCTCCGCATGGACTCGCCCGTGGGCACGCTGGCCCATGCGCTGGCCGGCTACGAGGCGCAGCCGACCGGTCTGCAGCTTGCGTTCTATGCGCTGACCCTGCTCCTGCTGCTCGGCGGCACGCGCTGGGTCAAGGCGCAGCAGCGCGCGCCGGTCGGCCCGGTCAGTTGAGCGCAGCGGCAAGCCCACCGTTCATTCATCCCTGTTTCTTCCGGAGTCGATCCATCATGCAAACCGCAATCAAGGCGGGGGCAGGCGTTCTGCTGTGCCTCGTCATTTCACTGCCGCTTCTTTCCGTGGCGCACGCCGGACCCAACGACGCGGTCAACAGCCCGATCGTCGAAGAGGGCGAAAAGGAAATCGGCTTCCAGTTCGGCACATCGAGGGCGCGCGGCGGCACTCGCGAAAGCGCACTCTCGATCGGTTTGGCCTATGGCATGAATGCCTGGTGGTCGACGGAGTTGACGGCCGCGGCCAACCGCCATACCCCCGACGGCTGGCGCTTCGACGCCTTCGAGTGGGAGAACAAGTTTCAGCTGACCGAGACCGGCAAGTACCCGGTCGATGTCGGTGTGGTTCTTGAAGTCGAGCGTCCTGCTGATCGTGCTGAAGGCTGGGAACTGCACTTCGGCCCCCTGTTCCAGATGGAGTTCACGCCGCGCCTGGTGGCCAATCTGAATCTGCTGCTGGGCCGGCATATCGCCGCGGACAAGCCCGGGTCAACCGAACTGGACTATCAATGGCAGCTGCGTTACCGCTGGAAGCCCGAACTGGAACTGGGCGCTCAGGGCTTCGGCAGCCTCGGGCCATGGCGTGACTGGCTGCCATTTGACCAGCAGTTGCATCAGGCCGGCCCGGCGGTCTTCGGCAAGCTGCCGCTGGGCGGACACCAGGCCCTTGTCTACAACGCGGCCTGGCTGTTGGGTGCCAACAGCAATACGCCGGGCCACACGCTGCGGCTGCAACTGGAATACGAATACTGAATGCTGGCGCCAATGCCGCCAATCACGCGTCTGATGGTTGCGCCGTCAGCGGCACTTCAGCCGCGCTGAAGCCTTGCTTCGAACACCTCGATCGGCACCGGCCGGCCAAACAGATAGCCCTGGTAGCTGTGGCATCCCAGACGGGCCAGGAATTCGCGCTGCAGTTCGGTTTCCACGCCTTCGGCGATGACGCTCAGCCCCAGGCTGTCGGCCAGGGCCAGCACCATCCTGGCAATCGCCGCGTCATTGGCATCGTGCAGGATGTCGCGCACGAAGCCCTGGTCGATCTTGAGCTGATCGAGCGGCAGGCGCTTCAGGTAGGAGAGAGACGAGTAGCCGGTGCCGAAGTCGTCCAGCGCGAAGCCGACGCCTTTGCCCTTGAGGACGGTCATCTTGGCGATGACGCCCTCGACGTCGGCGATCAGCACGCTCTCGGTCAGTTCCAGCTTGAGTCGCTGCGGATCGGCGCCGGTGCGCGCCAGCACGGCCAGCACCTCGTCGACAAAATCATCCTGATGAAATTGCCGGGCGCTGACATTGACGCTCATGGTCAGGTGCGCCATCCCGGGCTGGCCGGCCCAGCGTGTCAGTTGCGCGCAGGCCGCTTCCAGGACCCAGTGTCCGAGGGGCAGGATCAAGCCGGTTTCCTCGGCCATCGGGATGAATTCGGCGGGCGGCACCAGACCGCGCAGCGGGTGCTCCCAGCGCAGCAGCGCCTCGGCACCCACAGTCCGGTTTGGTTCTTCGATCTGTGCCTGGTAGTGCAGCAGGAACTGCTCGTTGCTCACGGCATGGCGCAGATCGGCCTCCATCGCTGCGCGCGCTGAAACGATGGCCTGCATCTGGGTGTCGAAGAATCGCAAGGTGTTGCGCCCGGCGGTCTTGGCCTGATACATCGCCAGATCGGCGCGCTTGAGCGGCTCGTCGATGTTTTCGTGCTGGTCGCCCAGAAAGGTCACGCCGATGCTCGCTGTGCTGTGATAGCTCGTCCCGGAAAGTTGGTACGGTTCAGCGATGGCGGCCAGGATGATTTCGCCGACGGCCTTGGCTTCGGTCGCGGCCTCCAGCGGATTGTTGTCGAGGTCACCCAGCATCACGACGAACTCGTCGCCACCGAGTCGGGCCACGGTGTCGCCCTCGCGCACGCAGGCCGACAGGCGGCTCGCCACCTGCTGCAGCAGCAGATCGCCCTGGTAATGCCCCTGCGTATCGTTGAGCGTCTTGAAGTTGTCCAGGTCGACGAACAGGAGCGCCACCTTGCGGCGGTGCCGGGATCCGCCAGACAGGGCCAGGCCAAGGCGGTCCATCAACAACCGGCGGTTCGGCAGGCGCGTCAAAGGGTCATAGAAAGCCAGGTTCCTGATTTCATCCTCGGCGCTCTTGCGCGACGTGATATCGCTGAACGTGGCGACGTAATGCGTCGTCAGTCCCGACTGATCCTTGACGGCGGTGACGGTCAGCCATTCGGGGTACACATCGCCGTTCTTGCGTCGGTTCCAGATTTCGCCCTGCCAGGATCCGCGCCCCTTGATTTCTTCCCACATGACGGCATAAAAAGCTGCATCGTGCCGGCCGGAACTGAGCATGCGGGGGGTCTGTCCGACCGCTTCGTGTGCGCCGTAGCCGGTGATGTCGGTGAAGGCCTGGTTCACGCGCAGGATCACCCGATTCTCGTTCGTGACCATCATGCCGAGCTGCGACTCGAAGGCGGTGGCGGCGATCCGGAGCTCCTCCTCGGCCTGCTTGCGTCCGGTGATGTCGCGTGAAATCCCGAACAGGCCGAAGACACGGTCTTCGCTGTCGCGCAGCGGCCCCTTGGTGGCGAGATAGATGCGCTGGCCGTCGACGGTCTGGACAAGCTCCTCATAAGTTCTTGCCACGTTCGACTCCAGCATCTGGCGATCATTGTCGCGAAGTCGTTGCGCCTGTTTGGGCGGAAACAGTGCCGTGTCGTCAAAACCGAGGACTTGCGCCCTGGCCTTGCCGGTGACCCGCTCGGCCGCCTCATTGAACAGCAGATAGCGCCCGTCGAGGTCCTTGACAAAGATGACATCGGCGGAGTTGTGAATGATGGCTGCCAGCAACTGCTGGTTCTTGTTGCTTTCAGCCTGTGCTTCATGCTCGCGCCGGGACAGGCTCAGCACGTGGTTCAGGAGGCGCTGAATGAGGCCAAACAGCAGCAGTGAGGTGACGCCGACAAACAGCCAGCCTTTGACCGTGCTGAAAAAGCCAATCTGCGAAGGGTCGTTCACCAGCCAGACCAGGACACCGTCCGACAGCAGTATCCACAAGCCGGCAAACACCGCATAAATCAGAACGATGCGTCCCGCTGCACGCGGTGTCCACCCGCCCCCTGGCTTGCTGCTCTTGTCCGTCCCGGAATTCATGGTTTCAAATTGCTTCGGCTGCGGCCGGTTGCGAAGGTCATTCGGATTAAGGCAGGGTTGCTGATGGTCTGCTCGCATTAGACCTCAAGCCAATCCCATGCGCTCGCTGCAAGCACTGATGAAAGGGTTATGCGAGCCGGCGCCAGCGCGCGTCGATCAAGCTGACTACATTAGTCAGCCATACCCTCATGGCTTTCAAAGGCCTGCCAGACATGATCAAGACTTCCACCGACAAGAACAAAATCAAATTCCTGCTGCTCGAAGGCATCCATCCGTCCGCGCTGACCGTATTGCAGGCAGCGGGCTACACGCAGATCGAGTCGCTGCCGGGCGCCTTGTCCGATGACGAACTCAAACGCAGAATTGCCGACGCGCATTTCATCGGGATCCGCTCCCGCACCCAGCTCAGCGCCGAGGTGCTGGCGCATGCCGGCAAGCTTGCCGCGATCGGCTGCTTTTGCATCGGCACCAATCAGGTCGATCTTGATGCGGCGCGCGAGCGCGGCATCGCCGTGTTCAACGCGCCTTTTTCCAATACGCGATCGGTGGCGGAACTGGTGCTGGCCGAAGCCATCCTGCTGCTGCGCGGTGTGCCGCAAAAGAGCACCGTGGCGCATCGGGGCGGCTGGCTCAAGTCGGCCGACAATGCCTTCGAGATCCGCGGCAAGACGCTGGGCATCGTCGGTTATGGCGCCATCGGCACGCAGCTCTCCGTGCTGGCCGAAGGCCTGGGCATGCAGGTCGTGTTCTTTGATGTGGCGGCCAAGCTGCCGCTGGGCAATGCCCGGCCGGTTGCCCGCCTTGGCGATCTGCTGGCGCAAGCCGATGTGGTCAGCCTGCACGTTCCGGAAACGCCGGCCACGCAATGGATGATCGGCGCGGCCGAGCTGGAGCAGATGAAGCAGGGCAGCGTGCTGATCAACGCCTCGCGCGGCACCGTGGTCGTGATCGAGGCATTGGCCGAGGCCCTGCGCCAGAAGAAACTGCTGGGCGCCGCGATCGACGTGTTTCCGGTGGAGCCGCGCAGCAACACGGACGTATTTGAATCGCCGCTGCGCGGACTCGACAACGTGATCCTGACGCCGCACATCGGCGGCTCCACTGTCGAGGCCCAGGGCAACATCGGCATCGAGGTCGCGGAGAAACTCGTCAAGTACAGCGACAACGGCACCTCGACGTCATCGGTCAACTTCCCCGAGGTGGCCTTGCCGGCGCACCCGGGCAAACACCGGTTGCTGCACATCCACCGCAATGTGCCGGGCGTGCTCGCGAGCATCAACCAGGTCTTCTCCGACAACCGGATCAATATCGCCGCGCAGTACCTGCAGACGCGGGGCTCGATCGGCTACGTCGTGATCGACATCGACGCCGCCCACTCCGACCTGGCGCTGGCCAAGCTGGCCGAGGTGCCGGGCACGCTGCGCTGCCGCGTCCTGTTCTGAGCGGCGCGGGTCGCCGCCGTCGCCGGCCTCAGCCCTGGGGCTTGACCACCGGGCCGACCACGCCGTCGAGGTTGGAGACGATGGCCTTGTGGTACTCCGAGACGTAGAACTCCACGGCCTTTTCCTTGTCTTGCTCGGAGCCGTTCTGCGACACGAAGTTGAAGGCGTTGTAGCGCCCTGCTGCGAACAGGATGGCGGCGCTGACCTCGCCGCCCTTGTCGTTTTCGGCCAGACGGTTGGCCAGGTGGATGAACTCGTCGACGAGCTTGAGAAATTCGGGCGGGTAGGCCATGCCAGTCCTTTGCGGGTTTGTCGGTTCGACGCAGTCCGGTGCTGTCGGCACCATCCGCGTCGGCTTGTGCCGGAGCTTAGCGCATCGGCGTGTCAGCAGGTGGGAGGGCGCTGTGGATCCTGCGTTCAGACCAGGGCCTGGCCGAAGCGTTCCAGCCGCGGCCACCAGACGCCGAGCATGTCGACCGACAGCAGCACGCGCACCGCCTTGCCGATCAGCAAGCGGCGTGGCACCAGACCGATGTAGCGCGAATCGGCGCTGTTGTCGCGGTTGTCGCCCAGCATCAGGTAGTGGCCGTCAGGGACGGTCTGCTCGTCGAAGTTGTCGCGCGCTGCCACACCCGGCAGCCATTGGATGGCGCGGGTTACGCCCGCCACCTGCTCCTGGTAAGCCTGCGCCTGCCAGGGTGCATCGATGGCGGCGCGCGTGGACGGTGTCGGCAGGGCGGCATAGCCGGCGGCCTGGCCGTTGAGGATCAGCTGCTTGTCGCGCATGGCGATGCGATCGCCCGGCAGCGCGACGATGCGCTTGATCAGGCGCACGCCGTCGCGCGGCGAGGTGAAGGTCACGATGTCGCCGCGCTGCGGCTCGCCCAGTGCCATGATCACGCGATCGGTCAGGGGCAGCTTGAGGTCGTAGGCCAGTCGGTTCACCAGCACGACATCGCCTTCCAGAATGTTGGGGTGCATGGAACCCGAAGGGATCGGGTTCCAGTCGGCCACGGCGGTTCTGAACAAGCCCAGCAGCAGCAGGAAAGCCAGAAAGCCCCGGTTCTGGCGCAACCAGTTTCTCATGCCGACCTCACTTGGACTGCTGCAGCGGCACGGTGGAGTCGAGCGGCACGAAGATCCAGAGTGCCAGATAGACCAGAAGCCCGAAGCCGGTGCACAGCGCAAAGACGAACAGGATGCGCCAGATCCAGGCCTCCATGCCGGTGGAAATCGCCAGCCCGCCGCAGACGCCGCCAAACCAGCGGTCCGTGGACGAGCGCCGGAAGTTGTTGATGGCCTGCAGGGCGGGCTCGGCCGGATGCGGCGCGTTGAGCAGTTTGCTTTTGGCGCGCTCGAATTCTTCGGCGCTCAGGCTGCCCCGGTCGCGCAGTTGTTCGAGTCGGTGCAAATCATCGGCAATGGTCATGGTGTTCTCCCAAAAAACGGTGCTACTGACCGCATGAGCCGAACTGTAGTCCAGCGCATGGTTGCCGTACAGCCCCCGTGCGATGAAGTGCAGATCGCGGCGATGGAAAAGCCGCATCCCGCGATGAACCCGCGTCAGCCTTCCATGCCCCGCTGCAACCGCCACTGCTTGACCAGCGCGTAGATCGCCGGGATCACGGCCAGCGTCAGCACGGTCGACGAGATCATGCCGCCGACCATCGGCGCGGCGATGCGGCTCATCACTTCGGAGCCGGTGCCGGTGCCCCACATGATGGGCAAGAGGCCCGCCATGATCGCGACCACCGTCATCATCTTGGGCCGCACGCGCTCGACCGCGCCCTCCATCACCGCCTCGTACAGATCGGCGACACCGGGCTCACGCCCGGCCGCGCGGCACTTCGTCTTGATGGCTTCCCAGGCGTGGTCCAGGTAGATCAGCATGATGACGCCGGTCTCCGCCGCCACGCCGGCCAGCGCGATGAAGCCCACGGCCACGGCCACCGACAGGTTGTAGCCGAGCAGCCACATGAGCCAGACGCCGCCCACCAGCGCGAAGGGAACCGAGAGCATGACGATCAGCGTCTCGGTGATGCGCCGGAAGTTTAGATACAGCAGCAGGAAGATGATCAGCAGCGTCACCGGGATCACGATCTTCATCTTCGCGATGGCCTGCTCCATGTACTCGAACTGGCCGCTCCAGGTCACGTAATAGCCGCTCGGGAACTGGACCTGCGCCGCCACCGCCTTCTTCGCGTCGGCCACATAGCTGCCGATGTCGCGATCGCGGATATCGACGTAGATATAGGCCGAGAGCAGCGCGTTTTCGGTGCGGATGCCCGGTGCGCCCTTGGTGATCACCACCTTGGCGACCTGGCCGAGCGGAATCATGGCGCCATCCATGGTGGGAATGAGCACTTCGCGCGCAATCTGCTGCGGGTCGCTGCGCAGTTCGCGCGGGTAGCGCACGGTCACACCGAAGCGCTCGCGGCCTTCGACCGTGGTCGTCACCATCTCGCCGCCCAAGGCGGTGCCGACGACGTCGAGCAGGTCGCCCACGCCCAGGCCGTAGCGCGCCAGCTGCGCGCGGTCCGGCTCGATGTCGAGGTAGAAGCCGCCGGTCAGTCGCTCGGCGAAGGCGCTGGTGGTGCCGGGCACGGCCTTCACCACGGTCTCGATCTGGCGCGCCAGTTTCTCCATCTCGCCCAGGTCCTTGCCGAAGACCTTGATGCCGATCGGCGTGCGAATGCCGGTGGAGAGCATGTCGGTGCGCGCCTTGATCGGCATCGTCCAGGAGTTGGCCACGCCGGGGAACTGCAGCGCCTTGTCCATCTCGGCGATCAGCTTGTCGGTGGTGAGTCCCGCGCGCCACTCGGATTCGGGCTTGAGGTTGATGACGGTCTCGAACATCTCGGTCGGCGCCGGGTCGGTCGCGGTATTGGCGCGTCCGGCCTTGCCGTAGACAGAGGCCACTTCCGGAAAGCTCTTGATGATCTTGTCCTGCGTCTGCAGCAATTCTGCGGCCTTCGTGATCGACATGCCCGGCAGTGAGGCCGGCATGTAGAGCAGCGAGCCCTCGTTGAGCGTGGGCATGAATTCCGAGCCCAGGCGCGAGGCCGGGTACCAGGAGACGGCCAGCAGCAGCAGCGCGACCAGCACCGTGAGCTTCTTCCAGTGCATCACGCCCTGGATGATCGGGCGGTAGATCCAGATCAGGAAACGGTTGACCGGGTTCTTCGCCTCCGGCATCACCTTGCCGCGGATGAACAGCAGCATCAGCACCGGCACCAGCGTCACCGACAGCAACGCCGCGCCGGCCATGGCAAAGGTCTTGGTGTAGGCCAGCGGCGAGAACAGGCGGCCTTCCTGGCCTTCGAGGCTGAACACTGGCAGGAACGAGACCGTGATGATCAGCAGCGAGAAGAACAGGGCGGGGCCGACTTCCTTGCAGGCGGCCAGCATGGTGTCGAAACGTTCGCTGCTCGTATGCTTTTCCGGCAATCGCTCCAGATGCTTGTGCGCGTTTTCGATCATGACGATGGCGGCGTCGATCATGGCGCCAATGGCAATCGCGATGCCGCCCAGGCTCATCAGGTTCGAGCTCATGCCGAGCAGCCGCATGGCGATGAACGAGATCAGGATGCCCACCGGCAGCATCAGGATCGCCACCAGCGCGCTGCGCATGTGCAGCAGGAAGACGACGCAGACCGCTGCCACGATCAAGGATTCTTCGAGCAGCGTGCGCTTGAGGGTGTCGATGGCGCGGTGGATCAGCTCGGAGCGGTCGTACACCGTCTGCACCGTGACGCCGGCTGGCAGACCGGGGCCGATCTCGGCGATCTTTTCCTTGAGGTTGGCGATGACTTCGAGCGCATTCTGGCCGTAGCGCGCCATCGCGATGCCCGAGACCACTTCGCCTTCGCCATTGAGTTCGGTGAGGCCGCGGCGCTCATCGGGTGTGAGCTCGACGCGCGCGATGTCGCGCACCAGCACCGGTGTGCCCTTGTCGGCCTTCACGACCAGCATCTCGATGTCGTCCTTGCCGCGCAGATAGCCCTTGCCGCGCACCATGTACTCGGTCTCGGCCATCTCGACGGCGCGCCCGCCGACATCGCGGTTCGAGTCGCGGATCACCTGCGCCACCTTCATCAGGGGGATGCCGTAGGCGCGCAGCTTGACCGGGTCCACCGTCACCTGGTAGGTCTGCACGAAGCCGCCGACCGATGCCACCTCGGCCACGCCGTGCGCCTTGCTCAACTGGTAGCGCACATACCAGTCCTGGATCGAGCGCAGCTCGGCCAGCGTCTTGTCCTTGGCCAGCAGCGCGTACTGGTAGACCCAACCGACGCCGGTGGCGTCCGGGCCGATCTGCGGCGTGATGCCCTTGGGCATGCGCCCGGAGGCGAAGTTGAGGTACTCCAGCACGCGCGAGCGCGCCCAGTAGATGTCGGTGCCGTCCTCGAAGATGATGTAGACGAAGGACGCGCCGAAGAAGGAAAAGCCGCGCACCACCTTAGACTTCGGCACCGACAGCATGGCCGTGGTCAGCGGGTAGGTGACCTGGTCCTCCACCACCTGCGGCGCCTGGCCCGGGTACTCGGTGTAGACGATGACCTGCACGTCCGACAGATCGGGCAGCGCGTCGATCGGCGTGCGCAGCACGGCGAAGATGCCCCACAGCGTGATGAACAGCGTGGCCAGCAGCACCAGAAAGCGGTTGCGCCCCGACCAGTCGATGATGTTGGCCAGCATGCTATTTCTTGACGCTGGTGATGACCCACTCGCCGGGCTGGCGCTCGACGAACTCGACGCTGACCTTGTCGCCCGCCTTCACGTCTTTTAGCAGGGCGGCGTTGGCGAGTTTGAACTCCATGGTCATGGCCGGCCAGTTCAGGCTCGCCACCGGGCCGTGGCGCAGGTTGATGCTGCCGTCCTTCAGGTCGATGCTGTCGATGACCCCTTGCGCCTGATGGCCGGCGCTCCTGGTCGCCGGCGCGCTGGCCGCTGCGGCGGGTGTTGCCGGGGCCGTGCCAAAGCCGGCCACGGCGGCCTTGAGGTTGCTTTCGGCGTCGATCAGGAAGTTGGCAGCGACCACCACCAGCTCGCCTTCCTTCACGCCGTCGATCACCTCGACGACGGTGTCGCTGCGCGCGCCGAGCTTGACCTCGCGCGGCGTGAAGCGCCCCTCGCCCTGGCTCAGCAGGACGATCTGGCGCGTGCCGCTGTCGATCACGGCCGACAGCGGCACGGTGACGACCTTGGCCTTGACCGATACGCCGAGCTCCACCTGGGCGAACATGCCGGGCTTGAGCAGCAGGCCCGGGTTGGCCAGTTCCACGCGCACCGGCACAGTCCGAGTCTCGGGCTTGAGCGTCGGGTAGACGTAGGTTACGCTGCCGGTGAAAACCTTGTCGGGGTAGGCGTTGATCGTAACCCTGGCTTTGGCGCCGGTCTTGAGCAGCGCCAGGTCCTGCTCGAAGACGTCGGCCACCACCCACACGGCAGACAGATCGGCGATCTGGTAGAGCATCTCGCCCGGCATGAAACGCATGCCCTGCACGGCCTTCTTCTCCATCACGATGCCGCTGGCCGGCGAGCGAAAGCTCAGCGTGCGCTGTGTCGCGCCGGTTTTGGCCAGCGCCTTGATCTGTTCGTCGGAGATGTCCCAGTTGCGCAGGCGCTGCAAGCTCGCTTCGGCGAGCTGCTTCATGCCGGTCTGGGTCTCGCTGGCAGCGTCCTTGAGCGCGTCGACGCCCTGCGCCGCGATCGCGTATTCGCGCTGCGCCGAAACCAGCTCCGGGCTGTAGGCCTCGAACAGCGGCTGGCCCTTGGTGACCGGCTGGCCGGTGACGTTCACATGCAGGCGCTCGACGTAGCCCTCGAACTTGGATGCGATCGTGAACAGGCGACGCTCATCGGGCTCGATGCGCCCGGCCGCGCGCACGCTGCGCTCCAACACGCGCAACTGCGCCGCCTCGGTGCGCACGCCCATCTTCTGGATCTTCTCGGTGCTGAACTTGAGCTGATTGGCGCTCGCTGGCTCGTCGTCGGCACCGCCGGCAAAGACGGCGATGTAGTCCATGCCCATGGCGTCCTTCTTCGGCACCGGCGAGGTGTCGGGCAGGCCCATGGGGTTGCGGTAATAGAGCAGCTTCTTCTCCTGCTTGCCAGGCCCGGAAGGCGTCGGCGCCGCGCCTTGCGGCGTATTGGCCGGACCCCGGTGGCCGGCCCAGTAGCCGCCACCTGCGGCCAGTGCCACGGCGACGACGCCGATCGCCATTGCAGCGCCGTTTTTCATGGTTCTTCCCCTGCCAGTCTTTCGATTTCAGCCAGGCGCATCTGCGCCTCGAGTTGCGCCTTGATCCGGGTCTGCCGGGCCAGGCGGATTTGTCGCTGCGCGTCAAGCACGGTGGCGAAGTCGACCTTGCCGTTCTCGTACGCGGCCAGCGCCGAGCGCAGGCCCAGTTCGGCCTGCGGCAGCAGGCTGCTCTCGGTCAGGGCGGCGCTGCGCCTGGCCGTCTCCATCGCGGCTAGGTTCTCTGCCAGGTCCGACAGCAACTGGTTGGCCAGCGCCTCCTTGCGCGACTGCGCCGCTGCCAGCATGGCTTCGGCCTCGCGCTCCTGCGCGCGCCGCGCGCCCTGCTGCAGCGGAATGTTGATCTCCAGCATCAGCGCCCACTCCTTGATCGCGGTCTGGTACTGCGTGGGCGCGATGGCGAGCGTGAAGTCCGGGTAGCGGTTGCTGTAGGCGAGATCGCGGCTCTTGCCGGCCGCCTGCAGCAGTGCGTCTTGTGCGAACAGCTGCGGGTTGCGGCTGCGCACGCGCTCCTCCAGCGCCGCGCGCGCCAGCGGCGCTGGAGGAGCCGGCGGCGTTTCGGCGGCGGCCAGCGGCGCCGCGCCGGGGCGTGCCAGCAAGGCGTTCAGGCGCGCATCGGCCTGTCGCGCTTCGCCCTCGATCGCCAGCAGTTCGCTCTGCATGGCCGTCTGCTCGACCTGCGAGCGGATCACGTCCTGCTGCGCGGCCAGTCCGCCGGCGTAGCGCAGCTGCGCCACCTTTTCGAGGCGCTGCATCAGGTCGATGATCTCCTGCGTCAGCTGCGCATTGCGGCGCAGGTAGTGGCGCTGCGCCTGCACGGTCTTGATGCGCGCGGCCAGCTCGGTCCAGCCGCCCTCGGCCTTGCGCTGGCTGGCGTCGGCTTCGAGTTGGGCGATATCCTGCTTGAGGCCGCGCTTGCCGAACCAGGGCAGGTCCTGCATCAGCGTGTAGCGCGTGCTGCCGACCTTGCCGGGCAGCAGCGTCGGGTTCTGCTCGCCCATGCGCGTGATGTCCATCAACTCGGTGCGCAGGCGCGGATCGGGCAGGGCGCCCGCGGGTGCGACCCGCTCGACCGCGGCCTGCGCTTCAAAACGCATGCTGGCGTAGTCCGGGTTGTTCGCTCTCGCGAGCGACAGCAGGCCCTCCAGCGTGGCGCCGGGCAGGGCGTCGGCCAGCGTGGCGCCGGCGCCGCCCAGGCTCAGCAGGACGGAGGCGAGGCTTGCGCGCAGGATCCGTTGCATGCTGCGGCCCTATTTCGCGCCGGCCAGCGCGTCATCCACCAGCGTCTTGAGCTGCTCGTAGCCGAAGCTCGGCATCGGTTTGCCGTTGACGAAGAACTCGGGCGTCATGGCCACGCCCAGGCTGTTGGCGTCCGCCAGGTCGCGCTGGATGCGCTGCGCGATCTCGGGCGAATTCATGTCGGCCTTGAGGCGCTCCATGTCTAGTCCCAGGTTGCCCAGCGGCGCCCAGACCAGGTCGACATTGGCGTGGTGGTTTTGCACCCAGACGGCCTGCGAGGCGAACAGCGTCTCGAGCGCCTGGCTGAACCGGCCCTGCAGGCGCGCGGCTTCAAGCACCTTGACCACCTGGTCCGATCCCGGATGAAACGGCGCGTAGCGCACCGAGACCCGGATCTTGCCGGGGTTGGCGGCCATCATCTTCTTCACGAACGGATAGAACTCGCCGCAGGTGCCGCAAGCCGGGTCGAGAAACTCGACGATGTGCACCGGCGCTGTTGGCTCGCCGAAGCTCGGCGTGTCGGCGCGCGTCAGCGCGGCCTGGCTCAGCGCGGTGCCGGCTGCGCCTGCGCCGCCCTGGCCGCGGAAATAGAACACGCCCAAGGCAATGGCGATGACCAGCAGGCCGGCCAGGCCGATCAGGAGGTGCTTCTGCTTCATTTACTTCGCCGCCTCGATACGCAGAACGGTCATGCCGCCGTCGGCCGGGTCGGTGACGAAGCGGATCTTCTGCCCCGGCTGCAGCTTGTCGAGCAGGGCGGCGTCCTTGACGCTGTAGACCATGGTCATGGCTGGCATGCTGGCCTGCGCCGCATGCGCGATGGCGAGCTTGCGTCCGGCCTTGTCGATCTTCTTGACGACGCCTTCTTCCATCGCCGCGCTAGTGGACTGTAACGTTTAAAACGGAAGTATGATTGCGACCATGGAGGTTGCAATGAAACTCACCAAAAGCGAACGAATGGAACTCCAACGCCAAGTCTCGACGAGGAAGACACGAGCCGATGCGGCGCGTCATGCCCGA
>CAIKMZ010000128.1 GCA_903828665.1 uncultured beta proteobacterium
ACGTTTTGAGGAATGCTCCCATGAGTACAGTGATGTAGGAAGTCGATGCGCGAACCAATCTCACCAGCAACAGCATGTTCGAGATGCTGCTGTTTCGTCTGGGCGAAGCGCCCGGCACGCAGCGGCATGAATTGTTCGGCGTGAATGTGTTCAAGGTGCGCGAGATTCCGGTGATGCCCGAAATCACGGCCATGGCCAACATCCGGGGCCAGATGATCACGGTGGTGAACCTGCCCAGGATCATGGGTTGCATGCTCGACAAGCGGCCGGGGCTGCTGCTGGTCACCGAGTTCTCACGCATGGCCCAGGGCTTTGCCGTGGAGGATGTCACCGAGATCGTGCGCCTGGAATGGAAGCAGGTGTTGTCCGCCGAAGGTACCGGCGGCAATCTGGTCACAAGTGTTGCCAAACTCAACGATGAGGGCGGCGGCACGCGCATGGTGCAGGTGCTCGACGTCGAGCAGATCCTGCGCGATGTGTTCCCGCAGGAATTTCAGGCGACCGAGGAGGCCGAACTCGGCTCTACCGTGCACTTGCCGACCGGCACGTTCATCGTCGCGGCCGACGATTCGGCGGTTGCCCGCATGATGATCGAAGACGGATTGAAGGGCATGCATGTGGACTACATCATGACCAAGAGCAGCAAGGAAGCATGTGACCGCCTGCAACAGATTGCCAGGCAGGCCGAGCGCGAAGGCAAGGCCGTTGCGGACAAGGTGGCCCTGGTCCTGTCCGACCTGGAAATGCCCGAGATGGACGGCTTTACCCTCACGCGCAACATCAAGCTGGACCCGCGCTTCACCGGCGTTCGCGTCATCATCCATTCGTCGCTGACCGGCAAGACCAACGAGGAGCACGTGAAGAAAGTCGGGGCCGATGCCTACGTTGCCAAGTTCAATGCGATGGAACTGGCGACCACGATTTAGAAGGTGCTCAAGAGTCAGGCCACTGTTAAGAAGACCCTGGGTTCCTGAAGGCCCGGCTTGCGGGTTGATCGTGCGACGCCGGCCCGACAGCCGGGCGTGACCGGCTGCGCGTCCCTTCTACTCGTCCGCGCCCAGCGGCTCCATCGTGCGCAGCTGCTGCTCGAGTACGGCCAGCGTCGCTTCCGATGCGTCGCGCCCGAGCGCCTGACGCGCCACGATGCGCTCGCGCAGCTGCTGCGCCGTGGCCTGCGGCGCCAGGATGGTGAACGCCACGCCCAGGTCCCGGGCCAGGCCGCGAAAGACATCGCGCTCGGCGCGTTTCAGGAAGGTGGCATCGACGATGACCGACCAGCCGGCGCGCAGCAGCAGCGCGGTCAGATCATGCAGCCGCGCATAGGTCTGCCGCTGCGCATCGGCGCCGTAGATGCCGCCGCCGACGGGTGAGCCGCTGCGGGCGTCGCCCGCCAATGCGAACAGGCGCTTGCGCTCGACATCCGAGCGCAGGCGCAGCGTGCCGGCCTGCGCGTCGTCCTGCAGCATCCGGGTCGATGCCACGGTCTTGCCGCAGCCCGACAAGCCGTGCGTGATCACAAGGCGTGGCGCCGGCGGGTCCGCCAGTTGACCGGCCAGGGCCAGGTAGCCCGCAACTTCCGCCGCATCGCCACCGTTCTGGCGCAGGCGGATCCAGGCCACCTTGGCCCGCACCAGCGCGCGATAGACTGCGTAGTAGCGCAGCAGCGCGGCTGCCTCGTAGTCGCCGCTGCGGCTGAAGACTTCGTTGACGAACCAGCTGGCCAGACCGCCCTGCCGGTGCGCGAGCAGATCGACGTAGGCGAAGGCGATGTCGCTGACGACGTCGATCCAGCGCAGGTCTTCGTTGAACTCGATGCAGTCGAACAATCGCACGTGGCTGTCGATCAGCACCAGATTGCCCAGGTGCAGGTCGCCATGGCATTCACGCACGCGACCGGCGGCTCGGCGCTTTTCCATCAAGGGCGCGAGCAGCCAATGCTGCGCTTCGGTCCAGGCGCGCAGGGCGGCAAGCGGCTGCTGCGCGCCCGGCAGGGTCGAGGCCTGCTGCAGCTCGTCAAAGTTCTCCAGCGCGGCCGCCAGGATCGCGTCGGGTGATCCGAAGCGCGTTGCTGGCGCGGTGACTGCGGCATGCTCGTGAAACGCGCTCAGCGTGTCGGCCAGATCGGAGAGATGCTCCGCGCGCAGATCGCCGCGGGTGCAGACGCGGTCGAGCCGCCCCGCTTCGTCGAAGCGGCGCATCCGGACCGCATAGTCGATCGGCTCGCTCTCAGCGTCCAGGCGCGGCTCCTGCGGCGTTCCGGAGATGGCAACCACGTCGAGGTAGAGATCGGGTGCAAAGCGGCGGTTCAGGCGCAGTTCTTCCTGGCAACTGGTCTTGCGCAACGCCAGCGTGCTGAAGTTGAGGAAAGGCAGCCGCACCGGCTTCTTGATCTTGTAGGCGAAATAACCTGCCAGCAGCACCCAGGAGATGTGGGTCTGGATCAGTTCGACCTGCGCCACCGGATGCGCGTAGCAGTGCGGTTGCAGCAGGGCCTGAATCAGCGGGGGCAGGGCGGCGTCCATGCGGCCATGATGCCAGAGGCAAGGGCGCGCAGCATGACAAAAGACAAGTCCGGCGCGAGCGCCGGCAGTTGCCGGGCGCCCGCTTGGGCCGGATCAGAACAGTGTGCCGAGCGCAGAGGGCGAGAAGTCGAGCAGCTCGTCGTGCCGACCTTCGCGCACCTTTTGCACCCACAGCGGGTCGTTGATCAGCGCGCGCCCGACGGCCACCAGGTCGAAGTCGCCGCGGTCGAGCCGGCGCAGCAGTTCGTCGAGCGAGGCCGGTTTCGACGATTCGCCGGCGAAGGCGGCGATGAACTCGCCGCTCAAGCCGACCGAGCCGACCGTGATGGTCGGCTTGCCGATCAGCTTCTTGGCCCAGCCGGCGAAGTTCAGGTCCGAGCCTTCGAATTCAGGCTCCCAGAAGCGGCGCTGAGAGCAGTGGAAGATGTCGGCGCCGGCATCGGCCAGCGGGCGCAGCCAGGCTTCCATCTCCTGCGGCGTCTTGGCCATCTGCACGTTGAAGTCCTGCTGCTTCCATTGCGACAGGCGGATGATGACCGGGTAATCGGGGCCGACCGCCGCGCGCACGGAGCGCAGGATCTCGGCGGCGAAGCGCCCGCGCTCGGGCAGCGTGGCGCCGCCAAAGCTGTCGCTGCGCTGGTTCGTGCCGTCCCAGAAAAACTGGTCGATCAGGTAGCCGTGCGCACCGTGCAATTCGATGGCGTCGAAGCCCAGCGCCTTGGCATCGGCGGCGGCACGGGCGAAGGCGGCGATGGTGTCGGCAATGGCGGCGTCGCTCATCGGTTCGCCAAAGCGCTTGCCGGGCGAGGACAGGCCCGACGGGCTGTCAACCGGGCCCGGTGCCACCCAGTCGGTGCGGCGGTTGCGCGCCGCGCCGACATGCCAGAGCTGCGGCGCCATGACGCCGCCTGCTGCGTGAACGCCGTCGATGACCTGCTTCCAGGCGGCGAGCGGCTCGGCGCCCCAGAAGCGCGGCACGTTCGGGTCGTTCGAGGCCGACGGCCGATTGACGACCGTGCCCTCGGAAATGATGAGGCCGACCGCGGCGGCGGCGCGGCGCTTGTAGTACTCGGTGACCTGCGGCGTGGGCACGCCATCGGGCGAGAACGAGCGCGTCATCGGCGCCATCACGACCCGGTTGGGCAGCTTGAGGCTCTTGAATTGAAAGGGGCTGAAAAGCGAATCCAGTGACATCGTTCATCCTTTTGAGGTATCAAAATTCATTGTAGGGTGAGCCCCCTCGGGTGGGCGTCCCCGGTTTTACAATGAATTTCCGGGTCTTCGAACCGGCCGTTCTTGAACAAGGGTAATCAATGGATCAGGTTGAATGCGTCGTCATCGGCGCCGGGGTCGTTGGCCTCGCCGTGGCGCGCGCGCTGGCGCTGGTCGGCCATGAGGTCATGGTGCTTGAGGCTGGCGCTGCGATTGGCACCGGCATCAGCTCGCGCAACAGCGAGGTGATCCATGCCGGCATCTACTATGCGCCGGGCTCGCTCAAGGCGCGCCTGTGCGTGCAGGGGCGCGGCCTGCTGTATGACTATTGCGCCGAGCGCGGCATCGGCTTTGCGCGCTGCGGCAAGCTGTTGGTGGCCACCGATGCGTCGCAGCTGCCGCAGTTGCAGGGCATCGTGGCGCAGGCGGCGCGCAACGGCGTGACCGATCTGGTGCTGCTCGACGCGGCGCAGGCGCGCGCGCTGGAGCCGCAGCTGAGCTGTCTGGCGGCGATCCACTCGCCGAGCACCGGCATCGTCGACAGCCATGGCCTGATGCTCGCGCTGCAGGGCGATATCGAGAATGCGAGGGGCATGGTGGTGCTCAATGCGCCGCTGCAAGCTGCGGTCTGTTCCGGTGCGACGATGGACTTGTCGATGGCTGACGGCACGCAACTGCGCGCCCGCATTGTCGTCAACGCCGCCGGCCTGCAGGCGCCCGCGCTGGCGCGCCGCTTCGAGGGACTGGACCCGCGCCATGTGCCCCAGGCTTATTTCGCCAAGGGCAATTACTTCACGCTGTCGGGCCGCGCGCCGTTTCGCCATCTGATCTACCCGGTGCCGCAGGCCGCCGGCCTGGGCGTGCACCTCACGCTCGACTTGGGCGGCCAGGCCAAGTTCGGACCCGATGTGCAGTGGGTTGATTCGGCCGATGACCTGACGGTCGATGCGCGTCGTGGCGAAGCGTTCTACGCCGAGGTGCGCAAGTACTGGCCGGGCCTTGCCGACGGCGCCCTCGTCCCGGGCTACGCCGGCATCCGGCCCAAGATCCACGCGCCGCAGCAGGCGGCTTGCGACTTCCTGATCCAGGGTCCGCGCGCGCACGGTGTGCCGGGTCTGGTCAACCTGTTCGGCATCGAATCGCCCGGGCTGACCAGCAGCCTGGCGATCGCCGACGACGTCCTCAGAATGTTTTCTTGATCAGGGCAGCGGCTTGCCGCACCAGGTCCGGTCCGCGGTAGATCAGGCCGGTATAGATCTGCACGACGTCCGCGCCGGCCCTGATCTTGCTCACCGCGTCCTCGGCGCTCATGACGCCGCCGACGCCGATGATCGGGAAGCCCTGGCCCAGCGCGCCGCGCAGTTGCGCAATGACGCGGTTGCTCGGCGCCAGCACCGGCGCGCCGGACAGGCCGCCGGCCTCTTCGGCATGCGGTTGGCCCTTGACGGCGTCGCGCGAGAGCGTGGTGTTGGTGGCGATCACGCCGTCCATGCCGTGGCGCTTCAGGGCCGCGGCAATCGCCTGCACCTGCGCCTCATCGAGGTCGGGCGCGATCTTGACAAAGATCGGCACGCGCCGCGCCGGTTGATCGTCGGCCGCCCGGCTCGCCAGCAGTTCGCGCCGCTCGGCCAGCGCGCCGAGCAGGCCGTCGAGCGCTTCGTCGCTTTGCAGCGTGCGCAGGTTCTGCGTATTGGGGCTCGAGATGTTGACCGCGACATAGTCGGCATAGGGGTAGACGCCATCCAGGCAGGCCAGGTAGTCGCTGGTGGCCTGCGCGATCGGCGTGGCGGCGTTCTTGCCGATGTTCAGGCCCAGCAGCATCGGTCGCGCCGGTCGCGGCGCATGGTGCTGCAGGTGGCGCTGGCGGTAGAAGGCCGAGCGCCGGACGTTGGCGATGAAGGCGGCCAGCCCCTCGTTGTTGAAGCCCAGACGGTTGATCAGGGCCTGCGCCGCCGGCAGGCGAAACATGCGCGGCTTCAGGTTGCCGCTTTGCGCTAGCGGCGTCACGGTGCCGACTTCGACAAAGCCGAAGCCCATCGCGCCCAGGCCGTCGATGCAGCGCGCGTTCTTGTCCAGGCCGGCGGCCATGCCGACGCGGTTCGGAAAGCTCAGGCCCGCGAGTTCGACCGGGTCTTCGATGCGCTCGGCGCCATAGGCCCATTGCAGCGGCGTGCCCTGCGTGCCGGCCAGGGCCTGCATGGTCAGCTCATGCGCGGCTTCCGGATCGAGGCTGAACAAAAATCGGCGCGTCAGGGCGTAGGGCACGAGAGACATTGGATAATTCCTGAAAAGTATTCTTCTTAACTTCAGCGATTTTCACCGATGACAAACCCAAGCGCCCAAGCCAAGCCCCAGCTGACCCAGGACGAACTCAAGACGCTGGTCGGCCAGGCCGCGCTGCGCTTCGTCGTGCCGGGCGAGATCATCGGTGTCGGCAGCGGCTCCACCGTGAACAAGTTCATCGAGGCGCTGGCCGACATGAAGGATCAAATCAAGGGCGTCGTCTCCGCCTCCGAGGCCAGCACGGCGCGCCTGCGGGCCATCGGCATACCGGTCTTCGATGCCAATGCGGTTGAAGAGCTCGCGGTCTACATCGACGGCGCCGACGAGATCGACCAGCACGGCAACATGATCAAGGGCGGCGGCGCGGCGCTGACGCGCGAGAAGATCGTGGCTGCGCAATCGCGCCGGTTTGTCTGCATCGTCGATGAATCCAAGCTGGTGCAGACGCTGGGCACGTATCCGGTGCCGGTCGAGGTCATTCCGATGGCGGTGCAGCGTTTGATCCGTGCCTTTGCCGCGATGGGCGGGCAGGCCCGGGTGCGCCTCCAGACCGGCGGCACGGGCCAGCCGCTGGTGACCGACAACGGCCAGCTGCTGCTCGACGTGAGCGGTTTGCGTATCAGCGATCCGCGCGCCTTCGAGGCGCAAGTGAGCCAGTGGCCCGGCGTGGTGACGGTTGGCGTGTTTGCCTTCCAGAAGGCACAGGTCTGCCTGCTGGCCGCCCCTGGCGGCGTCAGGACGCTGAACTTCTGAGACGGCCCTAGAACTTGATCCCGGCCGGATTGGCGACGCTGTCGGCTGCCGGCTGATTGGACACGGCAGCCGGGTTCTGCTTTTGGGCGTCCTCCGGCCGCGCGGTCGGGGCTGCCACCTGCACTGCAACCAAGGGCGTCGGCAATGGGTTGCGGTAGCTCGCGGGCAGGACTGATGAGCCCGGATAACCCGCAGCGTCCAGGAACTGATTCCATTCCGAACTGGAGAAACCCTTGATCTGCTGGCTGCCGATGGTCAGGAAGGGCAGCGACGTGTCACCGCTGATGCGCTGCAGCGCCGCCGAATCGGCTGGCGTGCCGACGACTCTTTCCGCGAACGGGATGCCGCGTCCGCCAAGCAGTTCACGGCCCTGGCCGCAGGGCACGCAGTTGGCCGCCGTGTACAGGGTGACCGGATATTTTCCGGCCACCTGGCGCAGTTCGGGTGGCAGGCTCGCGCTGGTCGGGGCCCCCTGGCGTCCGCCGACGCCCAGCGCCGTGGCGTTCTCGCCAGCCAGGGGCGGCTTGTCGGAGAAGGTGACGCGGCCGTCGGGGCTCACGATGCGGTAGATGACCTGGCCCTGTGCTGCGCCGCACAGGAGCAGCATGGCGGCGCAAACGGCGCCGGCCAGTGCGCTGCGGGTCGAAATTCGCGGACGGTTCAAGGTGTTCAAGTCGGACCTCCTCAGGTTTGTACGGTCATGCCCTGATGGCGCAGCAAGGCCTCGAGTGTGGGTTCTCGTCCACGAAACGCCTTGAATGATTCCATCGCGGGGCGGCTGCCTCCGGCTTCCAGAATGGCTTGTCGGTATTTTCTACCGGTTTCCACGTTTGGCAAGCCATCCTTACCGATTGTTTCCTCGAACGCGGCGTAGGCGTCGGCGCTGAGCACCTCGGCCCACTTGTAGCTGTAGTACCCGGCCGCGTAGCCGCCGGCGAAGATGTGGCTGAAGGTGTGCGCGGTGCGGTTCCACTCGGGCGGCTGCAGCACGGCGACTTCGGAGCGCACCTGTTGCAGCAGCGGCATCAGGTCCAGTGCCGGGTCGTGCGCGGTGTGCAGCAGCATGTCGAACAGCGCCATCTCGATCTGGCGCAGCGTCTGCATGCCGCTCTGGAAGTTCTTCGCCGCCAGCATCTTGTCGAACAGTTCGCGCGGCAAGGGCGCTCCGGTGTCGACATGCGCGCTCATGCCCTTGATCACATCCCATTCCCAGCAGAAGTTCTCCATAAACTGGCTCGGCAGCTCCACCGCGTCCCACTCGACGCCGCTAATGCCCGAGACGTCGCGCTCGTTGACCTGCGTCAGCAGGTGATGCAGGCCGTGGCCGAATTCGTGGAACAGGGTAGTGACGTCGTCATGCGTGAGCAGCGCGGGCTGCTCGCCCAGACCGTGCGCGAAGTTGCACACCAGGTAGGCGACCGGGGTCTGCAGCTGCCCGTCGTCCGGGCGCAGCCAGCGCGTGCGCATGTCGTCCATCCAGGCGCCGCCGCGCTTGCCGGTGCGCGCCGATGGATCGAGGTAGAACTGCCCGATCAGCGCATTGCCGCGCTCAATGCGATAGAACGCGAAATCGCTGTGCCAGATCGTCGCGCGATCGAGGCTGATGCGCACGTCGAACAGGGTCTCGACGATCTTGAACAGGCCGGCCAGGACCTTGGGCGCCGGGAAGTACTGCTTGACCTCCTGCTCGCTGAAGGCGTAGCGCGCTTCCTTGAGCTTCTCGCTGACATAGGCCCAATCCCAGGCCTGCGGATCGTTCAATTGCAGCTGCTCCGCCGCAAAGGCGCGCAGGTCGGCCAGGTCGCGCTCGGCGAACGGGCGCGCGCGCGTCGCGAGATCGCGCAGGAAGCTGATCACCTGCTCGGGCGACTCGGCCATCTTCGGCACGACCGAGATCTCGCCGAAATTGCGGTAGCCAAGCAAGCGGGCTTCTTCGAGGCGCAGCGCCAGCATTTCGGCGATCAGGGCCGAGTTGTCGTACTGGCGCGTCTGCGAATCCGACTGGTCGGAGGCGCGCGTGACGTAGGCGCGGTAGAGCTTTTCGCGCAGCGCGCTGCTGTGGGCGAATTGCATCACCGGCAGGTAGCACGGCATCTTGAGCGTGAGCTTGTAGCCGCTCGTGCCTTCGGCTTTGGCGGCGGCCAGCGCTGCCTGCTGCACGTCCGCCGGCACGCCGGCGAGTTCGGATTCCTGTGCGTAATAGGCGAAGGCATCGGTGGCGTCGAGCGCGTTCTCGCTGAACTTCTGGCTCAGCTCGGCTTGGCGCTCCTGGATCGCCGCGAAGCGCTCGCGCGCCGCGCCGGTCAGCTCCGCGCCGCCGAGCACGAAATTGCGCATGGCGTTCTTGTGCGCCTGGCGCTGCTCGCTGTTGAGCGCCGCCGTCTCGATCGCCTTGTACTTGGCGTAGAGCCGCTCGTCGGCGCCCAGGCGCGTGAAGAACTCGGTGACCTTGGGCAGCGCGGCGTTGTAGGCGGCGCGCAGTTCGGGCGTGTCGACCACGCTGTTGAGGTGGCTCACGACGCCCCAGGCGCGCCCGAGCTTTTCGAGCGACACATCGAGCACGCGCGCGATCTCGCCCCACTGCGCGGGAAAAGCGTCCGCCGTCACGGCCTGCAGCGCCGCGTTGGCGTGCGTCAGCAATTCATCGATCGCCGGGGCCACGTGCGCCGGCGAGATGCGGTCAAAGTGCGGCAGTTCGTCGAAGGAAAGCAAAGGGTTGTTCATGGATCAGGATTCCTGGGTGACGGAACAGGTTCGCAGGCGGCGGGTCATCCCGCCGTGCCCTTACTTTGCGGCGCCCTCGGCGGCTTCAAGGGTGTTGACCAGCAGCATGGTGATGGTCATGGGGCCGACGCCGCCGGGCACCGGCGTGATGTGGCTGGCCAGCTTGCGCACGCCTTCATAGTCGACGTCGCCGCAGAGCTTGCCTTCGGGGGTGCGGTTCATGCCGACGTCGATGACGATGGCGCCCGGCTTGACCATGTCGGCCGTCAGCACATTGCGTTTGCCCACCGCGGCGACGATCAGGTCGGCCTGGCGCGTGTGGTGGCCGATGTCGGCCGTTGCGCTGTGGCACACGGTGACCGTGGCATTGGCCTGCAGCAGCAGCAGCGCCATCGGCTTGCCCACAGTGTTGCTGCGGCCGATCACGACCGCGTGCTTGCCGCGCAGGTTGATGCCGGTGCTCTCGATCAGCTTCATGCAGCCATAGGGCGTGCAGGGCCGGAAACCCGGCGCGCCGGTCATCAGTTCGCCGGCGCTCAGGGTGGCGTAGCCGTCCACGTCCTTGCTCACCGAGATGGCCTCGATCACCTTGTGCGGATCGATGTGCTTGGGCAGCGGCATCTGCACCAGAATGCCGTGCACGGTCGGGTCGGCATTGAGCGTGGCGATGCGCGCGAGCAGCTCGGCCTCGGACAGCGTGGCTTCGTATTTTTCGAAGACCGAGCGCACGCCGGTGTCGGCGCAGGCCTTGACCTTGTTGCGCACGTAGACGGCGCTGGCCGGGTCCTCGCCGACAAGGATGACGGCCAGGCCGGGCGTCACGCCGCGCGCCTTGAGCGCCGTTACGCGCCTGGCGACTTCGCTGCGCAGCTGGGTGGAGAGGGCGATGCCGTCGATGATCTGGCCGAATGTCTGTTGCGTCACGATTTCAGTTCCATAAGTGAGGACGCCCGCGGGTCCGGATGGTGCGGGCGTCGGGGCGATAAAGAAGGAAGTTCAGGCTTTGGCGGCGGCTTGTCCCAAAGCGATCTTGAGCAGATCGGCCACCGTGTTGGCATTGAGCTTTTCCATGATGTTGGCGCGGTGCGCCTCCACCGTCTTGATGCTGATGCCCAGGTCGTCGGCAATCTGCTTGTTCAGGCGTCCGGCCACGATGCGTTCGAGCACCTGCGCCTCGCGCAGCGTCAGGCGCGCCATCAGCGCGCCGCGGTTGGCTGCGCTCTGGTGCTCGGCGAAGGTGTCCTTGGCCTGGTCCAGCATGCGCTCGACCAGGGTGACCAGCTGGTCTTCCTTGAACGGCTTCTGGATGAAGTCCATCGCGCCTTTCTTCATGCTGTCGACCGCCATCGGCACGTCGCCATGGCCGGTGATGAAGACGATCGGCAGCGGCGAGTGGCCCTCGATCAGGCGGGTCTGCAACTCAAGGCCGGTCATGCCGCCCATGCGCACGTCGACGATCAGGCAGGCGACCTCGCGCGCGTCGTAGCGGCTCAGGAACGACTCGGCTGATTCAAAGCAGCGAACGCGGTATTCCTTGCCCTCGAGCAGCCATTGCAGCGAATCGCGGACGGCCTCGTCGTCGTCCACTACGTAGACCGTGCCTTTTTTCGGTATCAAACTCATGCTTTATCCCGGATTTACCCTGGAGTCCTTGGTTCGTTGAGGTGAGCGCGATGCCGATGGCGGCGCGGATTCCTTGACCGGAATCCAGAACGAGAAGCAGCACCCTGTTACCTCCGCGCCATTGTAGATGTTCTCGGCCTTCATCCGGCCCAGGTGCGATTCGACAATCGAGCGGCACAAGCTCAGGCCGATGCCCATGCCGTCGGCCTTGGTTGAATAAAAGGATTCATAGAGCCGAGCCATGACTTCGGGCGCCAGGCCCTGGCCCGTGTCGGTGACCGTGAATTCGATCACCGGCTTGTCGTCCACGATGGCGGGCGCCACGCCCAGTTTGACGCTGCGCTGCGCCGTCGGGCGCTGCGCCGAGTCGATCGAATCGGCCGCGTTTTTCAGCAGGTTGACCAGCACCTGCTCGATCAGGATCGGGTCCACCAGCAGGGCCGGCATGCGCGGCGCGACCTGGTGCGTGAGGCGCACATTGCGCCGACGCATTTCGATTTCCGCGAGTTCGAGCGCTTCGTCCACCATGCTGGCAATGTCCGACAGCGAGCGGTTGGGCTCGCTGCGTTTGACGAAGGAGCGGATGCGTTGAATGATCTGGCCGGCGCGCTGCGCCTGCTTGGCAGTCTTCTCCAGCGCGCCGAGCAGGTCTTCCTCGCTGATTTGCTGGCCCTTGATGCGCGACACCATGCCGTTGCAGTAGTTGTTGATGGCGGTGAGCGGCTGGTTGAGCTCATGCGCCACGGCCGACGCCATCTCGCCCATGGTGATCAGGCGGCTCGCGCTCTGCGCGCGCTCGGTCTGTGCCGCCGACTGCGCCTCGGCGATGCGCCGCGCCGTGATGTCGGTGGCGATCACCATCTGCGCCAGCCGGCCGTCAACCCAGCTCAGGTAGCGCGTGCGGACCTCCAGCCATTTGCCCAGCGCATCGAGGTAGATCTCGGCGCTCTCCGCCTCGGTGTCGGGCAGCGAGTTGGTCGGCAACCCGGCGAAGGCGTCGACGTTGTCGAGCGACTCGTCGCTCGGCGGCGTGGCCGGCATGCCGGCTTCAGCGACCAGTTGCAGATGGCCGCCGGCCTGTGTGCCGAACCACAGGCGGTACAGCTTGTTGGCGAACAGCAGCTCGTCGCTGCCCAGCGGTGCGACGGAAATGGAGGCGTCCAATGCTTCGAGCACGGTGGTGAAGCGCTCGTGCGATGCCGACAGCTGGTCGCGGATGCGGTTCGGTTCGGTGATGTCGGTCATCGACGTCATCCAGCCGGTCTGTACGCCACGGGCGTCGATCAGCGGTGCCACATAGAGCCGGGCGTCGAACAGCGAGCCGTCACGCCGCTTGACGCAGAACTGGACACCGCTCGGATCGACCTTGCCCGACAGTTCTTCTTCCAATTGCGAGTTCAGTTTGTCGCGATCAGCCTCGGGCCAGTAGGGGAAGGGGGCGGTGCGCCCGACCAGTTCCGACTCGGACCATCCGGTCATCTGGCAAAAGGCCGCGTTGACATAGGTGATGCGGCCCTGCAGATCGAGCGCGCGCATGCCGGTCAGCATCGAGTTCTCCATGGCGCGGCGGAACACGGTTTCCGACACCAGCGCCTGCTGCGCGCGCATGCGCCGGCGCGTGTGACGCCAGTTGGCGATCAGCATCCAGGCCGTCATCGCGCTCAGGGCCGTCACCAGCCAGAACAGGCCACTGCCGATGACGCCGAGCGAGGTGCGGTAGGCCTCGCCCCGGATGATCAGGCCATTGCCGACCGGCGAGACCGGCACTTCGTAGGCGTTGACCGGGCTGTCCCAGGGCAGCGGGTGGCTCGCCAGATTGCGCGCCGCGATGCTGGTGCCGGCCAGCAGGCCGCCTTTTGCATCGTGCAATGAAATCGCGTAGCGGGCCGAGACCTCGGCCGGCACGCCATACGCAAACAGGCCGTCCACCGAGTACTCCGCCAGCAGCTCGCCGGAGAAGCGGGCCAGCTCGTTGAGCGGAATGTGCAACTGCAGCGTGGCCGATTCGTTCGGGGTGGCCGTGCGCTGCGCGTAGATCGGCTGCTGCAGGTCACGCGCCAGCGCGTAAGCCTTTTCGGTCTCGTCCATCAGCAGCAGGCTGCTGACCGACCGGTGCTGGTTGATCGACAGGCCGGCGCTGTTCGAGCTGGCCAGGATTCGCTTGTGCTCATCGATCCAGCTCAGGCTTTGCAGTTCCGGGTAGCGGTTGATCAGGGCTTCGGCGCGGCCCTGGAAATCCTCGCCGCCCATCTCGCGATTGGACATTTCGCGCGCCATGCGCATCAGCTGCTCCTGGCGTTCCAACAGGCGCAGCCGCAGGCGCTGCTGCGTGTATTCGACGTCGCGCTTGACGGCTTCCTGTTCGCGGTCGATTTCCTCCAGCCGCAAGTAGCCGAAGGCAGTCACGATCGCGGCCATGAAGAGCAGCACGGCGGCCAGCGGCGCCAGCATGGCGAAGCGGTCCTGGCGTTGCGGGGTCTGGCGCCGCCACCAGTGTTGCAGCCGCATCCGGGGCGTGCGCGCGATGGCGTTTGGCAGGGCGGGCGGGCGGGGCAGAGGCATGGGACGAAGTGTAGGCGAGGCCTTGTCGGCCTGACGCGCTTAGAGCGACACAAAATACTGCATTATGAAATCACGTAGCACCATTTGGAATTTTGAAAGAAGTATGAGAGAATTTGCGAACTGCACTAAATTACGTCAAAACACAGGAGACCCGCATGTCCGCAGTTCCCGAGAATTCGTCCGGCCTGAGCGCCGCTGACACCGACAGCCAGGAAACCCGCGAATGGATGGACGCCCTGTCCGCCGTGATCCAGAGCGAAGGGCCCGAGCGGGCCCACTTCCTGCTCGAACAGTTGCTGGAGCACGCGCGTGAAAGCAGCATCGACATGCCGTTTTCCGCAAACACCGGCTATGTCAACACGATCGAAGCCGACCAGGAAGAACGCTGCCCCGGCAATATCGAGATTGAAGAGCGCCTGCGCGCCTACATGCGCTGGAACGCGATGGCCATGGTGGTCAAGGCCAACCGCCATCATCCGGTGGACGGCGGCGACCTCGGCGGCCACATCGGTTCCTTCGCTTCGCTGGCCCACATGTTCGGCGCCGGCTTCAACCATTTCTGGCACGCCGAGAGCAAGGACCACGGCGGTGACTGCCTCTACATCCAGGGCCATGTGGCGCCCGGGGTCTACGCCCGCGCCTACATGGAAGGGCGCCTGACGGAAGAGCAACTGCTCAACTTCCGCCAGGAAGTCGGCGGCAAGGGCTTGTCGAGCTATCCGCATCCCAAGCTGATGCCCGAGTTCTGGCAGTTCCCGACTGTCTCCATGGGCCTGGGGCCGCTGATGGGGATCTACCAGGCGCGCTTCCTGAAGTACCTGCATGCGCGCGGCATCGCCGACACCTCCAAGCGCAAGGTCTGGGTCTTCTGCGGTGACGGCGAGATGGACGAGGTGGAGAGCCGCGGTGCCATCGGCCTGGCGGCGCGCGAGAAGCTCGACAACCTGATCTTCGTCATCAACTGCAACCTGCAGCGGCTCGATGGTCCGGTGCGCGGCAACGGCAAGATCATCCAGGAACTCGAAGGCGAGTTCCGCGGCGCGGGCTGGAACGTCATCAAGCTGCTGTGGGGCAGCAACTGGGACCCGCTGCTGGCGCGCGACAAGGACGGCGCCCTGCGCAAGCTGATGATGGACACGCTCGACGGCGACTACCAGTCGTTCAAGGCCAATGACGGCGCCTACGTGCGTGAGCATTTCTTCGGACGCGATCCGCGCACGGCGGCGATGGTCGCCAAGATGAGCGATGACGACATCTGGAACCTGCGCCGGGGCGGCCACGACCCGCAGAAGGTCTACGCCGCCTACCACGCTGCGGTCAAGCACGAGGGCCAGCCCAGCGTGCTGCTGATCAAGACCGTCAAGGGTTTTGGCATGGGCAAAAGCGGCGAGGGCAAGAACAATGTGCACCAGACCAAGAAGCTGACCGACGAAGACATCAAGCTGTTTCGCGATCGCTTCAACATCCCGGTGCCCGACAGCCAGATCGCCGACATTCCGTTCTACAAGCCGGCCGACGACACGCCAGAGATGCGCTACCTGCATGAGCGACGCCAGGCGCTGGGCGGCTACCTGCCGCACCGCCGCACCAAGGCCGATGAGCAGTTCACCGTGCCGGCGCTGGAGATCTTCAAGTCGGTGATCGACCCGACGGCCGAGGGCCGCGAGATCTCGACGACGCAGGCCTACGTGCGCTTCCTGACCACGCTGCTGCGCGACCAGGCCCTGGGTCCGCGCGTGGTGCCGATCCTGGTCGACGAGGCGCGCACCTTCGGCATGGAAGGCTTGTTCCGCCAGATCGGCATCTACAACCCGGACGGCCAGCAGTACACGCCGGTCGACAAGGATCAGGTCATGTACTACCGGGAAGACAAGGCCGGGCAGATCCTGCAGGAAGGCATCAACGAGGCCGGCGGCATGGCGAGCTGGATCGCGGCGGCCACCAGCTACAGCACGAACAACCGCATCATGGTGCCGTTCTACGTCTACTACTCGATGTTCGGCTTCCAGCGCATCGGCGATCTGGCCTGGGCTGCCGGCGACATGCAGGCGCGCGGCTTCCTGCTCGGCGGCACGTCCGGGCGCACCACGCTCAACGGGGAAGGCCTGCAGCACGAGGACGGTCACAGCCACATCCTGGCCGGCACCATTCCGAACTGCGTCGCCTATGACCCGACGTTCGCGCACGAAGTCGGCGTCATTCTGCACCATGGCCTCAAGCGCATGGTCGAGAAGCAGGACAACGTCTACTACTACATCACGCTGCTCAACGAGAACTACGCCATGCCCGGTCTGACGGCCGGCACCGAAGAGCAGATCATCAAGGGCATGTATCTGTGCAAGCCCGGCGCCGCTGCGGCCAAGGGCGAGGCTGCGCGCGTGCAGTTGCTCGGCTCCGGCACCATCCTGCGCGAATCGATCGCGGCGCAGGAACTGCTGCAGAAGGACTGGGGCATTGCGGCCGACGTCTGGAGCTGCCCGAGCTTCAACGAACTGGCGCGCGACGGCCAGGACTGCGAGCGCCACAATCTGCTGCATCCGACCGGCACGCAGCGCGTGCCCTTCGTCGCCGCGCAGCTTGAAAAGCACGTGGGCCCGGTTGTGGCATCAACCGACTACATCAAGGCCTATGCCGAGCAGATCCGCTCCTTCATTCCGGCTGGCCGCGTCTACAAGGTGCTGGGCACCGACGGCTATGGCCGCAGCGATTTCCGCTCCAGGCTGCGCGAGCATTTCGAGATCAATCGCCATTACATCGTGGTCGCCGCGCTCAAGGCGCTGAGCGAACAAGGCACGGTGCCGGTGGCCAAGGTCGCGGCTGCGATTGCGCAGTACGGCATCGCGGTCGACAAGGTCAACCCGTTGCACGCCTGAACAACAAGAACAAGGAGACACGCATGTCTTTAATAGAAATCAAAGTGCCCGATATCGGCGACTTCGCCGAAGTGACCGTGATCGAACTGATGGTCAAGCCCGGTGACACGATCAAGGCCGAGCAGTCGCTGATCACGGTCGAGTCCGACAAGGCGTCGATGGAGATTCCGTCGAGCCACGCCGGCGTCGTCAAGGAACTCAAGGTCGCGCTCGGCGACAAGGTCAAGGAGGGTTCGCTGGTCCTGTTGCTTGAAGCGGCAGAAGGCGCGGTGCAGCCTGCGGCCCCGGCCCCGGCCCCGGCGCCGCAGGCCACGCCAGCCGCGGCCGTTGCGCCCGCTGCTGCCGCTGCAGCAGCGCCTGCTGCGGTGGCCGCTGCTGCAGCGAGCGCTCCTGTCAGTGCGGCCGCAGTGCTGGCAACTGCGGAGCCGGCGCACAACCCGAGTGCCAGCACCGTCGGCCTGCCGCACGCGTCGCCCTCGGTGCGCAAGTTCGCGCGCGAGCTCGGCGTGCCGCTCGGCGAGGTCAAGGGCAGCGGCCTCAAAGGCCGCATCACCGACCTCGACATCCGCAACTTCACGCGCTTGGTGATGAGCGGCGCCACACAGACGGCCGCTGCGGCACAGGCTAAACCGGCTGGCGGCAACGACGGTGCCGGCCTCGGGCTGCTCCCCTGGCCGCAGGTCGATTTCACCAAGTTCGGCCCGGTCGAGCGCAAAGACCGTCCGCGCATCAAGAAGATCAGCGCGGCCAACCTGCACCGCAACTGGGTCATGATCCCGCATGTCACGAATCACGACGATTGCGACATCACCGACCTCGAAGCCTTCCGCGTCGCCACCAACAAGGAGAACGAGAAGTCCGGCATCAAGGTCACCATGCTCGCGTTCCTGATCAAGGCCTGCGTCGCGGCGCTGAAGAAGTTCCCGGAATTCAATTCCAGCATCGACGGTGATCAGCTTGTGCTCAAGCAGTACTTCCACATCGGCTTTGCGGCCGACACACCGAACGGCCTGATGGTGCCCGTGATCAGGGATGCCGATAAGAAAGGCATCTTCCAGATCTCGCAGGAGATGAGCGAACTGGCGAAGAAGGCGCGCGACGGCAAATTGACCCCGGCCGAAATGACCGGTGCCGGCTTCACGATCTCTAGCCTGGGCGGCATCGGCGGGCGTTACTTCACGCCCATCATCAATGCGCCCGAGGTTGCGATTCTCGGCGTCTGCAAGTCCACCATCGAGCCGGTGTGGGACGGCAAGGCCTTCCAGCCGCGCCTGATGCTGCCGCTTTCGCTGAGCTGGGATCACCGCGTCATCGACGGCGCCGGCGCGGCCCGCTTCAACGTGTACCTGGGGCAGATTCTGGGTGATTTCCGCAGGGTGCTTTTGTAAGACCTTGGGGGTCAGGCCACATTGCGAAGCAAACGTGCTCTGACCCCAACTGGCAAGAACTAGAAGAGACTGATTAGGAAGAACAAATGGCAACCCTCGACATCAAAATTCCCGACATCGGCGACTTCGCCGAAGTGACCGTGATCGAACTCATGGTCAAACCCGGTGACACAATCCGCGCCGAGCAGAGCCTGATCACGGTCGAGAGCGACAAGGCCTCGATGGAAATTCCCTCATCGCATGCGGGCGTTGTGAAAGAGCTCAAAGTCAAGCTCGGTGACAAGGTTAAAGAAGGGTCTCTCGTCTTGCTGCTTGAAAGCAGCGAGACGAGTTCCCCTTCGGGGCAAGCTGGCTCACCCCCACCCCAACCCTCCCCCTTGCCGGGGGATGGCTCGAAAGTCCCGGCCGCAACGATCATGTCGACTGCCATCACAGCAGCTCCGGCCGCTGCGAGTTTTGCCGGCACGGTCGATCAGGAGTGCGACCTGCTGGTGCTGGGCGCCGGCCCGGGTGGCTACTCGGCGGCGTTTCGCGCGGCTGACCTCGGCCTCAAGGTGATCCTGGTCGAGCGTTATGCGTCGTTGGGTGGTGTCTGTCTCAACGTCGGCTGCATCCCGTCCAAGGCGCTGCTGCATGTGGCCGCGGTCATCGACGAGGTCAGTCACATGGCAGCGCTGGGCGTCGATTTCGGCGCCCCGGTCGTCAACATCGAAAAGCTGCGCAGCCACAAGGAAAAGGTCGTTACCAAGCTGACCGGCGGCTTGGCGGCGATGGCCAAGATGCGCAAGGTCGCCGTCGTGCGCGGCTACGGCGCTTTTGTTGGACCGAATCATGTGCAGGTCGAAGAGACCAGCGGCGTCGCACAGGACAAGAACGGCAAGACGCAGACCATCGGCTTCAAGAATTGCATCATTGCGGCGGGTTCGCAGGCGGTTCGCCTGCCCTTCATGCCCGAGGACCCGCGCGTGGTCGATTCCACCGGCGCCCTGGCGCTCAAGGAAGTCCCCAAGCGCATGCTGATCCTGGGCGGCGGCATCATCGGCCTGGAGATGGGCACGGTTTACAGCACGCTGGGCGCGCGCCTGGACGTAGTGGAAATGCTCGACGGCCTGATGCAGGGCGCGGACCGGGACCTCGTGAAGATCTGGCAGAAGATGAACGCGCCGCGTTTCGACAACATCATGTTGAAGACGAAGACAGTCGGCGCCAAGGCGACGCCGCAAGGCATCGAAGTGACGTTTGCCGCAACCGAGGAGGGCGCCGCGGCCCCGGCGCCGCAGACCTACGACCTCGTGCTGCAGGCGGTGGGCCGCACGCCCAACGGCAAGAAGATCGCCGCCGACAAGGCCGGCGTGGCAGTGACGGATCGCGGCTTCATCAATGTCGACATCCAGATGCGCACCAATGTGCCGCACATCTTCGCCATCGGCGACATCGTAGGTCAGCCGATGCTGGCACACAAGGCGGTGCACGAGGCCCATGTGGCGGCCGAGGTGATTGCGGGCGAGCAGCAGGGCAACAAGGAACTGGCGGCAGCGGCGTTCAATGCCCGCGTCATTCCGAGCGTGGCCTACACCGACCCCGAAGTCGCCTGGGTCGGCCTGACCGAAGACCAGGCCAAGGCGCAGGGCATCAAGGTGAAGAAGGGCCTGTTCCCCTGGACCGCGTCCGGCCGCGCCATCGCCAACGGGCGCGACGAAGGCGTGACCAAGCTGCTGTTCGACGATTCACCCGAGGCGCACGGTCACGGCAAGATCCTGGGCGGCGGCATGGTCGGCACGCACGCCGGCGACATGATCGGCGAGATCGCGCTGGCCATCGAGATGGGCGCCGACGCCATCGACATCGGCAAGACCATTCATCCGCACCCGACGCTGGGTGAGAGCATCGGCATGGCGGCCGAAGTGGCGCACGGCAGTTGCACCGATCTGCCGCCAGCGCGCAGGTAGTTGCGCGGCGCATGGCAAAGGCTCGGTTGGCGTAGACCGCGCCCAATTCGCTTCCCAGGCTGTGACATGCGACACAGGCGCCCGTCGGGGTGCCCGACATGTCGGTGCGCGTGCCATTGCGAAGCACGTAGACGCTTTGCAAAGGCAAGGCCATCAACTGGCTGGTGTAGAAGTTGCCCGCGCTGTTGCTGGTCAGCATGGTCTGCGCACTGTTTGCCGTCGGTGACGACGACCGACAGGTTGGCCAGCCCGGCCGAGGCACCCGAAGTGGCGCTCGGGAACACGGTGCCGGCGACGCTGAAGTTGCCGTGGCAACCTGAGCGCATGCAATTCCCGCCGGGTGCCATCGTTGCGTGGCTGCCGCCTTCGCCGTCCTCGCCGCCGCCGCAGGCCGCAAGGGTGGCCGCCAGCAGCGCTGGCACCAGGAAAAATGATCGCTTCACTTGGTGTTGACTCCCTGAATGCCGGACTCGACCCGTGTGTCCCAGGCAATTGACTCTAGACCGGGCGACTTAAGGCATTCTGAAATTCAGCTGGGCGCGCGCCGCATCAGGCGGGCCGTGTTTTGAACAACAATAGGGGCCTGGAGGAAACCGGTTTGAATGACGTATTACTGTGGGCTTTGCTGGCACTGGCTGTTTTCAATGGTGCAGCGCTGCTGTGGCTGGCCGGGCGCAGCCGCGATGCCGCAGCCCTGCTCGCCGCCGAGCAGGGGCGCCTGGAATTACTTGCCGCGCTGCAGGCCAGTGCCGAGCGACTGGACCGGCTGGAGCGTGAATTGCGCCGCGAGATCAGCGAGTCGGCGCGCGGTGCGCGCCAGGAACTGACGCAGAATCTCGCGACTTTTCAGCAGTCGCTGGTGCAGCAGGGGGCCGAGGCCACGCGCACGCAAAACACCCAGATCGATGCCTTCGGTCAGCAGCTGACGCTGCTGCAAAAGACGCTGGCCGATACCCTGACGCAGCAGTTGCAGTCGGTCAGCGAGTCCAATGCCCGGCGCATGGCGGAGATACGCCAGACGCTGGAGGCGCAACTGGCGCAACTGCAGACCAGCAACGCGGCCAAGCTCGACGAGATGCGCGCCACGGTGGACGAGAAACTGCAGACCACTTTGCAGGCGCGCCTGGGAGAGAGCTTCAAGCAGGTCGCCGACCGTCTCGAGCAGGTGCACAAGGGCCTTGGCGAGATGCAGACACTGGCCGCCGGTGTCGGTGACCTCAAGCACCTGCTCACCAACGTCAAGACGCGCGGCATTTTCGGCGAGGCGCAACTCGCATCTCTGCTGGAGCAGGTGCTGGTGGCGGATCAGTACTGCGCGCAGGTGGCAACGCGCCCGGGCAGCAAGAATGTGGTCGATTTCGCGATCAAGCTGCCGGGCAAGTCCGAGCATGGCGAGCCGCTGTGGCTGCCGATCGACGCCAAGTTTCCCAATGAAGACTACGAGCGGCTGCTCGACGCGCAGGGCCGCGCCGATGTGGCCGGGGCTGAAGCCGCTGGCAAGGCGCTGGAGTTGCGCATCCGGCTGGAGGCCAGATCGATCGTCGAGAAATATGTCGAGCCGCCGCATACGACCGACTTTGCCATCCTGTTCTTGCCGACCGAGGGCCTGTATGCCGAGGTGCTGCGCCGTCCGGGGCTGATGCAGGCGCTGCAGCGCGAGCACCGCATCACGCTGGCCGGGCCGACGACGCTGCTGGCTATGCTCAGCTCGCTGCAGATGGGCTTTCGCACGCTGGCGCTGGAGAAGCGTTCGAGCGAGGTCTGGCAGGTGCTGGGCGCGGTCAAGACCGAGTTCGGCAAGTTCGGCGACGTGCTGGCCAAGGTTAAGGCGCAGACCGAGACCGTGCTCAAGACGATCGACAGTGCCGAGACGCGCAGCCGTGCCATGGGCCGCGCCCTCAAGAAGGTTGAAGCGCTGCCGGAGCCGCAGGTGCAGGCGCTGATTCCGATGGACAAGGACTTTGACACCGACCCGTTGAAGCCAGGGGAATGAGCGCGGTGCACGAGCCCGCCGCGGCCCCCCGTTTCGCGCTGGCGCGCCTGATCGCCGGACAGATCTGCGTGCACGCCAGCATGGCCGGCATGCGCATGGCCGCGCCCCTGCTGGCCCTGCGCGAGGGCTACAGCGCGCTGGCCGTCGGTTTCCTGCTGGCGCTGTTTGCGCTGACGCAGGTCTTTCTCGCCTTGCCGGCCGGCCGTTATGCGGATCGCCATGGTCTCAAGCGCCCGGTCGGCTGGGCCGTGCTCGCGGCAACGTCCGGTGCGGCGCTGGCGCTGGCCTTTCCTGTCTTTCCCGTACTGTGCCTGAGCGCCTTGCTCACCGGTGGCGCCACCGGTGTCGCGTCGATCTCGCTGCAGCGCCATGTCGGGCGCGCGGCACAGAATGCAATCGAATTGAAGAAGGTGTTCAGCTGGCTCTCGATCGGACCGGCGGTATCGAACTTCATCGGCCCCTTGTCGGCGGGCTTGCTGATCGACCACAGCGGCTTTCGCGCCGCCTTTGCCTTGATGGCCGTGCTGCCGCTGGCCACCTGGTTCTGGGTGCGCGCAACACAGGAACTGGCGCCGGTTCTCAGCGTGCCGGGCGCCGGTTTGAGCAGAGCATGGGACTTGCTGCAGGAGCCATTGATGCGCCGGCTCATGCTGGTGAACTGGCTGTTGTCCTCGTGCTGGGATGTGCACACCTTTGTCGTGCCGGTGCTGGGTCACGAGCGTGGTTTCAGCGCGTCCGTGATCGGAACGATCCTGGGCTCGTTCGCGCTGGCGGCAACGCTGGTGCGCCTGATGCTGCCATGGGTGGCGGCACATGTGCGCGAGTGGGCGGTGGTCACTTTTGCGATGCTGATGACGGCATTGCTGTTTTCGGTCTACCCGCTCATGCAGACCGCGCTCGCCATGGGCACCTGCTCGGTGCTGCTGGGCCTGGCGCTCGGTTCGGTGCAGCCCATGATCATGAGCACGCTGCACCAGATCACGCCGGAAGCGCGCCATGGCGAGGCCTTGGGTTTGCGCCTGATGGCGCTCAATGCGTCCAGTGTCATGATGCCGCTGCTATTCGGCACAGCCGGCGCGGTGGTCGGCGTCTCGGTCGTGTTCTGGGCCGTCGGTTTGGCGGTTGGCAGCGGGGCGCGTCAGGCTTGGCTGCTGCGGCCGGTTGCGCCGCATTGAGTTGCTCGGCGCGTGTCGCGCGCCTTGTGCTTCAGTCCCGGGGTTGCATTTCACCCGAGAGCAGAACCCGCCGGCCTTGCCTGGTCTGTTGCACGGCGTTGATCAGCGCGCGCGCCACAGCTTCACCGGCAATGGCTCGGTAGTTGGCGGGGATCAGGGGTTTGAGCCAGCGTGTGGCGATCAGGGCAAGATGCTCGCCCGGACGCTCCGGCTGCGCCAGCGCGGCGCGATCGCCCGCCAGCATCGAGGGCCGGGCGATGATCAGGGTCTGGTAGCCCAGTTGGGCCAGCGCTTCTTCCATCTCGCCTTTGACGCGGCTGTAAAAGACGTTCGAGCGTGGACTTGCGCCCATGGCGCTGACGACACCGAGCCGGCTCGCGCCAATCGCCTTTGCAGCGCGGGCGACCGCGATGACGGCGTCGAAATCGACAGCGCGGAAGGCAGCCTGGCTGCCCGCAGTCTTGATCGTCGTGCCCAGCGCGATGAACACGTCGTCGACGTGCGCAATGCCCAGCAGTTTTTTCAGACCCGCCAGGTCCAGCACATGCTGGATCAGTTTCGGGTGCTGGATCGGCGGTGCGCGCCGGCCCACGCAGTGGACCGCCGCATAGCGTTTATCGGCTAAAAGAGCCGCGAGAACCGCCTGGCCCACGAGACCCGTTGCCCCCGCCACCAAAGCCACCCGTGCCGCCGGGGCGTCCACCTGATCCTGCATAGGAACCTCCGCTGCGATTGCCGCCATAACCACCACCGCCGCGCCGCGCGCCGCGTTCGGCCATCATATCGACACTGGTGCGCATCGGATCGGGTTGGCCTTGTGCCGCACGCGCCGGAGCTGCCGGGCCATCGGAGTAGCCGCCGCGCCCTTGCGCCGGACGCTGGTTGCGCGGCTCACCCATCGGGTTGGGCGTGTTGCTGCGAGGTGCGCCGCTGCGCGCGCCGCCGCCATTGCCGCCACGACCACCGCCGCCGTTGCCACCGCGGCCACCGCCGGCATTGCCGCCGCGTTCACCTGCAGCGCCCTTGCTTTCACGCACCCTGGTCATCATCTCGGTACGCGCGGCCTTGGCAGCGGCCTGCATGACGTCGCGGCTCGGCGGCTTGCCGGCGCCGCCCCAGATCGTCTGGCGACCCATGGCAATCGGTTCGGCCTTCTCGCCCGGTTCGGGCATGAAGCCTTCTACGATCTTGACCGGGATGTCCTGCTTGGTGAAGCGTTCGATCGCCTGCATGAAGCCTTCTTCGTCCAGGCACACGAGGTTGACGGCCGTGCCGTCGGCGCCGGCGCGGCCGGTGCGGCCGATGCGGTGCACATAGTCTTCGCAGACGTTGGGAATGTCGTAGTTCACGACGTGCGGCAGATCGTCGATGTCGATGCCGCGCGCCGCGATGTCGGTGGCCACCAGGGCCCGGATGTCGCCGCTCTTGAAGCCGGCCAGCGCCTGCGTGCGCGCCGCCTGGCTCTTGTTGCCGTGCAGGGCCAGCGCCTGAATGCCGTTCTTGACCAGGTATTCGGCCACGTTGTTGGCGCCGAATTTGGTGCGCGTGAAGACCAGCACCTGGCTCCAGTTGTGCTCGTTGATGATGTGCGCCAGCAGCGCCTTCTTCTTGCCGCGGCCCACCGGGTGGATCAGCTGCGTGATGCGTTGCACGGTCGTGTTGCGCGGTGTCACCTGGATGCTCAGCGGGTCCTTCAGCAGCGTGGCCGCGAGTTCACGGATTTCATCGCTGAATGTCGCCGAGAACAGCAGGCTCTGCTTGTTGCGCGGCACCACGGCCAGCACCTTCTTGACGTCATGGATGAAGCCCATGTCAAGCATGCGGTCGGCTTCGTCGAGCACGAGGATCTGCACCTGACCGAGGTCGAGCACGCCTTGCTGCAGCAGGTCGAGCAGACGGCCCGGTGTCGCCACCAAGATGTCGACGCCCTTCTTGACGCGGCTGATCTGCGGGTTCATGCCGACGCCGCCGAAGACGACGGTTGATGTCAGCTCCAGGTACTTGCCGTAGGTCTGGACGGATTCCTCGACCTGGGCCGCGAGTTCACGCGTCGGGGTTAACACGAGGGCGCGGATGCCGACGCCGCCGAATTTGTTTTTGGGTGCGGCTTCGGCACTGAGCTTGTGCAGCATGGGCAGCACGAAGGCCGCCGTTTTGCCGGTGCCGGTCTGGGCGCCACCAAGCAGGTCGTGGCCCTCGAGCACGGCGGGAATCGCCTGTGCCTGAATGGCGGTCGGGGTCTCGTAACCCTGCTCGAGCACGGCCTTGACAATGGCCGGAGCCAGATTGAGTTCTTCAAAGTTCATAGTGTGGCGCCAATCCTGGGCGCTATGGCATCGGCCTGTCTCGGCGCCGGAGCGCCGGATCAGTCAAAGGCAGATGGGGTACAAAGTTGGAACAGCGGCGTGATGCCATGTTCCCAGCAAGGTGCTGGCATTGTGGGCAACTGAAGCGCCACAACAGCTCGTATTGTCGCATGGTATTGAAACGATTGCTGGCGCGCGCATCGATGCGTCGATAATGCTGTCTTTACTTCTTACGCAATAAGTTCGCAACACCAATGGCTCAATACGTATTTTCGATGAACCGCCTGGGCAAGATCGTTCCGCCCAAGCGCTTCATTCTCAAGGACATTTCCCTTAGTTTCTTTCCGGGCGCCAAGATCGGTGTGCTGGGGACCAATGGTTCGGGCAAATCGACGCTGCTCAAGATCATGGCCGGTGTTGACAAGGAATTCGAAGGTGAAGCCGTCCCGATGGCTGGCCTCAATATCGGCTATCTGCCGCAGGAGCCGCAGCTCGATCCGGAGCAAACCGTGCGCGAATGCGTGGAAGCCGGCATGGGCGACGTGCTCAACGCCAAGGCGCGTCTGGAAGAGATCTACGCCGCCTATGGCGAGGAAGACGCCGACTTCGACGCGCTGGCCGAGGAGCAGGCCAAGATGGAGGCCATCATCGGCAGTGCCGGCACGGACTCCGAGCACCAGCTCGAGATCGCCGCCGATGCACTGCGCCTGCCGCCGTGGGAAGCCAAGGTCGGCGTGTTGTCGGGCGGCGAGAAGCGCCGGGTTGCGCTATGCCGTTTGCTGCTGTCGAAACCCGACATGCTGCTGCTCGACGAGCCCACTAATCACCTGGACGCCGAATCGGTCGACTGGCTGGAACAATTCCTGCAGCGCTACCCTGGCACCGTCGTGGCGATTACCCATGATCGCTATTTCCTGGACAACGCGGCCGAATGGATTCTGGAACTCGACCGCGGCAATGGCATGCCTTACAAAGGCAACTACAGCTCCTGGCTGGAGCAAAAGCAAGAACGCCTGGTGCAGGAGCAGAAGGGCGAAGAGTCACGCGCCAAGGCGCTGAAGAAGGAACTGGAATGGTCGCGCCAGAACCCCAAGGCACGCCAGGCCAAGAGCAAGGCGCGTCTGGCGCGCTTTGAGGAGTTGTCCGATTTCGAATACCAGAAGCGCAACGAGACCAACGAGATCTTCATCCCGGTGGCCGAGCGCCTGGGCAACGAGGTCATCGAATTCGTCAATGTGAGCAAGTCGTTTGGCGACCGCCTGTTGATCGACAACCTGAGCTTCAAGGTGCCGGCCGGCGCCATCGTCGGCATCATCGGCCCCAACGGCGCGGGCAAGTCGACGCTGTTTCGCATGATCGCGGGCAAGGAGAAACCCGACAGCGGCGAAGTCAAGATCGGCTCGACCGTCAAGATGGCGTTTGTCGATCAGAACCGGGATGACCTGTCCAATGAGAAGACGGTCTGGGAAGACGTCTCAGGCGGACTCGACATCCTCAACGTCGGCAAGTTCCAAATGGCCAGCCGCGCCTATTGCGGCCGTTTCAATTTCAATGGCGCCGATCAGCAAAAGCGCGTCGGCACCTTGTCCGGCGGCGAGCGCGGTCGCCTGCATCTGGCCAAGACCCTGATTGCCGGCGGCAATGTGCTGATGCTCGATGAGCCGTCCAACGATCTCGACGTGGAAACGCTGCGCGCGCTGGAAGATGCCTTGCTGGAGTTTGCCGGTTCCATCATGGTGATCAGCCATGATCGCTGGTTCCTGGACCGCATCGCGACCCACATCCTGGCTTGCGAAGGCGACAGCCAGTGGACTTTCTTCAACGGCAACTACCAGGAATACGAGGCCGACAAGCGCAAGCGCCTGGGCGAAGAAGGCGCCAAGCCGCACCGCATGCGCTTCAAGGCCCTCAAGTAGCCGATTGAGCAAGCTCCGCGGCGGCGGGCCAATGCATGTCGCCGCAGTGCAGCCCCTGCGCTGCGAGCGCCGCCCGCACCACGGCGCGGGCGGTCACCTCGGCCGCCAGCGTACTGAGCAGCATCATGCCGGCGGTCTTGCCGGACTTGCCGGTTCCCAGCGCGAATAGCGTGTCGCCATCGGACATGGTGTGCACCGGGTTGATGCTGCGGGCCAGTCCGTCGTGCGCCACCACCGCCAGGCGATGGGCCTGCGCCTTGGTCAGCACCGCGTCGGTGGCGATCACGCCAATGGTGGTATTGGTGCCGGCCAGCACGGGCTTGGGCCCTTCGCCCGCCATCAAGGCGGCTCGACTGTCGAGCAGTGACATGCCATCGACCGTGCGCGCTCCGGCTATTACGGCACCGGTGGCGGGATCGACGATGTCGCCCATGGCGTTGCAGGCAATGATGGCGCCGACCGTGATGCCATTAACCGTGATCGATGCGCTGCCGATGCCGCCGCGCATCGCGCGCGCCAGACCGAACATCTTGCCGACCAGGGCACCGGCGCCAGCACCGACATTGCCCTGTGCCGGCGTTGCGCGCGTGGCAACGACGCAGGCCTGATAACCAGCATTGGCGTCCGGCCGGATGCGGTGATCGCCCACCGGCAGGTCGAACAGCACGGCGGCCGGGACGATCGGCACCAGGCCGAAGCCTACGGGCAGGCCGATGTTGTTTTCTTCGAGCCAGCGCATGACGCCGCCGGCCACGTCGAGTCCCCAGGCGCTGCCGCCGGCCAGCACAATGGCGTGCACGCGGTCCACCAGATTAGAGGGGTGCAGCAAGTCTGTTTCGCGCGTGCCCGGTGCGGCGCCGCGCACATCGGCACCGGCCACGGCACCGTCGCGCGCAATGATGACGGTGCAGCCGGTCGGGCGGCGCGCATCGGTGAAGTGGCCGACCTCCAAGCCTAGCACGTCGGCAATCGAGCTGCCTGGCCGGTCAGGGCTGTTCATGCTGCGCTCCGGCCCGGTGCTTCAGTGCCCCAGGATCTTGGAGAGGAAATCCTTGCTGCGCTCGTTCTGCGGATTATTGAAGAAGTCGTGCGGATTGTTCTGCTCGACGATCTGTCCCTCATCCATGAAGATCACGCGATCGGCCACCGCCTTGGCAAAGCCCATTTCGTGCGTGACGCACAGCATGGTGATGCCCTGGCTGGCCATCTCGATCATGACGTCGAGCACTTCCTTGATCATCTCGGGGTCGAGCGCCGAAGTCGGCTCGTCGAACAGCATGACCTTGGGCTTCAGGCAAAGCGCGCGCGCGATCGCCACGCGCTGCTGCTGGCCGCCCGAGAGCTGCAACGGATACTTGTTTGCCTGTTCGGCGATGCGCACGCGCTGCAGCTGCGTCATGGCGCGCTCTTCGGCTTCCTTCTTCGGCATCTTGCCGACCCACATGGGCGAAAGCGTCAGGTTTTCCAGCACGGTGAGGTGCGGGAACAGGTTGAACTGCTGAAACACCATGCCGACTTCCTTGCGAATGGCGTCGATGGCCTTGACGTCGTCGGTGACTTCCACACCATCGACCCAGAGATGGCCTTCCTGATGTTCTTCGAGCCGGTTGATGCAGCGGATCAGCGTCGATTTGCCGGATCCCGAGGGTCCGCAAATGACGATGCGCTCGCCCGGCGCCACATCCAGGTTGATATCGCGCAGCACGTGAAAATTATTACCATACCACTTGTTGAGCTTGTCAAATTTGATGATCGGTTCGGTCATGATGGACTCAGTGTGAGACGAATGAATGGGACGGCCAGGCAGCGGGGCTCAACGCGCCCTGCCCTTGTTGACATGCTTTTCCACCCAGATGCTGTAGCGGGACATGGTGAAGCAGAAGCCGAAATAGATCAGGGCGATGAAGAGATAGCCCTCGATCTTGAACGGACGCCAGTCGGAGTCGGAGTTCAAAGCCATGGACATGGCGCCCGTGAGTTCATACAGGCTCACGATGGTCACGAGCGAGGTGTCCATGAAAGTCGCGATGAAGCTGTTCATGATGCTGGGCACGACCATCGCCAGAGCCTGCGGCAGGACGATCTTGCGTTGTGTCTGCCAGTACGACAGGCCCAGCGTGGCTGCAGCCTCGATCTGCCCTTTGGGTATGGCCTGCAAGCCGCCGCGGATGATTTCCGCCATGTAGGCGGCGGAGAACAGTGTGATGCCCACCAGCACACGGACCAGCACATCGATCGTAAAGCCCTGCGGCATGAACAGCGGGAACATGAAAGAGGCCATGAACAGCACCGAGATCAGCGGAACGCCGCGAATCAGCTCGACGTAAATGGTGCAGAAAGTCCGGATCGCCGGCAGGTTGGAACGGCGCCCGAGCGCCACAACCAGCGCAATCGGGAAGGCCGACACCATCGACAAGGTGG
Source organism: uncultured beta proteobacterium (assembly GCA_903828665.1). Classification (GTDB taxonomy): domain Bacteria; phylum Pseudomonadota; class Gammaproteobacteria; order Burkholderiales; family Burkholderiaceae_C; genus Rhodoferax. The sequence continues at coordinate 29,701 of CAIKMZ010000128.1, forward strand.
ACAGCAAAATGGTCAGTGGCAAGCCGCCCCAACGGTCGGTTTCGACCTTGCTCAAGCCTGCGACGTTGCCATACATGAGGGCGAAGAACAGCGAGAGCACCAGCACCCAAACCAGAATCATCCAGGAGCGCCAAAAGGCGCGCGTGCAACTCATCACCAACAGACCCAGCATCAGGCTGGTGGCAATCAAGGGGCGCCACTGTTCCTCGTACGGATAGCGGCCAAACAGGATGATGCGGTACTTCTCGGCCACCACGCCCCAGCAAGCGCCCACGCCCTCAACGCGGCAGGCGTTGAAGTTGGGAATCCAGGACGCACGAACCAGCGCCCAGCCGAGGAATTGCGGAATCACGTAGAGCAATGCGCCACCGATGACGATCGTCATGATGGATGTGATCAGGTCGCCGAAAAGATTGTTGCGAATCCAGGGTATGACGCCTTCGGTCTTGACCGGCAGAGGGCGCGCTGCGATGGATTGAAAGGTTTGTGCGGTCATGGCGAGTTCTTTCAACGTTCCATGATGGCGGCGCGACTGTTGTACCAGTTCATCAGCAGCGCGGTGGAAAGCGATGTCGTGAGATAGACCAGCATCACGATGGCGATGCACTCCACGGCGCGCCCGGTCTGGTTCAACGCGGTGTTGGCAATCGAGACCACATCCGGATACCCGATGGCCACGGCCAGGGACGAGTTCTTGGTGAGGTTCAGATACTGGTTCGTCATGGGCGGAATGATCACGCGCAGGGCCTGGGGCAGGCGCACCAGGCGCATGGTTTGACCCGGATCCAGGCCCAGTGCGGCCGCAGCCTCGCTTTGACCGCGCGCCACCGACTGGATGCCAGAACGCACCACTTCTGCCACAAAGGCTGCGGTGAATATGGTCAATCCAAGAAGGACCGACAGAAACTCGGGTGTCAGCGAGCCGCCATTTTCAATGGCAAACTCGCCCTTGATTGGATATTCAAATGCGGTTTGCGCGCCGCCCGCAACCCAACCGATCAGGCTGACGGCCAGACAAATCGCCACCGGAACCCAGAACATACTCCTGAGCTTGCCAGTGGCTTCAAATTGCCTGAAAGCCCATTTGCGGTAGATCACGGCAATGATGGCGCCCGCCACCAAGCCCACTGCGGCCCAGAACTGTCCGCTGGCCCAGATCGGAATCGGAAAGCTCAAACCACCCTTGCTGAGGTAGACGGGACCGACCTTCCAGGCATCTGCCGCCGCGGGCAGCAGTTCGGTAAACATCAGGTACCACATCAGCAATTGCAGCAGCACCGGGATATTGCGGAAACATTCCACATAGGCGTAGCACAGTCCGCGTACCAGGGCGTTGCGCGAGAACCGGCCCACGCCCAAAAGCGTACCCAGGATCGTGGTCAGAATGATGCCCATCAGGGCGACGCGCAAAGTATTGCTCAAGCCCACCAGAAACGCCTGCCAGTAGGGTTGCGACGAATCGAACGGATAAAGGCTCTCGCCAATATCGAAGCCGGCCGGGCCGGTCAGGAAGTCGAATCCGCTCTGGATGCCGCGGATCTTCATGTTGTACAGCGTGTTGTGCGCGAGAAACCAGACGACGGCAACAATCAGTCCGATCGCAATCACCTGATAGATCAGGCCTCGGAACGCCTGACTGCGCCAGGACCAGCTTTTCTTTTTTGGTGGAGGCTTGGGTGACATGGTTGGGCACTTCCCGGGAGGGGCGATGTGAATCAGAAGGGATCAGGTTGTGGGTCAAAAAAAGCTGCCGGTACAAGCAGGATGTACCGGCAGCTGTGGTGACCTCAGCTTTGGATCAGCGGACCGGGTAGGCGTACATCAGTCCGCCCTTGTTCCACTGGTTGTTCAGACCACGTGGCAGGCCGAGCGGCGAATTCGGGCCGACGTTGCGCTCAAAACTTTCACCGTAGTTGCCGACGGCCTTGATCGCGCGCGCCAGCCATTCCTTGTCCAGTCCCAGCAGTTTGCCCGTGTCTTCATTGCCACCGCCCAACAGACGCTGCACCACGGGGTCGGTACTGGCCTTCATCTTGTCCACGTTGGCTTGGGTGATGCCATATTCCTCGGCTTCGATCAGGCCGTACTGGACCCACTTGACGATGGCAAACCATTCGTCATCGCCGCGGCGCACCATCGGGCCTAGGGGCTCCTTGGAAATCAGCTCAGGCAGGATGATGTGTTCTTTGGGATCCTTGGCAACCTTGGCACGGGTCGATGAAAGCCCTGACGCATCGGTCGTATAAGCGACGCAGCGACCGGTAAAGTAGGCGTTCTCGGCAGCTTCCAGTTTTTCAAACACGACGGGCTTGATGTTCAGGCCATTGGCCTTGGAGTAATCGGTCAAGTTCTTTTCGGTCGTGGTGCCTGATTGCACGCAAACCGTTTGTCCCTTGAGCTGCTTGGCGCTCTTGATCTTGCTCTTGACCGTCACCATGAAGCCCTGGCCGTCATAGTAGTTCGGTACCGTGATGCTCAGCCCGAGCGAGGCATCGCGAGTCAGCGTGAACGTCGTGTTGCGCGGCAGCACGTCGACTTCACCCGATTGCAGCGCGGTGAAGCGTTGCTGGGCGTTGAGTGGCACATACTTGACCTTTTCCGGATCGCTCAGCACGCTGGCTGCCAGTGCACGGCAGACATCGACGTCAATGCCCGACCATTTGCCGGCAGAATCGGCGGCGGCAAAGCCGGCCAGGCCCGTGTTCACACCGCAAACCAGTTGACCGCGCGCCTTGATACCGTCCAGCGTCTTGCCCGCGTGGGCCGGGGCGGCCATCACGGCACCCAAAGCAGCCACGATGGTTGCCATGATCTTCAGTTTACTCACATGCATTTGCGTTTCTCCAGTTGAAAAATTTGGTAAAGCCCCGACAGCCTGAGCGGCCGACAGGCTCCCCCGAGACATGAACTCTAACAGCACGGCCGTTGTTCAGGAATCGGGGTTTACTCTTGTGATTACCGCCGACAGGGCTTGATGCGGATATGGAGCACGATTCATGCCACTGCCGGGTGTCCACAACGGTGCGTCCTACCCACGCCGCGGTCCCGACCGTGACATGCTTCGCTTTCCATCACCTGCCATGGCCATTATCCTTGCGTCCCGCCGCCCGCCAGACGGGTATTTGCAATCAATCAGGAAGATCTTGCGCCATGCCGTCATCTGTCACTTCCCCCGGTGCCGTGGTCCATCCGGGTGTCCGGCCGCACTACCGTTTCTGGCCGGCGCGCCTGCCCCATGCCATCAACGTGCCGGCCACCTCCTTGTGGGACAACCTGGAGACCAGCGCCCGGCGTTACCCGGAGAAGGCCGCGCTCGTCTTTCTTGGCCACATCATCAGCTATGCCGAACTGCTGCGCCAGGCGCAAACGCTGGCAGGATTTCTGCAGACGCTGGGGGTCGGGAAGGGCGACCGGGTGCTACTCAACATGCAGAACTGCCCGCAACTGGTGATCGCCCATTTTGCGATTCTGCGGGCCAACGCGGTGGTGGTTCCGGTCAATCCGATGAACCGCGCCGAAGAGCTCAAACACTACATCCTCGATCCGGACGCCAGGGTGGCGATCACGACTTCAGATCTGGCCGCTGAACTGGCGCGCGCCAGCGATGCGCTGGCGCCCAAGCAGCGGCTGGCGCATCTGCTGGTCACGCATTTCACCGACGCTTTCGGTGCCGAAGCCGCGGCAGTAGCGGGTGAGTCGCCGCCCCCCGCCTGGGCCGAGTGGTTGGGCGCACGCCACGCGCTGCCGGCCCTGCAGGACGGCGTGGTGCATGCCTGGGAGGATGCGATGCACGGCACAGCAGAGCCGCCGGCGCTGGCGGTTGGGGCGGACGATCTGGCGATACTGCCCTACACCAGCGGCACGACCGGACTGCCCAAGGGGTGCATGCACACGCACGCGAGCATCATGCACAACGCCATCGCCAGCAGCCTGTGGGGCAACGGCTGTGCGGAAAATGTGGTGCTGGTGGTGGTGCCCATGTTTCATATCACCGGCATGGTGAGCCTGATGCACACCAGCATCCGCGGCGGCGCCACGCTGATCCTGATGCCGCGCTGGGAGCGAGAACTGGCTGGGCGATTGATCTCGACCTGGAAGGTCACGCACTGGACCAATATCCCGACCATGGTGATCGATCTGATGGGCAGTCCGAATTTCGCGCATTTCGATCTTTCCAGCCTGGTCTACATCGGCGGCGGCGGCGCCGCCATGCCGCAGGCGGTGGCGCAGCGCCTGCTCGACCAGTTTGGCCTGCGCTACGTCGAGGGCTATGGATTGACCGAGACGGCAGCACCTTCGCACAGCAACCCGGTCGATGCGCCCAAACAGCAGTGCCTGGGTATTCCGTTTATGAGCACTGATGCGCGCGTGATAGATCCGGATACGTTGCTGGAGGTGCCGATTGGCGCACAGGGGGAAATCATCATCCACGGACCGGAAGTGTTCCGCGGGTACTGGAAGCGGCCCGAGGCGACCGAAGCGGCTTTCATCGAACTGGAAGGAAAGCGCTTTTTCCGCTCCGGCGATCTGGGCCATGTCGATGCCGATGGCTATTTCTTCCTGACGGATCGGCTCAAGCGCATGATCAACGCGTCGGGCTTCAAGGTCTGGCCCGCCGAGGTCGAGGCGTTGATGTTCGCCCATCCCGCAGTGCAGGAAGCCTGCGTGATTTCGACCAGGGACAGTTACCGCGGAGAATCGGTCAAGGCCGTGATCGTGCTGCGCCCCGCGCATCGGGATACGGTAAGCGAGCAGGACATCATCGACTGGTGTCGCGACAATATGGCGGTGTACAAATGCCCGCGCGTGGTGCAGTTTGTCGACGCCTTGCCCAAGAGTGGTGCCGGCAAGGTGATGTGGCGAATCCTGCAGGAGGCAGAATAGCCCCGGGGTCGACTGATCCCGGCGTGTCCCAGAACCGATTTCTTTGGAGGTCCGTACGTTGAATATTTCCATCCAGGGGGCGTCGTCATGAGCCCGGCGCGCGCGCGCGCCAATCCGTCGAAGTTGGCGTTGCCGGCGGCGTCGCCCGAGAGCGTGGGCTTGTGTCCGCAGCGCACACAACGCCTCATGGACGTGTTGCAAACCGAGGTCGAGCGTCAGCGCCTGCCCGGGGCGGTGGCCCTGATTGCGCGCCACGGCAAGCTGGCCTTGTTCGAATCCCTGGGTGCGCTCGATCCGGCGCTGGGCACGCCGATGACGCGTGACGCCATCTTCCGGATCTATTCGATGACCAAGCCGATCGTGTCGGTGGCGGCCATGATGCTGATGGAGCAGGGCCGGCTGCTGCTCAGCGACCCGGTCGCCAAGTACCTGCCCGAGTACGCGGCACAGAACGTAGCCGGTGTGGCCGATGGTTCGGTGCAGTTGCGCGCCGTGCGGCAGCAGGCGACGATCCAGGACCTGTTGCGCCATACCGCCGGTTTCACCTATGAGTTCATGGGCAGTTCAGTCGTCCAGCGGCAATACGCGCAGGCCCGGATCGGAAGTCGTTCCCGCAGCAATGTCGATTTTTCGCATGTGCTGGCGGGTTTGCCCCTGATGTTCGAGCCTGGCAGCATGTGGGAATATGGCCGTGCCACCGATGTGCTGGGGCGTGTGATCGAAGTGGCCTGCGGGCAGACGCTCGGTGCGTATCTGCAGACGCAGATATTCCAGCCCTTGGGCATGATCGATACCGGGTTTTCAGTGCCGGAGCGCGAGCATGGCCGCATCGCCGAACCGTTTGCACGCGACCCCGAAGGCGGCCTGCAAATGCGCATGATAGACGTGCGCGAGGTCCCTGTCATGGAGTCGGGCGGCGGCGGACTGGCTTCGACGGCAAACGATTACGCGCGCTTTCTGCAGTTCATGCTCAACCGCGGCGAGCTCGACGGCGTGCGCCTGCTCGGGCCGCGCACGGTCGACTTCATGACGGCTGATCACCTGGGCGAAGTCCCGGTCAACGGCGGTGCATCGCGCGTGCTGTTGCCGCTCGGACACGGCTTCGGACTCGGTTTCGCGGTGCGCAAGGAGCGCGGCGTGGCGCCGGTGCCGGGCTCGGTCGGGACCTATTTTTGGGGCGGCATGGCCGGCACGACCTTCTTTGTCGATCCGGCCGAAGACCTGTTCGCCTGCCTGATGCTGCAGGCGCCCAACCAGCGCGAGTACTACCGGATGCTGCTTCGTGATCTGGTGTACGCCACGCTGATGGATTGACGCGCCTGCTGCAAGCAGGCGAGGGCGGCTCGATCTAAAGGTTATCGGTGAAGCTGCGCAGTTTGTCGGAGCGCGACGGGTGCTTGAGCTTGCGCAGCGCCTTGGCCTCGATCTGGCGGATGCGCTCACGCGTCACGTCGAACTGCTTGCCCACTTCTTCCAGCGTGTGGTCGCTCGTCATCTCGATGCCGAAGCGCATGCGCAGCACCTTGGCCTCGCGCGGCGTCAGGCTGTCGAGAATGTCCTTGACCACATCGCGCAGGCCCGCCTGCATGGCGGCTTCCATCGGCGCCGTGTTCGCGTTGTCTTCGATGAAGTCGCCCAGATGCGAGTCGTCGTCGTCGCCGATCGGCGTTTCCATCGAGATCGGCTCCTTGGCGATCTTCATGATCTTGCGGATCTTGTCTTCGGGAATCTCCATGCGCTCGGCCAGCACGCTGGCGTCGGGCTCGAAGCCGAACTCCTGCAGATGCTGACGGCTGATGCGGTTCATCTTGTTGATGGTTTCGATCATGTGCACCGGAATCCGGATGGTGCGCGCCTGGTC
>CAIKMZ010000129.1 GCA_903828665.1 uncultured beta proteobacterium
AAAGAGAAAACTCATGAAGTACATCCGTCGATACAACGAGCAACCAAAACCCGTGAAGTGGAAATACTGCGATCTATCACGGCGCATTACTACCGATTCAATAGTTACAGTCCACTAGCGATGTTCAAGCACTACCAAACGACAGAAGTGCCGCAACACCATGAATATGGTTTCTGGCGGGAGGTCATCGCCAAGAATTACTTCCACCTGCAACTCGATTTTCGGAACAACCAACTTTTCAAAGGCTCGCTTTCGGCTTGGGAACTGGGCATGGTCTCGCTCTCCAAACTCGAGTGCAGCGCCTTGCGCTACCAGCGTCTGCGCCAGCATTGCCAGTCGGATGCGCCGCAGATTCTAGTCACCGTGCCCCTGCGCAGCGAGGTCGAGTTCTCGCAGCTTGGGCGCACCACACGCTGCGCGCCGGGTCAGTTCATTCTGGAGCACAGTGACGAACCCTACGAGTTCAGCCACGGCGCCGAGAACAACATGTGGGTCATCAAGGTGCCTGAGAGTGCACTTAAAGCGCGCGTCGGCAACACCGGGCGCTTCTGTGCGCAGCACTTCGACACCACCCAGGGCATGGGACTTCTTTTCAGTGACTACCTCCAACTGATCTCGCGCCACTGCGACAAGCAACCAAGTGAAGCTGCGCTGGCACTAATGGGTGTGCAGTTGATCGAACTGCTCGGAACCACGCTCAGGGAAGATTCTTCGGTGCTGCAGTCATCGGTTTCTGTCGTGCGCAGCGCCCACCTGGCGCGCATTGACGCCTATGTGCGCGAGAACCTGAGCGATCCGGAACTGTCACCTGAACTGCTGGCGGCGCGCCACGGCATATCGGTGCGCTACCTGCATACGCTGTTCAAGGACACCGGTCAATCAGTGGCCCAATGGATTCGAGATTTACGCCTGCAGCGCGCACATGAAAAGTTGATGACCGCCCTGCCTGGCATCTCGATTTCGCAGATTGCCTACGCCTGCGGATTTAACGATCAGAGCCAGTTCAATCACGCCTTCAAGCGCCGTTTCGAACACGCGCCCGGCGAGCTGCTCAAGCCGCGGCACTAGCGCAACAAATCCGGGTAATCCCGGGCCTCAGGTGCACGCAGACGCAATAAATTGTGCAGCCTGGGACAAAGCAAAAAATCCCTTCCGCCTCAGAATTTCTCCTTTACTGAGCTTCGTTTCAATTGACTGAAACGACCCATGGATGGCACGCTGTTGGCTCGCGGCGCGCCAAGGAGAAACTGATGGCAAACCCGAAAAAAGTCGACCCGATTACGCTGGCTGTGGTGCGCGGTGCGCTGGAAACGACGCAACGCGAGATGACGCTAACGCTGGAGAAGACGGCGCGCTCCAGCGTCTTCAATGTCGCCCATGACTACAGCAATGCCCTGTTCAATCACCGCGCCGAAATGATTCTGCAGGGGCAGGATATTCCGATCCATCTGGGCAGCCTGATGCCCGCCATGAAGGCGGTGGCCAACTACTTTGGCGACGACATCGAAGACGGCGATGTGATCTACCACAACGACCCGGTGATGATGGGCAGCCACATTCTCGATTGCTGCATGTACAAGCCGGTTTTTTACCAGGGCAAGCTGGTGTTCTGGAGTGTCTGCAAAGGTCATGTCTCAGACATCGGCGGACCGGTTCCGGCCGGCTACAACCCGGACGCAAAAGAGATCTACGCTGAAGGCCTGCGCATACCGCCAGTCAAGCTCTGGGCCGCTGGCAAGCCACGCAATGACGTGATCAACTTCCTGATGTCCAACGTGCGCTCGCGGCGCGACTGGGAAGGCGACCTGCGCGCGCAATACGGTGCCGTCTCGATTGGTGAACGCAATCTGATCGCCCTGCTCGAAAAGTACGGCCTTGAAGAAGTGCAGGCTTGCATTGATGAGCTCCTGAACATGGCAGATCGAACCATGCGCTGCCTCTTCAGCAGCGTCAAGGATGGCACCTACGAGGCCAGTGCCGTTCTCGAAGACGCGGGCCACGGCCTGGGCGAACTCACCATCACAGCCACTGTGACGGTGCAGGGCGACAACTGTCACATCAAGATTCAAAGTCCACCGCAGGTACCCTACTTCATCAACTCCTACGAGGGCAATTCCTACTCCGGCGTTTATCTAGGCTTGATGATGTTTGCCCGCGTTGCGCCGCCCTACAACGAGGGCCTTTACCGCTGCGTCAGCCTCGATCTCGGACCCAAGGGCACACTGTGCAATGCGGCCGAACCGGCGCCGCACGTCAACTGCACTACAACGCCAATGGAGACACTGGCTGACGCCGTTCGCCTGGCTCTGGAAAAGGCCGCACCCGAGCGAGCTGTGGGTTCCTGGTGTCACTCCAGCGGCATCAACATTGCCGGGCGCGACTCGCGCAACAACGAGGAATACGTGACCATGATTCTGGCCTCGCTGATTGGCGGCGCCGGTGCCACGCCGCACCTCGATGGCTGGAACGCAGTCGGACCGCAATGCTGCTTTGGCGCTTTAAGTTCGGGCGACATCGAGATCATGGAGTACTCGTACCCGATCCAGATCCACCGCTACGGCCTGGTGCAGGACAGCGGCGGCGCCGGTTATCACCGTGGCGGATGCGCTACGGTTTGGGAGGTTGAGCCGCTGGCACACGAGATGACCGCCATTACTTTCGGCGAAGGTCGCCACTACGGCGCCCTGGGTGCCAACGGCGCAGACAGTGCCCGACCTGATCTGAAACTGGGCCGCATCGAACGCAAGCACGGTGCTGAGGTGGTCGATGTGATGCGCAGCAACGCCATCCTGACGATCAAACCCGGTGACCGGGTCGCCACCACCAACCCGGGCGGCGGTGGCTGGGGCAAACCGCTGGCACGCGAAATCGAGCGCGTGGTGGACGACGTGCGCAATGGCTACGTTTCGCGGCAGGCAGCGGCCGACGAGTACGGTGTGGCTGTGGACACCAGCACCTGGAGCGGGCGGCCCTGTGGGCCACGCCTGACCTCCGCCTGAATTGCGCAAGCACCCAGCCCTCACATTTTTGAAAGAGAAACTCATCATGACTTACCGATTAGGCGTAGATGCCGGCGGCACTTTTACCGACTTCGTGCTGGCCGATGACAAGGGCAATGTGCACTTGTTCAAATCGACCTCGACACCGGAAGACGGCACACTGGCCATTGCCGACGGCTTTGCCCAGATTGCCGAGAAACTGGGTCGTCCGATGCCTGACATCTTGGCGGAAACCGAACTCTGCGTGAACGGCACCACTGTGGGCTTGAACGCACTGATCCAGCACAAGGGCGTCAAGACCGGCCTGATCTGCACGCAAGGTCATGAAGACTCGCTCGAAATTCGGCTGGGCCACAAAGAAGAAGGCTATCGCTACGACGCCGAATACCCGCCAGCCAAAATTCTGGTCGATCGCCACCTGCGCGTGCCGGTACGCGAGCGCGTGCTCGCTGACGGTAGCATCCGCACGCCGATGCACGAAGAAGATGTGCGCGCCGCCTGCGAGTTGTTCAAGCGTGAAGGCGTGAAGGCCGTGGCCATCTCTTTCCTGTGGTCGGTGGCCAATGAGGCGCACGAGCGCCGCGCCGCCGAAATCGTGCGCAAGATGCTGCCCGATGTCTACGTCTCGGTTGGTATTGAGGTCTTCCCGCAAATGCGCGAATACACGCGCACCTCGACCGCCGTCGTCAACGCCTATCTGGGCCCGGTTCTGCAGGCCTACGTTGACCGAATCGACCAGTTCTTCCGTGACAACGGCATTAAGGTTCCGGTGCGTTACTTCCAGTCCAACGGCGGCATGGCGGCACGCGCGGTGATGATCGCGCGCGCGGTCAACGCCATCAACTCGGGGCCAGCCTCGGCGCCGATGGCCGGCGCTTATGTGACGCAGCCACTGGGCCTGAAAAATTTCATCACCATCGACATGGGCGGCACGTCCTTCGACATCACGCTCACGCACGACGGCAAAACCAACATCAACAAGGACATTGATTTCCTGCGCTACCGCATCGGCACACCGATGATTCAGGTCGAGACCCTGGGTGCCGGCGGTGGCTCGATTGCCTGGATCGACCAGATGGGCGTTCTCAACATGGGGCCGCAATCAGCCGGGGCCACCCCTGGTCCGGCCTGTTACCTGCGCGGGGGCACGGTGCCGACAGTGACCGACGCCAATGTGGCGCTGGGCTACCTCAATCCGGAGTACCTGCTCGGTGGGCGCCTACCAATCAATGCCGCCGCCTCGCGCCAGGCGATCGCAAGCCACATTGCTGAACCCCTGGGCATCAGCGTGGCCAAGGCCGCCTACGGCATGTTCCAGATCGTCAACAACAACATGGTCAACGGCATCCGGCGCGTCTCGATCGAGCGTGGCTACGACCCGCGTGATTTCGCCCTGATTGGAGCCGGGGGTGCTACCGGGCTACACATCACGGCACTGGCGCAGGAAATCGGCTGCCGCACGGTGCTCGTGCCCAAGCTCGCCTCCGGCCTGTGCGCATTCGGCCAGATCCTGTCGGACGTCAAATACAACTACATGGCGGCCACGCCAACGCGGTTGGACGAGCGTGCCAATCTGGACAAACTCGAAGAGCGCTTCAATACGCTGGAGAACGAAGCCGTCGCAGCCCTGCTCGCCGAAGGCATCACACGAGACCTGATCGCGTTCAAGCGCAGCCTGGACATGCGCTATGTGGGACAGGTCCACGAATGCACGGTCGATATCGGCGACACCGTGGCCAACAGCGCCAACCTGCCGACGATCAAACAGAAGTTCCATGACCTGCACAAGCAATTGTTCACGTACAACGAACCTGACAGCCTGGTCGAGATCGTCAACATTGAGTCCACTGTTTATGGCAAGACGGCATTGTTGCCGCCACAACTGCTGGCCAAGGGTGGCACGCCCGAGGCCGCCATCAAGGCGCGCCGCGCAATGATATTCAGCGCTGACGGTGCGACGACCGACACGCCGGTTTATGACGGAGAAGCGCTCGGCGCCGGCGATCAGGTGCAGGGGCCCGCGGTGATTGAAGAGCCGACCACCACCATCGTCGTCAACCCGGGCTGGACTGCGCGCCTGGATGAGAGCGGAAGCTACGTCATCACGTGCGCAGCCTGAAGCAGGAGCTTTGACGCATGTCTACCCGAGCGATGCCCAACTGCCTGCAAGCTGATGACGTGTCCGTCACCTTTGCCGGCCTGCGCGCGCTCAAGCACGTCAGCCTGCGGCTGGAGCGGGGGCAGATCGTGGGGCTGATCGGGCCCAACGGCGCCGGCAAGACTACCCTGGTCAACGTGCTCACCGGGTTCAACGCCTTGAATACGGGGCGTGTGCTGCTTGATACAACCGTGCTGCATGGACTCACTGCCGACGCCTTTCGGCGCCAGGGTGTGGCACGGACCTTTCAGGGTGGTCGACTGTTTCGCAACCTGAGCGTTCAGGACAACCTGGAGGTCACGGCAGTCGGCCTAGGCATGTCACGGCGCGCCGCCATGGCAGAGGCGCAGCGCGTTCTGCAGTGGATGGATCTGACGCATCTGGCGGATCGGTTGGCCGGGGTTCTGCCCTATACAGACGAGCGGCGCGTCGGCATTGCGCGCGCCATCATCGGGCGCCCGGCCTTCCTGCTGCTCGACGAACCGGCCGCCGGCATGAGCGAGCACGAGGCGGCTGATTTGCGCGCCATCATTGCCCGCATTGCGCAGGAGATTGGCTGCGGCGTTCTGTTGATCGAACACAACGTACGCCTCGTGCTGAGCATTTGCAGCTACATCGTGGTGCTCGACACCGGCGAGGTAATCGAGCAGGGGGACCCGGACCGCATTCGCCAAAGCGAGCGCGTGCGTCACGCCTACATGGGAACGGCAGCCGAAACGGTCGCCGATCCACTGGCGGCGGAGGACGCATGAATCTGCTCGAAATCCATGACCTGAACGTGCGCTATGGTGGCATCACCGCACTGCACAAGCTCAGTCTCACGATCAAGGCCGGCGAGACGGTAATGGTCACCGGTCCGAACGGGGCCGGCAAGTCAACGCTGCTCAAGACCATTGCCGGGCTGGTCAAACCGCAACATGGCAGCGTGGTTTTTGATGGACAACTCATCACCGGTTGCGCGCCGGAAACCATTGCCGCTGCCGGTTTTTCAATGGTGCCCGAAGGGCGTCAGGTGTTCAACTCGCTAACCGTGCTGGAAAACCTGCGTGTTGGCACCGGTATGCGGCGCAACAAGCTCGCCGTCGCAGCCGATCTCGATTACGTGATGGACGTCTTTCCCGTGTTGGGTGAACGCGCCCTGTCGCAGGCCGGCATGCTCTCGGGCGGCCAGCAGCAGATGCTGGTCATTGGCCGCGGCCTGATGACAGCGCCCAGGCTGTTGGTCATCGACGAGCCCTCGCTGGGTCTGGCCCCGCTGGTCACCGATCAGGTCTATGAAGCGCTGATGCGCCTGCGTGTCGAGCGCGATCTGACGCTGCTGATCGTCGAGCAAAGCGCCAGCCGCGCCGTCATGACGGGCGGGCGCATGGTGATGTTGCGCGAGGGCCGCATCGTGCTCGAAGGCGATCCGCGCGAACTCACTGCGCACCAGATGCAACAGGCCTATTTTGGCTACGAAGATGAACCCGCTACTGAGAGCACGCAATGACCGCCACGCTGCAATACCTGTTTGATGCGCTGAGCCTTGGCAGTCTGTACGCCCTGGGCGCGCTGGGCATCGCGCTGATCTTCGGCGTCATGCGGCTGGTCAACTTCGCGCATGGCGACGTCATGACCTTCGCCATCTTCATCCTGATCGCGCCCACCACCGAAGCCGTGGCGCCGCTGTGGGTCGGCGCTTGGTCGACACCACTGCTGGTGCTCACCGTGCTGGTCGCCGGCGCCGCGCTGTCAATCGTCTCTGAGTGGCTGGTATTTCGGCACCTGCGTCATGCCACACCAGCCACCACCATGATGGCGTCCTTCGCACTTGGCTTTGTGTTGCAAAACACATTGCTGGTACTGCACAGCAGCAGGCCCAAGGCCGTCAATCTGTGGCCGACGCTGAGCATGCCGATGAACCTGTGGGGTGCACGCGTGCCGGGGCTGCAGATGCTGATGATCAGCATCACCATGTTGCTGCTGATCGGCCTGGCCTGGATGCTCAAGCGCAGTCGGGTCGGACTCGAAATGCGGGTCGCTGCCGAGAATTTCGACATGGCGCGCATGCTCGGCGTCAAGGCCAACCGCGTGATCCTAGTGGCGTTCGGTCTGAGCGGGACGCTGGCCGCCTTGATCGGCCTGCTGATGGTGAGCCAGACCGGCTTGGTCGACATTCGCATGGGCGGGCCGATGATGCTGGTGGCCTTTGTCGCCACTGTGATCGGTGGCCTGGGAAGCCTCGGTGGTGCCGTGCTGGGTGGTTTTTTGATCGGCGCCGTCAGCACGGCGCTGCAGGCCTGGCTGCCGCTTGAGGCGCGCGCCTTTCGCGATGCTTTTGTCTATCTGGCGGTGATTTTTCTGCTGCTGTGGCGCCCCGACGGTCTGTTCGTGACCAGTGCGGTTCGGCAACGTGTCTGAACCCAGGTACCAACGCCATGAACACTTTCTTCCAACGTCATCGCCTGGGCACGCCCCTGGTCCTGGGTCTGGCCCTGCTGCTGATCACGATCTTATCGCTCACCGGCTCCGCCGGCCTGCAGCGCACCGTCACCGAGATGCTGATCCGCATGGTCATGGTGGTGGGGCTGTTCATCTTCGTCGGACACTCCGGTGTCATGAGCTTTGGCCACATGGCTTTTGTTGGTATCGGCGCTTACGGCGTGGCCTGGACCACGATGGAGCCATCCATGAAACTGATGATGTTGCCGGGTCTGCACAAGATGCTGCAACAGGCCGATCTGCCCTGGGTTGTTGCCACAGTGCTGGGCGCCCTGCTGGCTGCGTTCGTTGCCCTGCTGGTGGGCAGCGTGATCATGCGCCTGAGCGGCATCGCCGCGTCGATTGCGACCTTCTCGCTGCTCGCCATCTTCAACGTCGTTTATTCCAACTGGGACAGCGTGACCGGCGGCGCGAGTTCGATCGTCGGCATTCCAACCTCGGTGGAGAGTTGGCAGGCGCTGGCCTTTGCGGTCGTGGCCATCGTGCTGGCGCACCTGCACAGCATTTCCCGCTACGGACTGGGTTTGCGCTCGGTGCGCGAGGAACCGGTTGCAGCCCAGAGTTGCGGCATCAATGCCTGGCGCCAATTGCTGGTGGCGTTCGTGCTGAGCGCCTTTGTCTGCGGCCTTGGCGGCGGCCTTGATGCGCAGTTTCTGGGTGTCGTGAACCCGGATGCCTATTACCTCAGCCGCACCTTCACCTGCCTGACCATGCTTGTGATTGGTGGCAGCGCCAGCCTGAGCGGCGCAGTTACCGGCGTTGTCGTGCTGTCAGCGCTGATCGAATTGCTGGTGCGCTTCGAAGCCGGTGTTTCGATTGGCGCCATCACGATTCATCTGCCCACTGGCAGTCAGGAAATTGTGGTTGGCGTCGTCATGGTGCTGATGCTGATTCGTCGCCCGGCTGGCTTGATGCGGGGGCGCGACTGGTCTTGGCCGACGCGCAGCTCGCCAGCAAAGGCGAACCTGAAAGCCCCTCTATCCAACTGAATCCCCCCCGACTGATCCGGACGGTAATCCGGATTGATTTTTCCTCAACCGTGACTTAGGAGTCTCCATCATGCTCTCGCCCCGCCTCTTTCGCACCGCAGTGGTGCTGACAACTTTTCTAACTGGCGCAGTGGCCAGTTCCGTTGCCCTGGCGCAAGCCGGCAAAGATCTCGTCATTGGTTTTGCCAACGCCAAGTCGGGCTGGGTAGAAGCCTACGACACACCGGCGCGCCGCGCTGCCATGATCCGCATCGACGAAATAAACGCCGCCGGCGGCCTGATGGGGCGCCATCTCAAGGTGGTGGAGACCGACACCAAATCTGACCGGGCGCAAAGCGCCAAAGCCGGCCTGGAGGCACTTGATCAAGGTGCCGAGCTGCTGGTCGTGAGCTGCGACTATGACTTCGGCAGCCCGGCCGCTCTGCAGGCGCAAAAGAAGGGCAAGCTCTCGTTCTTCCTTTGCGCCGAGGACATAAAGGCCGGCATCCAGGGTGTCGGCAAGAACTCATTCAGCTCTTCAGTGCTGGCCGCCGTGCAGGGCGCGACCATGGCCGAGTGGGCTGTTGCCAAGCGCAATGTCAAGCTGGCCTATGTTCTGCTTGACACCACGATCGAATACGACAAGGGCATCTGCACCGGTTTTGACTGGATGGCAGACCTGCAAAAAGGGCTGACGATCGTCGGGCGCGACACCTTCAAAAACGGCGACGCTTCGATTGCTGCGCAAATCTCGCGCATTAAGGCACTGCCGAAAGAGCCTGATGCGATCATGCTGTGCTCGTACATCCCGGGTGCCGCCAGTGCCGTGCGTCAATTGCGCGCGGCTGGCATTAACTCGCTAATCCTCAACGGCTCGGCGGTTGACGGCAGCTACTGGCTCGACTCCGTGCCGGGCTTGTCCAATTTCGTGGTGCCTGTGCAAGGTTCGATCTACGGTGACGACCCGAATCCGAAGGTCGAGGAATTCAACAAGACCTTCGCCGCTAAATTTGGCGCCCGTCCCTCCAGCACCTACGCCTATCCTGGCTACGTCCTGATCGATGTCTGGGCCAAGGCCGTGGAACGCGCCAAGAGCACCGATGCCGACAAGGTGACTGAAGAGTTGGAGAAGATGCGCAACGAGCCAACGATATTTGGCCCGCGCACCTTCACCAAGGAAATCCACCACCAGAATCAGGCACGCATGCTGATCTCTGAAATCAAGGCTGGCAAGCCAGCCATCGTTGATCAGTGGACGATCACCAAAGCCGTGCCACTGGACGTGCTGCTGAAGAAATGATCTGACCGGCGTTGCAAGACCGTCAACGCGCGGCCCGATCGCTGGAATGCCCGGCGTCCGGGCCGCTTCTTTTTACCACCCTCTGCCGAACACACAAAACTTCGGGTACTTTCACCAATGAAAACTCAAATCCGTCCCCTGGCCAGCCAGGACTATCCTCAGTGGTTGCCGCACTGGCGAGCCTACCTTGACTACTACAAGAGTCCGTTCAAGCAGGAGCAGGCCGAGCTGACCTGGCAACGACTGTGCGACGCGCAATTCAACATGCATGGCTTCATCGCGCAGACCAATGGGCTGGCCGTTGGGATCGTGCACTGCCTGTTCCACTCGTCCACCTGGACTCTTGGGGACTACTGCTACCTGCAGGACTTGTTCGTCGCGCCGGACCTGCGCGGCCAGCATATCGGGCGCCAACTGATCCAGACCGTGGTCGACTTTGCCAAGTCGCGCTCCGCCGACCGCGTGTACTGGTTGACGCAGGAAAGCAACCAGGCCGGACGCCTGCTTTACGACAAGATCGCGCAGCAGACTGGCTTCATTCACTATCGGATTGCGCCGCTTTGACACACAGTGGCGCGCTTGGGGCTGGAGGACTGTTAGTATCAATTTCATAAGCCAATTAGTCAAATCTATGGCCACTTTGAAGGCTAATGTCTATCACCACCGGCACTATTTCGGCGTTGTGGCTACGGTTAAATTCACGAGTTTTGATGACATAGAAGATCAGTTCCAGACCGATTGGGCTGCACTCAGGAGAACAGCATGAAAAATGTCACCCTTAAAGCAGGTAACGAACAAGATTTCTTTCGCAGAGGGAAGGCGTTGGCACGATTGGCTGACGCGGGTCAACCGATACCAGAGGAACGCACTGTCAGCTTTGAAGATCCTGCCGATCTTCTGCGCCTGTTGAACTAAACCGCTATGCGGTGGTAGGTCCTCACAGGCCACCATCGCGTTTTTGTTTGCTGTGGTGCTTGCGCACACGGGCATAGAGGTGAAGCCTTGGAGGTGGGGAATTTCC
>CAIKMZ010000130.1 GCA_903828665.1 uncultured beta proteobacterium
AGCGTCGAGAACTCCTGGCGACCGATGCCGCCCGTGCCCTTGAGCGCGATGTTGGTCGTGTCGGCCGCGACGAACTTGACCGAGCCGGCGCTGGCCGGCAGCACGGTCAGCGTGCCCGTCTTGCTCACGCTGGCGCCGCCGAGCGTCACCGTGGCCGTGATCGGGTCGGCCACGCCGCAGCCCTTGTCGGTGTAGCTGGCGGTGGCAACGCCGTTCTGCGTCAGCACCGGCGAGCCGATGCCGGCCTTGCCGGAGACGACACAGGGCGAACTGAAGCTCACCGGCAGCGGCGCCGTGTAGGGCGCGGCATTGCTCGACACCGTGACGCTGACGCTGGCATTGCCGCCGGCCGACAGCGTGGCCGGTGCCATGCTCAGTGCGCTCAGGCTCAGTGTCGGAAACGTCACCGAGTAGCCGGCCGTTGCGGCGACGCTCTTGTCGCCGGCCGTGGCATTGGCCGTGAGCGTGAAGGCGCCAGCCTGCGTGCCGGCGGGCAGGGTCACGCTGGCCACGCCGCTGGCGTCGGTCAGCGCGGTACCGGACGAGGGCACGAAGCTGGCGGTCTTGTCGGTCGTCGTGAAGGTCACGACAGCGCCGGCCAGCGCGTCGCCCTTGCTGCTCCTCAAACTCGCCGCCACGCTTGCGCTGTGCGCGGGTGAGACCGATGTCACCGCCGTCCCGGCCGCGTCGGTGAGCGCCAGTGTCAGCGTTGCAGACCCGAGCGCGGCTGCGCTGGCGGTGGCGCTCGTGCTGCATTTGCCCTGGTCGAGAATGGCGTTGACCTGCGCACTGCCGCTGCCGCACGGCGCGAGCTCCCCGCCGCCGCCGCACGCGCTCAAGGCCAGTGCCACCAGAATGGCCGAACCGTTGATAAGCCTGATCATGTTTGTTTTCACAATATCGCCCCTGTCAATGTCTCGGTAGAAACCGCGCCACCGAACCGCCTACGACCAAAGAATTGAAACAACAGCCTAATTCCCCCATGGAACAGGCGATTGCGTTTTCTCAACCTCCGGACAACCCGTTTCTTCGTTCCTGAAAGACCGTGCGCATGCATACGTCAACTCCAGCGCCAGCCGTCCTGCGCCGCCACCGCGAAGCGCGTGTCAGCGACCGTTTCAAGCCAGGCCAGCAGCGCCTTGCCAGCCATGTCATGGCCCAGCACCAGGCGCAGCTGGATGTTCCTGAGCAAGCGCGTCGAAGCCACCGTCGTCACGCTCACCGGAAACTGTGCCAACAGCGCACCGGCTGCCTGCCCCTGTCCGGCACTGAACTGGATTTCCGTCTTCGCCTGTCGGAACTTCGCCTGATTGGTCAGGCGTGCCGGCACCAGACCGGTGGCTGACAGCCGCTCGGCCGTGCGCCGCGCCAGATGGCGAATGCCAACACCGTTCGATACCTCGAGCCGCACGCCCTGCAAGGGCAGCGAAGCAAGCGCACTTGCCTCCTTGCGCGCTGCCACGGCCGGGACTGGCGCAACGGGCTGCGTTGCGACTGCCATCGGTGCCACGGCGAGCGGCGGCATCGCGACGGCCAGCGGCGCTGGCGCCACAGGTTTCATGGCGACGGCGATCGGGGCTGCGGCGAAAGGCTGCGCAGCGACGGCGGACGGTGCCGCTGCTGCGGGCTGCGCCGCTGCAGCAATGCGCGCAGCTGCCACAGCTTGGGCCGGTGTGACGACCTGCGCCACGGCTGTCGCTGCGGCCGCCGGCCGATCGCGCAATTCATAGGCATTCCTGCCGATGGCCACCAGCTGCGGTCCGGCCAGGGCCTGCTCCTGCGAGCGCGCAAGCCGTTCCAGGTTCTGCCCGGTCTGCGCGTTCGACGGATTGAGATCGCGCGCCAGCTTGAGTTCGGCACCGGACTCGTCCAGGCGCCCGGCCAGCAACAGGGCGTAGCCCAGGTTGTTGTGCACGTGCGCGGCATTCGGTTCGAGCGTGAGCGCGCGCCGGAACAGTTCAATGGCCTGATCCACCCGACCCGACTGCGCATAGAGCACCGCCATCGCGTTGAGGGCGCCGGGGTGCTGCGGCTGCAGGATCAAGGCCTGCGCATAGCGTTCTTCCGCCAGTTCCAGCCGGCCGTCGCTCTGGGCCGAACGGCCCAGGATGAACAGGCTCTCGACCGGTGACAGCGCGCTCGAGATGCGCTCGACCGGCTGCACGCGGGCGGTCGCCGGTATCGGCACGCGCGCGGCAACCAGCTCCGGCTGCGCTGGCGGCACCAGCCAAGGCTGCGCGCATCCCATCAGCGTACCCACCGATATCAGGGACAACAGCTTTGCGTAATTTTTCATGACAGTCTCCAAAAAATGGCTAGCCGCCGACGCCGGTCATGGTCGGCAACAGAACCCGGTAGATGCTGATCACGGCCGGCCCCATCAGCACGACAAACAGGGACGGGAAGATCAGGAAGATCAGCGGGAACAGGAGCTTGAGCGGAATCTTCGCGGCCCGTTCCTCGGCGCGCACCTTGCGGTGTTCGCGCATGGTTTCGGACAGCACGCGCAGCGATTCAGCCACATTGGTGCCGAAGTGCTCCGACTGCAGCAGGATGGTGACGAAGGTCGCAACATCTTCCACGCCGGTGCGCAGCGCAAAGTTCTGCAGCGCGCGCTCGCGCGTGGAACCGACCCGCAGGTCCAGCATCACGAGACGGAGCTCGTCGGCCAGCGCGTGGCTGCGCAAGTCCATCTCCTCGCCGGCACGGGCCATTGCGGCATCCAGGCCGAGCCCGGCTTCGACGCAGACGCGCATCAGGTCAACGGCGTCGGGCAGCGCTTCGGTCAGCTCGCGCTGGCGCGACCGGGTCACGAGGGCCAGCACCACATTGGGCAGGTAATAGCCAAGGGCTGCCACCAGCACGATGAAGAGCACCGTGCCGCTGCCGCCGGCCGGCGCCTTCATGGCGCCGCGCAGCAGCAGCAAGGCGGCGGGCAGTGCCAGGGTCAGAAGGGTCTTGGCGCAAAAGAAGATCACCGGCCAGCCGGGACCGCGCAGGCCGGCCTGCATGAAGCGGATGCGGAAGTTCGACGACTCCCATCCCTCCTTGGGTGTCGACAGCCAGGCGATCGGCGCGGCGATCTTCGCCACCTTGGCTTGCCATTCGTCAGTGCCGTCGAGTGGCTTGTCGGGCACATCGGTGTGGCTGGCCAGCCGGTTCAGACGCTGGCCCAGCGCATCATCGCGGCCCAGCCAGAGACCGACGCCGAGCACCAAGCCCGCCACCGAGATGAAGACCACGACGAGAAGAAGTGTTTGCATGGTGAGCCTCCCTCAGACCCGGAAGTCGATGATTCGCCACATCACCAGGCAGCCCAGCACCATCATGACGATGGCCGTGATCACCAGGCGCACGCCCACCGGGTCGATGAACAGCACGCTCAGGTAACCGGGGTTGACGATCTGGATCATGGCCCCGACAAAGAACGGCAGCGCGGTCAGGATGTAGGCGGAGAGCTTGCCTTCGGCCGCCAGCACGCGGATGCGGCCGTACAGCTTGAAGCGCTCGCGGATCAGCTCGGCCAGCATGGCCAGCAGCTCAGCCAGGTTGCCGCCGGTCTCGAGCTGGATCACCACGGCCAGCACGAAGTAGCGCAGATCGGCAATCGGCACGCGCGTCGCGAGGTTCAACAGCGCGGTCTGCGTCGACAGGCCGAAGTTGATTTCGTCGAAAGTCGCCTTGAACTCGCTTGCGATCGGCTCCTGCGCCTGGTCGCCCACCATCGAGAGCGCTGCCGGAAACGCGTGGCCGGCGCGCAGGGCGCGGCTGATCATGTCCAACGCATCGGGCAACTGCGCGCCGATCTTGTTCACGCGCCGCTTGCGCAGCCAGGTCAGGCGCAGCACCGGCAGCACCGCCAGCAGCAGCACCACCACCACACTCAGCGGCAAGGACCACTTGAGCAGCAGGCCCAGCACCACGCCGGAAATGCCCGTGAACAGACAGATCGACAGCAGTTGGGCAACGGTCTGGGTCGAGCCGGTCTGCAACAGCAGCCGGTCGAGTTCCTGAATCTGCGGCAGGCGCACCAGCAGGTGCTGCACACCGGGTGTGGCGCTGAGCAGGCGCTGCTTGAGCAGCGTG
>CAIKMZ010000131.1 GCA_903828665.1 uncultured beta proteobacterium
GATCGAGCAGGCGATCTACGAACCATTGCTGGCACGGCTTGGTCAGGCCTTCGAGAAGCTGCGCGTCGGCCCTGCCCTCCTCGACCTCGACGTCGGTCCGCTGATCCGCCAGACTCAGCAGCAGCGTGTGCGGCAATTCCTGGCCGATGCGCAAGCGGCCGGCATCCAGACGGTGGCACAAGGCCAGGTGGTCACAGAGGCGCCGACAAGCGGCTTCTACCAGGCGCCAACCCTGCTGCGCGATGTTCCGGTCGCGCATCGCGTGGCGCAGGAGGAAGTGTTCGGTCCGGTGCTGTGCGCGATGGCCTTCCGCGACGAGGACCATGCAGTCGAGCTCGCCAATGCCACGCAGTTCGGCCTGGTGGCCGGGGTCTGGACCGCCGACGGCGCACGCCAGTTCCGCATGGCAAAGCGCCTGCGCAGCGGCCAGGTCTTCATCAACAATTACGGCGCCGGCGGCGGCGTCGAACTGCCATTTGGCGGTGTCAAATCGAGCGGTCACGGTCGCGAAAAGGGCTTCGAGGCCCTGTACGGCTTCACCACACTCAAGACCGTGGCAATCCGGCACGGCTAAGATTTCCCCAGGCACCTGCAAACTACAACCTACAACGAGATTCCTGACATGCGCGTTCAAGACAAGTCCATCATCGTCACCGGCGCCGGCGGCGGCATCGGCGAAGGCATCGCCAAACGGCTGGCCACCGAAGGCGCCAAGGTCATCGTCAACGACATCAATACCGCGCTCGGCGAAAAAGTGGTGGCCGACATCGTGGCTGCCGGTGGCACAGCCTCGTTCTTCGCCGCCGACGTCACAAAGTCAGACCAGGTCAAAGCCCTGGTCGCGGCGGCAGTCCAGCGCTACGGCCGACTCGACGCAATGGTCAACAACGCCGGCTGGACGCACCGCAACCGCCCCGCGCTTGAAGTCAGCGAAGACGAATTCGACAAGTGCTACGCCGTCAACGTCAAGAGCATCTACCTCGCGACCGTCCACGCCACGCCGGTGTTCCGCGCGCAAGGCGGCGGCAGCTTCATCAACATCGCCTCCACGGCCGGTGTGCGCCCGCGCCCGGGCCTGACCTGGTACAACGGCTCCAAGGGCGCCGTCATCACCACTTCGAAGTCGCTCGCGGCCGAACTCGGTCCCGACAACATCCGCGTCAACTGCATCAACCCGGTCTTCAACCCGGACACCGGTCTGGCCGCCGAATTCGCCGGCGGCCCGCTCACCGAGGAGCGCAAGGCCTTGTTCCGCGCCAGCATTCCGCTCGGGCGCTTCTCGACCGCGCTTGACGTCGCCAATGCGGCCCTGTACCTCGCCAGCGACGAAGCCTCCTTCATCAGCGGCGTCTGCATCGAGGTCGACGGTGCACGCTGCGTTTGATGCACACCCAACACTGGCAACGGCATGACTGAACGCCACACGCCGCGCGTCGTGCCGCTGCTTGATCAGCGCAGCGCCGTGCTGTCGACGCCAACGGCGGCGTTTGCCGCCGCCAGCCGCATCGGCGCCACCGGTTTGCTGTCGGACCAGCGCGGGCGCCCCTTGCGCGACCTGCGCATCAGCGTCACCGACCGCTGCAACTTCCGCTGCAATTACTGCATGCCCAAGGAGGTGTTCGACAAGGATCACCTCTACCTGCCGCACAGCGACCTGCTCTCGTTCGAGGAAATCACGCGCCTGACCAAGGTCTTCGTCGCACACGGCGTGCAGAAGATCCGCCTGACCGGCGGCGAACCTCTGCTGCGCAAGAACATCGAACGGTTGATCGAGCAGCTCGCAACGCTGCGCACCGTCGAAGGCCGAGCGCTGGACCTGACACTCACAACCAACGGCTCGCTGCTGGCGCGCAAGGCGCGCAGCCTCAAGGCCGCCGGACTGCAGCGAGTGACCGTCAGCCTGGACGGACTCGACGATGCGGTGTTTCGCAGCATGAACGATGTCGATTTTCCGGTCGCCGATGTGCTTGCCGGCATTGACGCCGCGCGCGTAGCGGGTCTCGGGCCGATCAAGATCAACATGGTGGTCAAGCGCGGCAGCAACGAGCACGAAATCCTGCCGATGGCACGCCACTTTCGCGGCAGCGGCATTGTGCTGCGCTTCATCGAGTACATGGACGTCGGCGCCAGCAACGGCTGGCGCATGAACGAGGTCATGCCGTCGAGCGAAGTGGTGCAGCGGATCCATGCTGAGTTGCCGCTGCTGCAACTCGAACCCAGCCGGCCGGGCGAAACGGCGGAGCGCTGGGGCTATGCCGATGCCAGCGGCCGGCACGACCCGCAGCTTGGTGAAATCGGCGTCATCAGCAGCGTCACCCAGGCATTCTGCGGCGACTGCAACCGCGCGCGCCTGTCGACCGAGGGCAAGCTCTACCTGTGCCTGTTTGCATCGCAGGGCTACGACCTGCGTGCGTTGCTGCGGGCCGACGCTTCGCAAGCCGATCTCGAATCGGCCATCGGGCATATCTGGCAGGCCCGCAGCGACAACTACTCGGAGTCGCGCGGCGCACAAGGCGCCGACAGCGCACCGGCGCAGCGGCGCGTTGAAATGAGCTATATCGGTGGATGATGATGGCCAATCTGCGTAACCCGCTTGTCATCCCGGACCTGATCCGGAATCCATTGCAGTGCAGCCATGATTGAGGCGCCAGACATCACAGCGTTGATCCTAGCAGGCGGCCGCGGCACGCGCATGGGCGGTGTCGACAAGGGCCTGCAGACGTTCAACGGCGTGCCGCTGGCCTTGCACACACTGAAAAGGTTGCAGCTCGGCGGGGCTGCCGCTCGCATCGTGATCAATGCCAATCGCAATCTGGCCGCCTACGAGGCCTTCGGTGTTCCGGTCTGGCCCGACGGCATGGCCGACTATGCCGGCCCGCTGGCAGGTTTCCTGACCGGCCTGCAGCGCTGCACGACGCAGTTTCTGCTGACCGTGCCTTGCGACACTCCCTTGCTGCCGCTGGACCTGGGATCACGCCTGGGCCAGGCGCTCGAAAGCCATCAAGCCGACATCGCGATGGCCAGCGCACCGGAAATCGACAAGGATGGACAGGTCAGGATTCGCACGCAGCCGGTCTTTTGCCTGTTGCGCGCGAGCTTGCTGGAAAGCCTGAAGAAGTTCACCGAAGAAGGTGGCCGAAAGATCGACAACTGGACCGCGCTGCACCGCACGGTGATCGTTCCCTTCGATCAACCGGGCGACGACGCGCGTGCCTTCTGTAACGCCAATTCATTGGCCGACTTGCGGCAACTGGAAGGCAGCGGCTCTTGAAAAGCATCGCCGCCATCGCATCCGAACTGCAAGGCTACGACCCGCAAGCGCTGCGCGTCGCCGCGGTCAACACTTTCCTGTCGCGCCTCGTGGAGTCGGTCACGACACAGGAAACCGCGGGGATATTTCAGGCGCTGGGGCGCGTGCTGGCGCAGGACGTGATCTCGCCAATCAGCGTGCCGGCGCATGACAACTCGGCCATGGACGGCTATGCCTTCGATGCGGCACAACTCTCGAACGATGCGCCCTTGACCCTGACGATTGCGGGTACGCTGCGCGCCGGCGCCGGTTGGCCGCACAGGGTCGAGCCGGGCCAATGCATCCGCATCATGACCGGCGCCATCATGCCCGGTGGGCTCGATACCGTGGTGCCGCAGGAATTTGTGTCGGGTGATGGCTCCACGATCACCATCCCTGCCGGGCTGCTGCACGCCGGCGACAACCGGCGCAAGCTCGGTGAAGACCTGATGCAGGGCCAGCCGGCGCTGCGCAGGGGTCAACTGTTGACACCAGCCGCACTCGGACTGCTCGCCAGCCTGGGCATTGCCGAGGTGCCGGTCTGGCGCAAGCTGCGCGTCGCCTACTTCTCGACCGGCGACGAAATCCTGAGCCTGGGCCAGGCACCGCGTGAAGGTGC
Organism: uncultured beta proteobacterium; assembly: GCA_903828665.1. GTDB lineage: Bacteria > Pseudomonadota > Gammaproteobacteria > Burkholderiales > Burkholderiaceae_C > Rhodoferax. The sequence goes on from CAIKMZ010000131.1 coordinate 3,909, forward strand.
CGTCTATGACAGCAATCGCTACACCGTGTTCGGCTTGCTGAGCCGCCTCGGCTGCGAGGTCATCGACATGGGCGTGGTGCGCGACGAGCCCCACTTGCTGGAGACGGCGTTCACGCAGGCAGCGCAGCAGGCCGACGCCATCATTACCAGCGGTGGCGTCAGCGTCGGAGAGGCTGACTACACCAAGCTCCTGATGAAGAAACTCGGCGACGTCGCGTTCTGGAAGATCGCGATGCGCCCGGGGCGTCCCATGGCGGTGGGCCGCATCGGCCAAGCCGTGTTGTTCGGCCTGCCGGGCAATCCGGTTGCGGTCATGGTGACCTTTCTTGCGTTCGTGCGCCCTGCCCTGCTGCAGATGATGGGCAGCGCGGCCGCGACGCCACCCATGCTCAGGGCGCGTAGCCTGGAGCCGCTGCGCAAGAAGCCGGGGCGCACCGAGTACCAGCGCGGGACAGTCAGCACCGGCAGCGACGGCATGCCGCAAGTCAGGATCACGGGCAACCAGGGCTCGGGCGTGCTCAGTTCGATGGTGCAGGCCAACGGTCTGATCGTGCTGGCACATGACCAGGGCGATGTCGCTGCGGGTGATCTGGTCGAGGTGATGATGTTTGACGGTGTGATCTAGGTCCGGCCGTCTCAAATTGGAACATGCCCGATCGAACGGACCGATTGCCGTCCCCTATACTCGGCATACCGATTTCCCGGGTGTCGCCAGCGCGATGGTTCGTGTCGCCACCCTTCATCTTTGTCAAAGGAAACACCGTGCAAATCAAAATTGCCCGCATCTTGGCGTCCTGCGCATGCGCATTGGGACTGGTTCTATCACTGAGCGCTGTCACAGTCCAGGCCCAGACAAGCGCGCCGGCAGCGACCCAAGCCGCGTCCGGCTCGGTGCCCGCAGCCGTGGCGCCAGCCAGCGCACCCGATGCAGCGAAGAAGGCCGCTGAGCCCACCGACAACCCCTACGGTATCGAAGCCCTCTGGAAAACGTCCGACGGCGTTGCCAAGACCGTTCTGATGCTGCTGCTCGTGATGAGCATCAGCAGTTGGTACGTGCTGATCGTCAAACTGCTCGAGCAGGCCAAGGTCGCGCGTCAGGCGAAGGCCGCCGCCAATGACTTCTGGACGGCCGGCAGCATTGCGCAAGGCTGCGCCAAGCTCGACGCCAGCAGCCCGTTTCGATTCATTGCCGAAGCCGGCATTGACGCGACCAAGAAGCACGACGGCCTCATGGGCCATGTCGACCTGAACGACTGGATTGCCATGAGCGTGCAGCGCGCTGTCGAGCGCATCCAGACCAGCCTGCAGCGCGGCCTCTCGGTGCTGGCCACGGTCGGCTCCATCTCGCCCTTCGTCGGTCTGTTCGGCACGGTCTGGGGCATCTATCACGCCCTGACCGCCATCGGCATCTCGGGCCAGGCCTCCATCGACAAGGTCGCCGGCCCGGTCGGCGAAGCCCTGATCATGACCGCCATCGGTCTGGCCGTGGCTGTGCCAGCGGTGCTGGCCTACAACTGGCTGGTCGGGCGCAACAAGGACGCCATGGCTGATGTGCGCGCCTTCGGCAGCGACCTGCACGCCGTCATCCTCGGCTCGGTCAAGAAGGCCTGACACAGCCGCGCTCAATCCACCTAGGAAACTGCCATGTCAATGAGCGTTGGCTCTGCCAGTGACGGCGAAGACACCGTCATGTCGGCCATCAACACCACGCCTCTGGTGGACGTGATGCTGGTGCTGCTGATCATCTTCCTGATCACGATTCCCGTGGTCACCACCTCGATCAAGGTCAGTCTGCCCAAGGAGCGCGTCGAAGTGCGCGAAACCAAACCCGAGAATGTCATCCTCTCCGTCGACCTCTCCGGCAATGTCTACTGGTACGACCAGCGCGTTCAAAACGTCGAGGTGCTGGTGGACAAGCTCAAGAAAGTCTCGCATCTCAAACCGCAGCCCGAAGTGCAGATCCGCGGCGACATGAATGCGCAGTACGAAGGCGTGGGCAAGATCCTGTACGCCTGCCAGCGCGCCGGCATCGTCAAGGTCGCCTTCATCACCGAGCCCCCGCCGCTGGGCGGCTGAAGGCTCTGAGCACAAGCGAAGGATTCTGTCCATGAGTATGAACGTTGGAAGCAGCAACTCGGATCAACCCGAAGTGCTGATGGAAATCAACACCACGCCGCTGATCGACGTGATGCTGGTCCTGCTGGTGATGCTGATCATCACGATCCCGATCCAGTTGCACTCCGTCAATCTGGAAATGCCCGTTGGCACGCCGCCGGTGAACAACATCAAGCCGGAAAAGATCCAGATCGACATCGACGACAAGAGCACGGTCTACTGGCAGGGTTTGCCGGTCACGTCGCAGGAACTGGAATTCAAGATGATTGAAACGGCCAGGGCCACGGTGCAGCCCGAGATCCATGTGCGGCCGAACAAGGCGGCCAGCTATGCCGTATTTGCCAATGTGCTGTCGTCGACCAAGCGCCTGGGCCTCAACAAGATCGCCGTGATCGGCAGCGAGCAGTTCGTCAAATGAATACGCCCGCCTCCGCCAGCATTGGCATGAACTACCGCTACCAGCCGAAGGACCCGAGCCGCCGGGTCAAGGGCCTGGTGATCGTCATCGCACTGCACGTCCTGATGGGCTATGCGCTGGTCTCGGGCATGGCGCGCAAGGGACTGAACTTCATCAAGAAACCGCTCGAAGCCGTGGTGATCCAGGAAGTCATCATTCCGCCGCCGCCACCGCCACCACCGCCGAAGAAACTCGAGACGCCCAAGGAGATCGTGCGCTCCGAAGCGCCACCACCACCCTATGTGCCGCCGCCCGATGTGGCGCCGTCCACGGTGAGTTCGGGCATTTCGATCGCATCGACGACGAACGTGCCGACAGCACCCGTGGCGATTGCGCCACCGGCACCGCCGGCACCCGTCAGGCCGGCAGCCAACCGCAGCGACATCGGCGTTGCCTGCCCGACGCAGGTGCCGCCCGAGATGCCGCGCAAGGCAATCCAGGACGGGACCGAAGGCGTCGTCAAGGCTCAGATCCGCATCAAGGCCGGAGTCATCCAGGATGTGACCATCGTGTCAGGCCCGCGCGTCTTCCACGCCGCCGTCAAGGCCGCGATGATGCAGTACAAGTGCATCAGCGATGCGGGCGGCGAGGTTGTCGCCACGCAGGAATTCAACTTCAAGCTGGAGTGAGTCAGCGGTCACCCAAGCGGGTGACCAAGGGCGGCGCGCAAACCATCGAGGTGCCGCTCGTAGTGCTTCCAGCGCCCCGACGACCGCGTGTACAGCGGCTGGCGAACCTGCCAGGCGCTGGGTGTCATCACCACCGTCTTGGTTCGGTGAAATGCCATGCATGCATCGTCCCAGGGCAATTCGCAATAGTCGAGTAACCGCCGGATGCTCGGCTGAAAATCCGTGACGAGACCATCGTAGTTGACGTCGTGGATGGCGTCCCCGTACAGCAGTTTCCAGTGCGCCATCAGCCGCTCGTATTGACGATACCAGTGCGCAATATCAAGCAGGTTAAACGCATAGGGCATGGAATGACTGAGATGGAGAAAGAACACTGACAGGCAGTTGTCGACGGGGTGGCGCCTTGTGTGAACAATCTTTGCTTGCGGGAACAACAGTTTGATCAGTCCGATGTGGAGAAAGTTGTCAGGTCGCTTGTCGGTAACAAACGCAGCACCTGGAAATCGTGCCGCGAGGGTATCGAGATAGATCGTTTTCAAATGCGACAGGCGCGCGGCCTCAATCGGCCCCGTCGATCCATGCAACAGCGGTCCCAGATGTTCGCGCGCCATGGCGGGCAGCAGGTCGATCTCACCTCCGGCTGTGACCCGCGGATGACTCGCCAGGACTTGTTCGACCAGAGTCGATCCGGAGCGAAACATGCCGCAAATAAACAATGGCGCCGACGATCCGGCCGCAGTCGCCGATGGGCCCACCGGCTCGGGAAAGGCCGCGATCAGGCGATCGATGTAGCGCTCATGCGCCACCCGGTCATAGCGTACGCCATTCGGGCCGGCGCTCAGGCGGCTGGCATGGTTGGCAGCACTGTAGGCGGCGAAGGCGCGGTCGTACTCGCCCGCACTGTCAAGCGCCTTGCCGAGACCGAAGCCAAGGTCCGCGCACTCTGCCGCCGTCGCGCCGGGCCGCGCGATCGCCTGGTGCAGTCGCCCGATCATCGGATCCTTGACGCTGGTGGTGACTTGCAAGTTCGGCAAACGGGCCAGGGCCAGGGCATTCGCGGGCTCGATGGCCAACACCCGTTCATAAGCATCGAGTGCGCGCTCACGGTCCCCGCGTTGCTCATGAATATTGCCGAGATTGAGCAGCGCTGGCACGTAGCGCCCATTGATCATCAACGCCACATGGAGTTCGCGCTCGGCCTCGTCGGTCCGGCTCAGATACTCGGCCAAAATGACGGCGCGATTCAGGTGGACCTCCTCCGGGCAACTGACGCCACGTTCAATGGCCTGCCGGTACGCAGCCAGTGCTGCGTTATAGCGCCGAGCGTGTTGCTGCAAATACGCCAGGTTGTACCAACTGTCTGGCAAGTCCGGATTCGAGGCGAGCAGTTGCTCGTGTGCCTCGATCGCCTCCTGCACACGGCCAGCCCGAAGCAGACTTGAGGCGATGTCAAGCAGAGACTGGGGGTTTTGGCGGTCTTTCACGTGTCAAGTCAGCGAGCCATCCGCAAGGGCGCCAGACAATGCGGACACAACCCGACCCCGCCGGTGGACAGCGCGTTCAGCCCAATGCGCATCATGGCGATATGCATCCGCTTGGTGCTCGTTCTTTGCGGCACAGGGATCAATTTCGTTTGCATGGATTTGATTGTCGCACCACCTCGTGCTGATGCGATTGTCAAATGCATATCACAAGAACATTACGGCGCGATGTATTTTGGCAACATCAGACATTGAATTTCAACAATTGCATTAGTCGCGATTCAAATTTACATTTATTTACCTTAAAGTCGTTTCACGGGAGCAGAAACAAGTCGGGAACACATTCCGATTTGTCGCTATGCCTGGCGCAAGTTTTTTTTGTTCTGCTCTTTAATTGATTGAAGGACCACCCATGAAATTCAAGAGGAATGGCAGAGCGCCCCAGCGCCGAGCTACAGCGTTTGAACGCACCAAACTATGCACCGGCCTGGTCATTGCCTTTGGTGCTGCCGCCCTGTACACGGGCGCAGTGCAGGCGCAATCCGGAGCGCAACTGCAACGCGTTGAAGTGACAGGTTCCGCCATCAAGCGCACCACGGTCGAAGGACCGGCGCCGGTTGAGGTTGTGACGCGCAAGGAAATTGAGCGTTCCGGTGCCACCTCGATCAATGAACTGTTGCACAGCATTCCTTCGATTGACATCTTCGACCAGGGCGAACTCGCCTCGAACTCGCCTGCCGGTTCCGGCACCGCCAGCATCCGCATGCGCGGTCTGAGCGAAAGCAACGTGCTGGTCCTGCTCAATGGCCGCCGTCTCCCGGTCAACGCGCTGTATGACTCGTCCGGTGCAGGCGCGGCATTCGACATCAATTCGCTGCCCATTGGCGCAATCGATCGCATCGAAATCTTGAAAGACGGTGGCTCGGCCATTTACGGTGCCGACGCAGTCGCCGGTGTTGTCAACTTCATCACCAAGACCGACTACCAGGGTATCGAAGCAACAGCCAGCTATGGCAACAGCAGCCGCAACGATGGCAAGGAAAAGCGCCTGGGTCTGTCGGCCGGTTTTGGCGACCTCACCAAGGATCGCTACAACGTCCTGTTCGGCCTTGACGTGTTCAAGCGCGATCCAATCTTGCGCGCAGACCGCGACATTTCAAAGTCTGTCGACTATCGTTCCGTGGGCGGCCCGGACGCGCGCAGTTCGTTCGCACCCACCGGCAACGTGATCGACCCGAACACGGGTGGTTTCGTCGGTGTCACCTACGCGCCGTGTCCTGCTGGCAGCCTGGGCGCAAACAACCGCTGCCGCTACGACTTCAACCAGAGTCTGCTGACGGCCTATAACGGCGCGGACCGTCTGAGCGGCCTGGCCATCGGCACGGTGCAACTCACGGACACCACCAAGGCCTTCGCGGAAGTGACCTATTCGACATCGAAGGATCACTTTGATGCGCACCCGGTGCCGGACTACTTCATTGTGCCGATCACCAATGCGAACCAGACGCCCTACGCGATTCCGGGCGACCCGGGGAATATTTATATCGCCGGTCGCTTCATGCAAGGCGGGCCGCGCATGACGGACCGCAAGTCCGACTTCATCAACACCGCTGTTGGCGCGGAAGGCATGGTCGGCACCTACGACTGGAAGGTCAGCGCCAACCGCGGCCAGAGCAAGGTCACCAATACCGATCACAACTATTACAACGCCAACCTGTGGTCTGCCGCAAC
>CAIKMZ010000132.1 GCA_903828665.1 uncultured beta proteobacterium
AGTCCGCAATGGCAAATCCCGGTTGTCGTGCCGCGCAGTCGGATTTGTCATCCCGGGCTAGACCCGGGATCCACGACTTCTGCACCATGGATTGCGGAGCAGGTTCGCAATGACAAGACAGCAATCAACCGGCCGCCAGCAAGTCCTGCAAATCCGACATGTGCCCGAACAGGCGGCTGGCACCGGCTTCGCGCAAGGCAGCGCCCTCCTTCGGCAACGGGCAATAGGCCCAGACCGTGGCGCCGGCGGCGATGCCGGCCTGCACGCCGGTGACCGAGTCCTCGATCACCAGGCACTGCCGTGGCGACGCCTGCAGATGCTGCGCCGCCGCCAGGTAGACGTCAGGCGCGGGCTTGGTGCGCGCCATTTCATGGCCGCTGAAGATGCAGCCATCGAAGTAGTCGATCAGGCCGACCTTGGCCAACTGCATCTCGACCTTGAAGCGGTCGGCGCCGGAGGCGCAGGCGATGCGCTGCCGCGTGTGCGCATGGGCCGCCGCGACCGCCGCATGCGCGCCGGGAATCACTTCGAGCTCGACTTCGAGCGCGCGGTTGCGGCGCTCGCGAAACAGCGCGAGCCAGTCCTCGGTCAGCGCCTGGCCGGTGCGCGCCTCGATCACGGCACGCTCGTCGCGCACCGCCTTGCCGACAAAGTGGCGCATGCAGTCCTCGCTCGACATGACCCAGCCGGCCTCGGCCAGCATGTTGCGCAGCACGGTGTTGGTGATGAGCTCGCTGTCCACCAGCACGCCATCGCAATCGAACAGAACCGCTTCAAACTTCATCAATATATCCGTTCAGGGTTTTGGTTTGCGGCGCGCCTTCTGCTGCTCCAGCGTCTCGGTCGGCGCGCCCTGCTTGACCCACTCGGCCCAGCCGCCGTCGATGTGCGCCACATTGGTCATGCCCATGTCCTGCAAGGCCTTAGCCGCCAGCGCGCTGCGCCAGCCGGCGCCGCAGAACAGGATGAACTCCTTGCCCTCGTCGGCGAAGATCGGCTTGTGATAGGGCGAGGCCGGGTCGACCCAGAATTCGAGCATGCCGCGCGGCGCGTGAAACGCGTTTTGCACCGTGCCATCGCCGAGTTCGCGGATGTCGCGGATGTCGACCACCTGCACATCGGCGTCGTTCAGGCGCGCGCGAACCTCGGCCACTGAATAGGTCTTGACCGCGGCCATGGCCTCGGCCACGAGTTGTTGGTAACCTTTGGTAATGGGCATGTGGTCTCCTTGTAAGAATCAATACGCAGAGTCTACCCAGATACGGGCAAGCCGACCGGCCGCGAACCTGCACTCCCAGCCGCTACACCGGGGCCCGACTCGGCGGTGGCCGCCCGATGCGGTCGATGGCATCAAGCCTGTGCTTCCAATCCTGTTGAACCTGTGACCAATTCGCTACGTCAGGGCCATCTGCAGCAGCAGGCCGCAGTGGCGGTCGTGATTCCCACGGTGTTGCGACCGAGCCTGCTGCGGGCCGTGCGATCGGTCTATGGACAGGACCTGAAGCAGCGCATCCAGCTGCTGATCGGGATCGATCAACGTGTCAGCGCCGAGGAATGTCTGGACACCATCCTGCGGGAGTGTCCGGATCATGTCGCGCTAACGATCCTGGACCTCGGCTACTCGACATCAGTCCGGCATGGCGGCATCTACCCGAACCGCTACGGCGGCGCCATCCGCACCATCCTCAGCTATGCCGCTAACAGCGCGTACGTCGCCTATCTGGACGATGACGACTGGTGGGGCCACCAACACCTGTCGGCCCTGTTGGCAGCGGTAGTCGGCAAAGACTGGGCTTTTTCCCACCGCTGGCTGGTCGACCCTGAAACCGGCTGGCCGATCTGCCGCGATGAGTGGGATTCGCTGGGCCCGGGTCGCGGCATCGCCAGGGAACGCTTCGGCGGATTCGTCAGCACCAGCAACCTGCTGCTGAAGAAGGACGCCTGCCATTTCATCTTTCCCGCATGGTCGCTCTCGCCGTTCACCGACGGCAGCGGCGAGGACATCCTGGTCTTCCAGAAACTGATGCAACAGCAACACAGCTGGGCTGCCAGCGCCGAGCACTCCTGCTTTTACGAATTGCGACGCGAGGTGCAGGCGGATGCGCACCATGCGCGAGAATTCGCCGCGCGAGGCATCCGATGGATCGACCAGCGCGAACAGATCGGCGTCATCGAAAACCTGAGCGCCGAGGCGCTGCGCCTGTACCACGACGGCGCGCTCGATGCCGCGCCGCAGAAGTGCACCAGCGCCTTGTCCCTGCACGCGCACCATGCGCCGTCGCTTGGCCTGCAGGCGCTGGTCCATTGGCAGTCGGGTGACCGGGCAGCGGCGCTGACCAGCATCGCCCACGCCATGGCCGTCGATGATCGTGATCCGCAGATCGTCGAGACCTGGCGCAAGCTGAGGGCCGGACCGGCATAAGGCGCTGCCCGCGCGCCGCTCCGCAGCGCCATCGCGGCCGCCGGCTCAGCCGTGCTGCCGGCCCCAGTCCATGACGATGCGATGCAGCTGCGCCACGCCATCGGTCAGCGCAGCGGGGCCGGGTTGCAGGATGTCGGCTGACTTGATTTCGAACAGCTGCCCGTTCTTCACCGCGTTGACGTCGCCCCAGCCGGCACGTGCGGCCACCTTCTCGGGCCGGAACTTCTTGCCGCACCAGGAGCCAATCATGATATCGGGATTGCGCCGCACAATCTCGGCGCCGTCGGCAATGATGCGGTTCTTGCCCAGCGACTGCGCCGCGAGTTCAGGAAAGCAATCGTCGCCGCCGGCAATGCCGATCAGTTCGGAGACCCAGCGGATGGCGCTGATGTGCGGCTCGTCCCATTCTTCGAAGAAGACACGGGGCCGGCGCGCCAGCGCGCTGCTTGCACTGGCGATCGCCGCCAGTTGCTGCTGCATGGCACCGATCTTCTCCAGACCGGGCCCGTCCTGCCCGACCATCGCCGCGACCTGGTACAGCACGGAGAAGATTTCGGCTACGCTGCGCTGGTTGAACACCGTCACCTGCACGCCCTGGCGGATCAGCGCCGCGGCGATGTCGGCCTGCATGTCGGAAAAGCCGAAGACACAGTCCGGCTGCAGTTCCAGGATGCGGTCGATTTTGGCGCTGGTGAAGGCGCTCACGCGCGGCTTTTCGTCACGCGCGCGGCGCGGACGCACGGTGTAGCCCGAGATGCCGACGATGCGGCCCTCCTGCCCAAGCAGATACAGCCACTCGGTTGTCTCCTCGGTCATGCAGACGATACGCTGCGGGCCTTGCGGAAAGGAAAGATCAGGGGTCATCGCTTCGATGATAGCGGCGCGATGGATCGGCCGGCGCCTGTGTGTGACGGCGAACAGACGCTGGCACGGCGCCGCCGGACACTGACCATCCTGCTACCGGGTTGTTCCGGCTGCCGGTACCGGCAAGCTGACGCTGTTCAGCGCGTCACCACCTTCTACAGGAGCTATCCATGAAATTACGATTGAGAACCGCACTCGGCCTGGCCGCTGTCGCCATCGCCACGCAGGCTGTCGCACAGGTCACGTTCTACGAAAATGACAATTTCCGCGGCCGGACCTTCACCACATCGCGGCAGATCCCCAACTTTGACCGCTTCGGCTTCAATGACCGCGCCTCCTCCGTCGTGGTCAAGCGCGACCGCTGGGAGGTTTGCGAAGACGTGCGCTTCAACGGTCGCTGCGTCATCCTGCGCCCGGGCCAGTACCCATCGCTCGCCGCCATGGGTCTGAATGATCGCGTCTCGTCGGTGCGAACCGTCGGCCGCAACATGCGCATCGAAGAAGACCGCTACGCGCCGATGCCGGTTTCCGAGCCCGACTACCGCCGCCATGACAACGAGCGTCTCTACCAGGCCCGCGTCATCGAAGTGCGGGCCGTCGTCGGACCGCCCGAGCAGCGCTGCTGGGTCGAGCGCGAGCAGGTCGTCCAGGAACGCGGCGGGGCCAACGTGCCCGGCGCGGTTGCCGGAGCCCTGATCGGCGGCATCCTCGGCCACCAGGTTGGCGGCGGCACCGGCAAGGACCTGGCGACAGCCGGTGGCGCCGTGGCCGGTGCAGCGATCGGCGCCAACGTCGGCCGCGATGGCACGCAGCACAACTCGACGCAGAACATCCGGCGCTGCGAAACCACGCAGCGTCAGACACGCCCCGAATTCTGGGATGTGACCTATGAGTTCCGCGGCCAGCAGCACCATGTCCAGTTGACCGCGCCGCCGGGACGCACAATTGCTGTCAATAATCAGGGTGAGCCCCGCAAATAGTCAGGGCTGAGCGCAGGCAGCACGCTCTGCCTGCCCGAACCGGTCAGAATTGGCAGAACCAACAAGGAAGCAGATTTGCGCAAGAAAGACGGCAATGACGAGAGCGCGCCGACACTGGCCGTGCCCAGCGGGCGCGGCTCGCGCTTGGTGCGCCTGGGCTGGATGGCCACCGGCGTGGCCGGAGGCATGCTGGCCGAAGGGGCGCGCCAGCTCGCGCGCGGCAACCGGCCCAAGGTCAGCGACCTGCTGCTGACGCCGGCAAATGCCCGGCGCGTGGCCGATCAGCTGGCCAAGCTGCGCGGCGCGGCGATGAAGGTCGGGCAACTGGTGTCAATGGAGTCGGGCGACCTGCTGCCGCCGGCGCTGGCGGAAATCCTGGGGCGCCTGCGCTCGGACGCGCGCGCCATGCCCAAGGCCCAGGTCACCGAGGTCCTGCTCGCCAATTGGGGCGCAGGCTGGGAAAAGAAGTTCAAGCATTTCACATTCACGCCGATGGCCGCCGCGTCGATCGGACAGGTGCATCGCGCGCACACGCTCGACGGGCGCGACCTCGCAATCAAGATCCAGTACCCGGGCGTGCGCGAGAGCATCGACAGCGACGTCGACAACGTCGCCGGCCTGCTGCGCCTGTCAGGGCTGATGCCCAAGGGCATGGACATTGCGCCGCTGCTGCGCGATGCCAAGCGGCAGCTGCATGACGAGGCCGATTACATCCGCGAAGGCAACTACCTGCAGCGTTACGGCGAGCTGCTCTCCGACGCGCCGCAGTACCTGCTGCCGGGGCTGCACGCCGACCTGACCACGCGCAGCGTACTGGCCATGGACTATGTGCGCGGCGAGCCGATCGAAGCGCTGCTGGATGCGCCGCAAGCCGAGCGCGACCGCGTGATGACGCTGCTGTTTGCGCTGCTGCTGCGCGAAGTGTTCGAGTTCCGCCTCGTCCAGACCGACCCGAACTTCGCCAATTACCGCTACGACACGCGCAGCCACCGGCTCGTGCTGCTCGACTTCGGCGCGACGCGTCCGTGCAAGGCGCGCATGGCAAGCGACTTCGGCCGCATGATCAAGGCCGCGATGGCGACCGACCGCGCCGCCCTGAGCGCCGCGCTGCTGGCCATCGCCTATTTCGACGAGAGCACGCAGGAAAAGCACCGCCATGCCGTGCTCGATATCGCGACGCAGGCGCTCGAGCCGTTCTGCCAGCAAGGCGGCTACGACTTCGGCACGTCCGATCTGCCCGAGCGCGTGCGCGCCGCCGGCATGACGCTCGGGCTGGAGCGTGAATTTGCCCAGTTACCGCCGGCCGACGCCATGCTGCTGCAACGCAAGTTCGGCGGCCTGTACCTGCTGGCGATCCGGCTCAAGGCCCGCGTCGACCTGCACGGTCTGGCCCAGGCAACGCTGCATCCGCGCCAGCGCGCCGTCTGAACCGCTCTCCCGCTGTCGTCATTGCGGGCCCCGACCCGCAATCCAGGTCTTGCGTGGCATGGATCCCGGGTCAAGCCCGGGATGACAGCCGGGGACTGAATGACAGCCTGGGTCGGGACGACATAGCGCGTGCGGCCATGACGAGTCCGAAACCCATCCTGCGTGCGCAGGCCCGGTGTGCCTAGGGATGCATCAGTTGCTTGATGTCACCCGCCATCAAGGCGGCGCCGGCGCCGTAGCGCGTATACAGGCGCAGCTTGCCCTGCGGGTCGTAAATGTAGCAACCGGCTGAATGGTCCATCGAATAGCTCGTCGGCGTCTTGCCTTCGACCTTCTTGTAGAAGACCTTGTAGTCCTTGGCCAGCGCTTCGAGCTTTTCAGGCGTGGTGTAGAGCGCCAGAAAGCTCGGATCGAAAGCCGCCATGTAGTTCTTCAGCACCTCGGGCGTGTCGCGCGCGGGGTCGACCGTGACGAACAGGCCTTGCACGCGCTCGCCATCCTTGCCCAGCAGTTGCCGCACTTCGGCGATCTCGGCCATGGCCGTCGGGCAGACGTCGGGACACTGCGTGTAGCCGAAGAACAGCACCACCACCTTGCCGGCGAAATCCTTCAGCGTACGCCGCTGGCCGTTGTGGTCGGTCAGGTCGAAATCGCGCGCGTAGTCAGCGCCCGTGATGTCGATCGCGGAAAAGGTCTGCGCCTTCTCCGAGCAGCCTGCGGTGATGCCGGCCAACGCCGTCAGGCCGGCGCCCGTCAGCAGGACTTGAAGCGCGTTTCGTTTGTTCATCAACATGAATTTTCGCCCAGGCATCACAACAGGTAGTGGTCCAGCAGCAAGGCCGCGAACAGCGCGCTCAGGTGGATCAGCGAGAAGCGGAACGTCTTGCGCGCGAGCTGGTCCGAATAATCGCGCCAGAGAAAGAAGCCGTACAGGCAGAAGCCGCAGCTCAGCACGATCGCCGCGATCAGGTAGAGCCAGGAACTCATGCCGTAGATGTAGGGCATCAGGCAGGCGGCAAACAGGATCAGCGTGTAGAGCAGCACCATCAGGCGCGTGAACTGGTTGCCGTGCGTGACCGGCAGCATCGGCAGGCCGGCCTTGCGGTAGTCCTCGACGCGGTACAGCGCCAGCGCCCAGAAGTGCGGCGGCGTCCACAGGAAGATGATCAGGAACAGGATCAGCGCTTCGGGGCCGACATCACCCGACATCGCGGCCCATCCCAGCACCGGCGGCATGGCGCCGGAGGCGCCACCGATCACGATGTTCTGCGGCGTCAGCGGTTTGAGGATCACGGTGTAGACCACTGCATAGCCGATGAAGGTGGCAAAGGTCAGCCACATCGTCAGCGGGTTGACCCAGACGTACAGGATCACGCTGCCCAGCGCGCACAGCACGGCCGAGAACAGCAGGGTCTGGCGGTCGCCGAGTTCGCCGCTGGCGGTCGGGCGCCAGGCTGTGCGCCGCATCTTGGCGTCGATGCTTTTCTCGACGATGCAGTTGAAGGCCGCCGCTGCGCCCGCCACCAGCCAGATGCCCAGGCAGGCGAGCAAGGCGTGCAGCACGTGCTCCATCGATGGCAGACCGGGCACGGCCAGCACCATGCCGATCAGGGCGCAGAACACGATCAGCTGGATCACGCGCGGTTTGGTCAGGGCATTGAACTGCCGCAGCACGCTGACGAATGCGGAAAGCGATGCCGCGCTCATGCCGTGGTCCCCGTCAACACATGCTGGCCGCGATGATCGTGGCCGCGCGTCGCAGCCAGCACCCAGGTCAGGGCCACGGCCAGCGCGCCGGCACCGCCGGTGTGCAGCACGGCCGCGAGCAGCGGCCAGTCGAGCACGACATTGCTCAGGCCGGTGACCAGTTGCAGGGCCGAGAGCGCGGCGATCCAACGCGCGGGACGGCGCAGCGCCGGCACCCGGTGCAGCCGCCAGGCCAGCAGCGCCAGCGCCGCGAGCACTATGACGGCCGCCAGCCGGTGCGTGTAGTGGATCGCCGTCAGCGCGGCAAAGCTGAGAACCGCGCCCGTAGCGGTCATGCCAAGTTCGCGCCACAGCGCAAAGCCCTGTTCAAAGTCCATCAGCGGCCACCAGCTGCCCTGGCACTTCGGAAAATCGCTGCAGGCCAGCACCGCGTAATTGGTGCTGACCCAGCCGCCCAGCGCCACCTGCAACGCCAGCAGCGCGAGCGTCAGCCAGACCAGCTTGCGCAAGGGCGGGGCCATTACCGGGGTCGGTGCCTGCCGGTCGAACTGCGGCAGTTGCGCACACAGCAGCATCAGCAGCATGAGGCCGCCGAGCAGGTGCAGCGTGACAATGGCCGGGAACAGTTTCATCGTGACCGTCAGCGCGCCGAACGCGCCCTGGATGCAGACCCACAGCAAGGTCATGATTGGAAGGAATATGTCCATTTTCCGACGCGGCGCAGCGCGTGCCCAGCCAACCCAGGCGACGACTGCCAGCACCACGATCAGCACGCCGACGCTGGTGGCGAGGTAGCGGTGGATCATCTCGACCCAGGCCTTGCCCAGCGTGACCGGGCCGCTCGGCATCGCGCTCTGTGCCGCCGCGATCGGCGCATGCGCACCGAGCGGGCTCGCGTTGCCGTAGCAGCCGGGCCAGTCCGGGCAGCCCAGGCCCGAATCGGTCAGGCGCGTGAAGGCGCCGAACAGCAGCAGGTCGAAGGTCAGGAACAGGGTCAGCAGCGTCAGAGCCTGGACCCGTTGCCCTGCGCTCGCGCGTCGCTGGCGCAGCCAGACCCAGGCCAGTGGCCCGAGCGCCAGCAGCGCACCGACGGTCATCATGCGCAGCAGGGGCGAGAGGTCGTACAGGCTTTGCATCGTCGTGCCTACGGCGCAGCCACCGGCTGCGGCTCGCGCCCGGGCTGGTCCCAGGAGGCCGAGGCGCGCAACAGGCGCTCCAGATCACGCTTGGCCTTGGAGGCGCCGGCGATGTCGAGCCCGGCCGGGAAGCGCATCATCCAGTTGCCCATCGGGTCCACCAGGTACAGGTGCTCGGCGAGCAGATGACCGGTCTCGGGTTGCAGCCAGGCGCCGAGCGTGGCCGGCGCCACGCGCAGCACGGTGGCGTCCTTGAGCGCCGGCAACAGCTTGTCGGATACCGGTGCGTCATCCGCAATCAGCCAGACCCAGTCGACGCGGTCGCGCTCCTTGCCCAGGCCTTCGCGCAGCTGGCGCTGCAGGTAGAGGTGTTTGCCGCAGGCCTCATCGCAGGCGCCGCCGGCCACGCTGACCAGCAGCCACTGGCCCTTGAGCGCCCTGAGGCTGCTGCTTTGCCCGCTCAGGCTGACGCCCGGTCGATCGGGCAGCGGCTGCTGCGGCTCGATCAACTCGCCAAAATTGCGCCGGCCCTCGGGCCGCACGACGTAATACGTGAAATAGGAGGCGATCACCGGCGCCGCGCAGATCAGGGCCACGACCAGCATCTGCCAGCGACCGCGCCCGGTGCGGCGCACCTCCGCATCCATGGCGCGCTCGGGCGACGGCAGGGAATGAACGGTCAGGCCCAGCGGCTGATCGAAGGCTTCAGGCGCGCCGGTGCGGGATGAATCGTCTAACAATTTGGAACCAGACATAAAGGGCGGTGATCAGCGCACTGAGCGCAAACCATTGAAATGCATAACCGTAGTGGGTCTCGACACCGGCGCCGGCCTGCGGCCATTCGCGCAGCAAGCCGTCGCTGGCAGCGCCAGTCTGCTGCACCGAAACCGGCAACAGCGCCAGACCCGATTCTGCGCTGAAAGCGGCGAGATCCAGATTCTGCCGGATCCGGCCCGTCTCGGCACCGCCGAACTGGTAAAGCCTGGACGGCACCGCGGCAATCCGGCCTTCGATTTCAAGCAGTCCGGGCGGGCTCTGCAGCACGGGCAGGCTGCTGCGGTCGATGAAGTTGCGCGCCACCCAGCCGCGCTGCACCAGCACAATGGGGCCGCCTTCCAACTGCAGCGGCGTAACCACGTACAGGCCCTGCTTGTCGTTCATCTGCCGGTTGTCCAGGAACACCGTGTGCTGCGCCAGCCAGCTGCCGCGCAGGCGCACGCGGCGCTGCAGTTCAGCGGTCGGGTCGGGCAGCGCGGTCAACGCCGCCGTGTCGAGCGCGGGCAGTTCCGAGCGCGCCAGCATGCGCGCGTGCAGAACCTCCTTCTGCGCGGCGCGCGACAGCTGCCAGCGCCCGAGCGCGAACGTCGTGCCGACCGCCAGCACGGCGCCCAATGTCAGCAGGAGGAAGCGCCAACGCAAACTCACGGGATAATCCTGTTCATGAAATTCTGGGTCATTCTTGCATTTGTCGCCATCATCGGCAGCCTCGGCAGCGCGCTGTTCTACATGATGAAGAGCAGCCGCAACGCCAATGCGCGATCGCGCAAGATGGCGCTGGCCCTGGCCATGCGCGTGGCGCTTTCCATCCTGCTGTTTGCCGGCATCCTGCTGGCCTGGAAGCTGGGCTACATCCACCCGAGCGGGATACCGGTGCAGGGCTGAGACGCTGCCACACTTGTCACCCCGGACCTAATCCGGGATCCATGCCACGCAAGATCTGGATTGCCGGTCAAGCCCGCAATGACGAATGCCAGTTGCCGCGCGTCACAACCAGTACACCAGCACGTAAAGCCCGAGCCAGACCACGTCGACGAAGTGCCAGTACCAGGCCGCCCCTTCGAAGCCGAAGTGGCGCTCGGCAGTGAAGTGGCCCTTTTGCAGGCGCAGCGTGATGAACAGCAGCATCAGCATGCCGACGAAGACGTGGAAGCCGTGAAAGCCGGTCAGCATGAAGAAGGTCGAGCCATAGACGCCCGAGCTCAGCTTCAGGTTGAGCTCATGGTAGGCGTGGTAGTACTCGTAGCCCTGCACCGTCAGGAACACGATGCCCAGCAGCACGGTGGCCCACATGAAGGCGATCGTCCTGGCGCGCTTGTCCGCGATCAGCGCATGGTGCGCGATCGTCAGCGTCACGCCCGAGCTCAGCAGCAGCGCGGTGTTGATGGTCGGCAGCCAGAACGGCGTCATGGTCGCAAACGGCTCGACGATGCCCGCGGGCGAACCGGTGGCGCCGGCCGCCAGGCTTGGCCAGACGGCCTTGAAGTTGGGCCACAGCAGGGCGTTGTCGGCATTGCCGAGGGCCGGGATCGAATGGCCGCGCGCCCACCACAGGGCTGTGAAGAAGGCGCCGAAGAACATCACTTCCGAAAAGATGAACCAGCTCATGCTCCAGCGGTAGGATAGGTCGACCTTGTGCCCGTACTGGCCGCCTTCGCTCTCGCCGACAGCGTCGCCAAACCACTGGAACAGCACGACCACGAACCAGAGCAGGCCGAAGGCCGTGGCATAGCGGCCCCAGTCGACGCCATTGACCCACTGGCTGGCGCCGAGGATGACGAAGAACAGGCCCAGGGCCGCCATGGCCGGATGGCGTGACGGGCCCGGGACGTAGTAGTAGGGCTTTGCGGCGCTTGTGTTTGAACTCATGTCGTCTCCAATTCCTGCGGTTCTCTTGAATCGATATCGGGTCTGCTGCGACCCATTACTTGCTGACCACCCAATGCACGAGCGCAATCAGGCCCAGCACAAAAACAATGGCCCCGGCGATGCCCACCACGATGATGTGGAAGGGATTGACCTGCGCCACATCCTGCTGCGATTCGCTGCTCTTGCGGATGCCGAAAAAAGACCAGGCCACCATCTTCGTGCTGCGCCAGAACGAGGGCTTCATGTGCCGGCTCCGGTCCTGACCTGCGCTGCGGCATCGGCCAGCGGCGCGGCCGGCGTCTTGCCGCCTACCTCGAAAAAGGTGTAGGACAGCGTGATGGTCTTGACGTCGTGCGAGAGCTTGGGATCGATCACGAACACCACCGGCCACGACTTCTTCTCGCCCGGCGCCAGCGTGTACTGGTTAAAGCAGAAGCATTGCAGCTTGTTGAAATACTTGGCGGCCTGCTGCGGCGCGTAGCTCGGGATCGCCTGCGCCGACATGCGTCGGTCCTGCACGTTCTGGAACTCGTACATTACGGTCGCCATCTGGCCCGGGTGCACCTGCAGCGAGCGCTGCGCGGGCTTGAACTCCCAGGGGCCGCGCGAATTGGCGTCGAACTCGACCGTGATCGTGCGGCTGACATCGACCTGCGTGTTGGCGGGCAGCGGCTCGATGGCGCCGGGGATGTTGCGGTCGCCCAGCGCCAGCACGTTGATGCCCGTCATCTCGCAGATCGCGTTGTACAGCGGCACCAGCGCATAGCCGAAGGCGAACATGACGGCCGTGATCACGCCGAGCTTGCCCAGCATACGGATGTTCTCGTGCCGCAGGTTCATCGACTAATGGCTTTCCAGGTACATCTTCGTGATGAAGCCGACGAAGAACACCAGCGCGATCGATGCCAGGATCAGGCCGGTCTTCAGGTTGGCCTTCTTTTGTTCGGGGCTCATGCTAGCCAATGATCCGGGTAGCGGTGGCGTCGAGCTTGGGCGGCGTCTCGAAGGTGTGGAAGGGCAGCGGTGTCGGCAGTTCCCACTCCAGGCCCTCGGCACCTTCCCACGGCTTTTGCGGCGCTTTTTCACCCTTGCCGCGCATGGTCGGCAGCACGATGAAGAGGATGAAATAGACCTGTGCAAAGCCGAAGAAGAAGGCGCCGACCGAAGACACGGCATTGAAGTCCGCGAACTGCATCGGGTAGTCGGCGTAGCGGCGCGGCATGCCCGCCAGGCCCAGGAAGTGCATCGGGAAGAAGGTGACGTTGAACGAGATCAGCGACCACCAGAAGTGGATCTTGCCGCGCGACTCGTTGTACATGACACCGGTCCACTTCGGGCTCCAGTAGTAGTAGCCGGCGAACAGCGCGTAGAGCGAGCCCGCCACCAGCACGTAGTGGAAATGCGCCACCACGTAGTAGGTGTCATGGATCTGGATGTCGATCGGCGCCATCGCCAGCATCAGGCCCGAGAAGCCGCCGAGCGTGAACACGAAGATGAAGCCGACCGCGAACAGCATCGGCGTCTCGAAGGTCATCGAGCCCTGCCACATGGTGGCGATCCAGTTGAAGATCTTCACCGCGGTCGGCACGGCGATCAGCATCGTGGCGTACATGAAGAAGAGCTGGCCCGTCACCGGCATGCCCGAGGTGAACATGTGGTGCGCCCAGACGATGAAGCTTAGGATCGCGATCGACGAGGTCGCGTAAACCATCGAGGCGTAGCCGAACAGGCGCTTGCGCGCAAAGGCCGGCACGATCTGGCTGATGATGCCGAAGGCCGGCAGGATCATGATGTAGACCTCGGGGTGGCCGAAGAACCAGAAGATGTGCTGGTACATGACCGGGTCGCCGCCGGCGGCCGGGTTGAAGAAGCTGGTGCCGAAATGGCGATCGGTCAGCGTCATGGTGATGGCGCCGGCCAGCACCGGCATGACGGCGATCAGCAGGTAGGCCGTGATCAGCCAGGTCCAGCAGAACATCGGCATCTTCATCAGCGTCATGCCGGGTGCGCGCATGTTCAGGATGGTGACGATGATGTTGATCGAACCCATGATGCTCGAGGCGCCCAGCAGGTGCAGCGCGAAGATGCCGGTGTCCATGCTCGGGCCCATCTGCAGCGTCAGCGGCGCGTACAGCGTCCAGCCCGCGGCCGGCGCGCCGCCGGGCACGAAGAAGGAGCTCGCCAGCATCACGCCGGCCGGGATCATAAGCCAGAAGCTGAAGTTGTTCATGCGCGCGAACGCCATGTCGGAGGCGCCGATCTGCATCGGGATCATCCAGTTGGCGAAGCCAACGAAGGCCGGCATGATGGCGCCGAACACCATGATCAGGCCGTGCATTGTGGTGAGCTGGTTGAACAGTTCCGGGTTGACGAACTGCAGGCCCGGCTGGAACAGCTCGGCGCGGATGATCAGCGCGAGCACGCCGCCGATCATCAGCATCGTCAGGCTGAACAGCATGTAGAGCGTGCCGATGTCCTTGTGGTTGGTGGCGAACACCCAGCGCCGCCAGCCGCTGGGCGCGTGGTGGTGCTCGTGATCGTGGTCGTGGGCGGGAATCGGTAAAACGGCGCTCATGGCAATATCCTTGTCAATTCTTGTAATCCGCAGCGGCCGCTCAGTGGCGCGCCGCCGTGACGTCAGCCGGCTGGACCAGTTGACCCGTCTTGTTGGACCAGTTGTTCTTGGTGTAGGTGATCACCGCCGCGATGTCGGTGTCGCTGAGCGTCTTCCAGGACGGCATGGCGCCGTTGTTCTGGCCGTTAAGCAGCACGGCAATCTGCTTGCCCTTGTCGGCGTCGAGCACCACGGCCGCGCCGTCGAGCGGCTTGACCACGCCGCCGCCCTTGCCGTGGGCCTGATGGCAGACCACGCAGTTGGCGGCATAGACCTTCTCGCCGCGCTTGAAGATGTCGTCGGCGGTCCAGACCCGCTTCGGATCGTCCGCCTTGGCAGCCATGGCCTTCTTCTCGCCGGCAACCCACAGCGAATAGTCGGCCGCGGAAACCACCTTCACGTGGATCGGCATGTAGGCGTGCTCCTTGCCGCACAACTGGGCGCACTGGCCGTAGAAATCGCCGGTCTTCTCGGCGCGAAACCAGGTGTCGCGCACAAAGCCCGGAATCGCCGCCTGCTGGATACCCAGCGCGGGCACCATCCAGGCGTGGATGACGTCGTTGGCGGTGGTGATGATGCGGATCTTCTGGTTCACCGGCACGACCAGCGGGTGATCGACCTTGAGCAGGTAATCGTCGACGACCTCGCCCGCTTTCGGGCCGCCGTCGTTCGACATCTGGCGCTGCGCCTTGTCCAGGGCCGAGATGAAGCCGATGCCCTCGCCCTCGCCCTTGAGGTAGTCGTAGCCCCATTTCCACTGCATGCCGGTGACCTTGATCGTGAGGTCGGCGTTGGTCGTGTCCTTCATCGCCACAACCACCTTGGTGGCCGGCAGCGCCATCAGGATCACGATGATGAAGGGCACGATGGTCCAGATCACCTCGACTGTCACCGATTCATGGAAATTGGCCGCCTTGTGGCCGACCGACTTGCGGTGCTTCCAGATCGAATAGAACATCACGCTGAAGACCGCGACAAAGATCACGGTGCAGATGATCAGCATGAACCAGTGCAGCCAGGCCTGATTCTGGGCGATGCCGGTGACGCCGTCCGGCAGGTTCAGCTGGTTGACTGCCGGACCGCCGGGCAGGTCGTTGACCGCATGGGCCGCGCTAAAGACCGCGCTGCCGGCCCAGGCGCTTGCAGCCAACAGCGGGCCAGTCAATTTCTTGAAAATGCTTTTCATCGTGCTCACTTGTTTTGTTGCCTCGGAACCCCTGCTTGTCCCCGGCGCGGCAATCACAATCCGATCGCACGCCGTCTGCTCCAAGCCAGGTCGCGGGCAATTGTAGTGCAGCCGACTAAATCGCGTTCGCCACCTTGTCAAGTCCTTTTCTCAAGGTTTACCGGGATAGCTTTTGCGCTGGTTCAAGCTTTCGCGCATTTGCGCCAAGGACAGCACGGTTTCGGGCCGCACATCGAGTCGCGGCGCGGGTTTCAAGGCGTGGCCGTAGACCACCTCGAAGGTCAGCTGCAGCGGCCGGGCGGCCAGCGCCTGGCGCAGTTGCGCCTGCCATTGTCGCCCGCGCAGGCCCTGGAAGCGCTGCGGATGCAGGTTGCGCCCGAGGCCGCGCAGCTCCTGCAGCAGCCGCTCGGGGGTCTCAAAGGTCAGGGTGATGCGCTCCATGTCCATCACCGGATCGGCAAAGCCGGCTGCCAGCAGCATGTCGCCCCAGTCGTGCATGTCGGTGTACTCGTGCGCCGGCGCGCCCCAGCCCAGCGCCTGGTAGAGCGGACGCAGTTCCTGCGCGGTGTCGGGCCCGAGGCAGGAGAACATCAGAAAGCCGTCCACCGCCAGCGCGCGGTGCCACTGCGCCATCAGCGCGCGCGGGTCGTCCGTCATGTGCAGCGCCATGTTGGCCCACAGCATCTGCGCCGCGCCCTCCCCCGGCAGCTCGAAGCGTGTCGCCTTGCCGGCCCAGCGCGACGGCCGCCACCAGGGTGTGGCGAGCACGCTCTGCGCATGCGCGGCGCGCGCTGGCTGGAGCTCGGTCACAAAGCAGTCGGCCTGCGGGTAGCGCCCGGCCAGCAGGGCATGCGCCTGCAGGCCGCCGCGCACCGGCTCCCAGTGCGCCCAGCTGGCGGGCTGCAGCTTGATGCAATCGAGCCGCTCCTGCATGCGCCGCGCCACCTCCTCGTGCAGCCACGGCGATGCACTCTGCGGCATCTGCTGCCAGCGCCGCGCGGCGTTGGGGTCGATCGTGGGTGGGCGTTCGGTGGTCATGTGGAGCTCGGGATAAGGTCGCCAGAGTATATTGACTCCATATTTGCGCGCGTGTTCAGGGGCTTGCTGGACGCACTGCCGAGCCAGTGCCTGGTGTGCCATGCCTGGCCGCGCCAGAGCCTGTGCAAGGACTGCGTCAGCCACTTCGCGCCGCCGCTGCCACGCTGCCGGACCTGCGCCCTGCTGCTGCCGCCGGGCGTGCGCCAGTGCGGCGACTGCATCAGCACGGCGCCGCCGCTGGATGCCTGTCTGGCGGCCGTCTCCTACGCCTACCCGTGGTCGCACCTGATTCAGGGCTACAAGTTTCACGCGCAGCCCGGGCGCGCCGGCGCCTTCGCACTGCTGCTGCGCATCAAGGACACGCCGACGCAGAGTTCGCTCAAGCGCAGCGAGCGCCTGCAGGCGCTCAAGCATGCGTTTGCCGTCGAGCCGCTGCTCGCGCCGCAGGTCAGGGGCAAGCGCCTCGTGTAGGTCGACGATGTCATGACCAGCGGCGCCTCGCTGCATGCCGCCGCCGCGGTGTTGCGCGCCGCCGGCGCCGCGCACATCACAGGCCTGGTGATCGCGCGCACACAGTGAACGGTTTCGTCAACCGGAGCACCTCCTGAGGAATGTCGCGGACATCCGTCAGGCAAGAATGCCTTTGCATTCGTTTGGTTTGGGCGTACCCTTGAGGAATCCTAAATGGCAGTATGGCGTTCGGGCTCCACAATATGACCGACAAGAAAGCTTCAGACGCAGCCCCGAAAGCCGCAGCAGTCGTGTCCGGTGCACCGGTCAACGCCGCCTCTGCGATCAACCGGGAGGCCTTGCTCAGCCGTGCCAGGGCCGTTGCCCACGAAGAGCAAAAAGGTTCTCCTGGTTCGAGCGAGCATTTGTGGCCGGCACTTGCCCGGCAAGCACTGCAGGAACTGCGCGTGCATCAGATCGAGCTCGAAATGCAGAACGAGGAACTGCGTCGCAACCAGATGAAACTCGACGCCGAGCGCGAGCGCTACTTCGACCTCTATGACCTCGCGCCGGTCGGCTATATCAGCGTCAGCGAGCAGGACTCGATCCTGGAGATCAACCTTGGCGCCGTCAAACTGCTCGGCAGCTCACGCCGGCAATTGCTCAGCCAGCGCTTCAGCCAGTTCATCGAGCGGCAGCACCAGGACAGCTACTACCTGGCCCGGAAGCAGCTTCTTGCCAGCCGCCAGACGCAGAGCTTCGACCTGCAGATGCTGGGCGAGCAGGGCCGGCCATTGTGGGTCAAGCTGATCGCCAGCGTGGTGCAAAAGGACGGCGGCGACGAAATCCGCATCGTGCTGAGCGACATTAGCGAGCGCAAGCAGGCGGAAATCGCGCTGGAGCAATCCGAGCGTGCGCTGCGCATCAGCGAAAGGCAGATGGAGATCGTGCAGCGCATCAGCGCCACCGGTTCCTAGACCTACAACCTCGCCACCGGCGAAATTTTCGGCTCGTCCGAAGGGATGCACATCTTCGGCTTTCCGCCGGTGGCCGGCAGTTTACCGATCGGTCGCTTTGAAGCCTGCATTGCCGGGCAGGACCGGCAGCGGGTTCACGAAAGCCTCATGGCGCTGATCGCCGACGAAGGCGAATACGACCTCGAGTTCAGCGTCATGCCGGCCGACGGATCGGCGCAGCGGATTACCCACTCGATCGGGGTTCTGGAACGCGACGCGACGGGCAAACCGGCGCTCGTGCTGGGCTTTGTTCAGGACATCACCGAGCGCAAACGGATGGAGCAAAGCGTGCGGCAACTGGCCTTCTTCGACCCGCTGACGGCGCCGCCCAATCGCCGCCTGTTGCTCGATCGCCTGGGCCAAGCCAGCGCGGCCGCAGAGCGCAGTGATGTCTTCGGCGCGCTGCTGTACCTGGACCTGGATAATTTCAAGCCCCTCAATGACCGGTACGGGCACGATGCGGGAGACCTGCTGTTGCAGGTCGTCGCCCGCCGGCTCAAGGAGTGCGTTCGCGAAGTGGATACGGTGTCGCGCGTCGGGGGCGATGAATTCGTGGTGGTGCTGGCGGGCCTGGTTGCGGACCCGTCAGACGCGCGGGAGCGAGCCGGCATGATTGCGGAGAAGGTCCGGCTGGCATTGGCCATGCCGTACCTTCTGGATATCCAGCAAAAAGGCACCGGCGCCAGCCGGGTCGCGCATGACTGCTCGGCCAGCATCGGCGTGGTGCTGTTCAGCAAGCAGCATCGAAACCTGGAGGGCATCGTGAAATGGGCAGATGCCGCGATGTACCGGTCCAAAGAAGACGGGGGCAATCGCGTGACGTTCATGATCGAACGACGCACGCAGCAGCGGCCTTGAATGACCCGCACGACACGCAGCTTGCGGTCGCTGCCACTTTCTCCGGAACATCGCTGAGGCACCCATGGGGATTGATGCGGGATTGCCGATCAATTTAACGTCTGCTTGCATGCCACGCAGATTCCGGAGCCAATTGCTTATGCTCCCGGCAAGCACTAGATTGGATGCGTGACTCTTCGCAGGAAGTCCTTGGTACGCTCGTGCTGCGGGTCACTCAGGACAGCGCGCGCCGGGCCTTGCTCGACGATGTGACCCCGGTCGATGAAGACAACGCGGTCCGCGACCTCGCGTGCAAAGCCCATCTCGTGCGTCACGACGATCATCGTCATGCCTTGATCGGCCAGCGCCCGCATGACGGCCAAGACCTCGCCTACAAGTTCCGGGTCGAGGGCTGATGTCGGCTCATCAAACAGGATCGCGCGCGGTTGCATCGCCAGCGCCCGGGCAATGGCCACCCGCTGCTGCTGACCACCGGAGAGGTTGCGAGGATAGGCATCCTCCTTGCCTGCCAGTCCGACCTGGGCAAGCAGATTGCGCGCTTTCAAAGCGGCCGCGTTTCGCGATTCGTGCTTGACGTAGATCGGGCCTTCCATCACATTTTCCAACGCCGTGCGGTGCGGGAAGAGGTTGAATCGCTGAAAGACCATCGCGACCCTTTCGCGAATGGCGATCATGTGGCGGCCGACCTGATCGACGCGCTGACCTTCAACCGTGATGTCGCCGCCGTCGTAGGTTTCCAGGCCGTTGACACATCGCAACAGCGTGGACTTGCCCGAACCCGAGGCGCCGATGACACACACGACCTCGCCCTGCGCGACATCAAGGGAGATGCCGTCAAGCACGAGATTGGTTCCAAAAGACTTGCTGATATTGCGTATCGAGATCATGAGCGTCCAAACCTTTTCTCAAGCCGACCAACAACCATGATCAACGGTATGCACAGCAACAAGTAGAACAGTGCAACCAGGGTAAACACCTCCGCGTTCTTGAAAGTCGAAGCTGCGATGACCTTGCTTTGGAAAGTGAGTTCGGTCACCGTGATGATCGATGCCTGTGACGTATCCTTGATCAGCATGATGCAGGTATTGCCGTATGGCGGAAGCGCAATCTTGAAGGCCTGGGGCAATACGACGCGCCATAGGGTCATGGCCTGGCTCATGCCGAGCGACTTTGCCGCCTCCACCTGTCCCGGGTCAACCGCTTCGATGCCGCCGCGAAAGACTTCGGCCATGTAACACGAGTAGGCAAAGCCAAGACCGATGAAGCCGGCCTGGAAGGCCGTCATCTGGATGCCGACATCGGGCAATACGAAGTAGATAAAGAAGAGCTGCACCAGAATCGGAATGCCACGAATGGTGTTGATCAATGCCTTGGAGAACCCGGCAAGCGCCGGGACCCCGGAAACCCGCAACAGCGCCCATAGCAGGCCCAGCGCTGTGGCGACGATCAGACCGCAGACGAAGACCTCGATGGTTACCAGGGCCCCCTGGGCCAGGATCGGCACAAATTCAGCGATATCCTTCAATGCGAACGCGGTCATGGATCATTCCCTTGTTGGGCAGATTACTTCAGATTCCAAGTGGCCAGGATTCGGTCAATGGTGCCATTGGCCTTGAACTTGGTCAGAGCCGCGTTGAGCTTGTCAAGCGTTGCCTTGTCGCCCTTGCGCACTGCCAGGCCAACGCTGCCGACCACCGCCGCCTTGTAGTTCTTTGCCAGCCTTGTTTCCGGGAACGCACCCTGGCTCAACTGATAGGCCACGATGGGGTAATCACCAAAACCTGCCTTGATGCGGCCCAGGTTGACATCGCGCATGATGTCAGGAATCGAGTCGTAGACCTTGACTTCCTTGAACAGACCCGAAGCCTGAAGCGGCTTGATGTAGGCGGTGCCGATCTGCACGCCAACGATCTCACCCTTGAGGTCATCGTAGCTTTTGTAATCCTTGGTGTCCTTCGCTGCGACAAAGAGGCCGTCGCCGTAGGTGTAGATCGGGTCGCTGAAGTCGACCACCTCCTGGCGTGTCGGCGTGATGTACATCGCCGCGGCGATCACGTCGATCTTGTTGGACTGGAGCGACGCGATCAATGCGCTGAAGGCCATCGCATTCACGTCTGCCGTGAAACCCTGGTCCTTGCCGATCTCCTTGATCAGATCGACCATCACGCCGGAAATCTGATTGGTCTTGGTATCGAGGAAAGTGAATGGAACCCCGGTCGGGGTGGAGCCGATGCGCAGGGTCGTTTGAGCGCTCGCGAGCGAGCCAACGAATACCAGGCACAAGGCGAACAAGCGAAATAGTCTCGACATGATGTTTCCTTTCAAGGGTAAAGCGGGGGGACTGAAAAAAAGGTGCGGGCCGCGATGCGCCTATGCGGCTTCCATCTCATCGCGAACACGGTAGTAGCTTACCAACACCCGGGCCACAAGCCGGGTGAAAGGGTAACCCACGATCGGGTGCATCGAGGTCACGGGAAAAGGGATGTCCTTTGCGGGGACACCCGAGGCCAGATCGGCCAGCAGTCGACCCAGCAGAGTCGCCATGCCCACGCCTCGACCGTTGTAGCCCATCGCGGCCCACAAGCCCTTGTCAAGTTGATTGAGGTGTGGAACATGGTCTTGGGTCATCGCCACCCGTCCGGCCCAATGAAACTCGAACGGCGTGCTGCTGAGCTGCGGGAAGAGCCGGTTGACCGCGTTGCGGACATAGTTGTCGTCGGCGGCGCCCAGGTCCTCGCGGTACGGCGCGCGTCCACCCATGATCAACCGACCGTGAGCGTCGCGCCGGAAGTACCACAACAGCCGGCGGGTGTCGGAAGCAGCGTGCCCTTCGGCGAGGATGCTCTTGCCCAGTGCGTCCGGAATTGGAACGGTGGCGGCCTGGTAGCTCATCATGGGAACGACGGTCTTGGCGAGTCCTGGCCAGAGCCCGTCGGTGTAGCCGTTGGTCGCAATCAGCACCTGGTCTGCGTCAATTGAACCTTGCGGAGTCGACACTCGCCACTTTGTGCCCTGTTTGCTCAAGGATAGAGCCGGCGATTCGACGTGAATCTCGGCGCCAACCCGTTGGGCGGCCGAAGCAAGGCCGCGCACATACGACATCGGCTGGACATGACCGGCACGGCGATCTTCCCAGCCGCCAAGATAATGATCAGTCCCAAGCAGCTGCGCCATCCTCGATCGATCAACCGGGGTTACGTCAGCGCCGCGGCGCTTCCAGCTGTCGCAACGCCGCAAGGCCAGAGCGAGGGACTTTGCCGAGTAGGCAGGTTGAAGCCATCCCTTGCGCTGGGCGTCACACGAAATGCCGTGCCGCTCGATCAGGCCGAATACCTCATCGCCCACGCCACCGGCTGCATCAACCATGCGAGGGCCGAGTTCCGGTCCGAACATGGCTTCAAGTTCGTCCGGGTCATATTTCAGGCCCGGTATCACTTGGCCCCCGGTTCGGCCTGAGGCGCCCCACCCGACGGTCCTGGCTTCCAGAACTCGGACCCGCTGGCCGCGCTGCGCCAATGCCAGCGCCGCGGCGCAGCCGGTAAACCCGGCGCCAATAATCACCACATCGGCCGATACTGCGCCGTGCAACGCTTGTGCCTGCACATCGGGCACTGCGGTATTGGCCCAAAGGCATGAGCTGGTTGATTCGGACATTCGCGCTCCAATTTCAATTGACCACACAAAAATTCAATTAGATTGAAAATTACATTAATTTATTTCATAATACC
This sequence comes from uncultured beta proteobacterium, assembly GCA_903828665.1. GTDB lineage: Bacteria > Pseudomonadota > Gammaproteobacteria > Burkholderiales > Burkholderiaceae_C > Rhodoferax. The sequence continues at coordinate 22,074 of CAIKMZ010000132.1, forward strand.
CATCGGATATGGCGGTGTCAATAAGGATTGACCCAAGACTCACCGGACCAAGACATCAAGGCTTGAACGAAATGAAGAAACTCTTTGAGGCACCGACTGATACCCAGAAATCGGGGCTTGGGCTTCAGATTCGACAACGCCGGCGCATCAAGGATTTCACACTGGCTGAACTGTCAGAGAAGTCCGGGCTGTCGGTTGGTTTGTTGAGTCAGATCGAACGCGGCATCTCCTCACCGTCCCTGAAATCGATGACGCAAATCTGCTCGGCCCTGGGCATTCCGGTGAGTTGGCTGTTTGACAGCGGTTCGGCGGAGAACCCGGCCGAAAAGGGCTTGGTGGTGCGGCGCAGCTCTCGAAAGCGTCTTGATCTTGGAACGTATGGCGTGACCAAGGAACTGCTTTCGCCCGATCTGGGAGGGGAAATGCAGATCTACCTTGTCACGATCCGTCCAGGCGGGCATTCGGGCCCCGAGACCTATACGCACCGTGGTGAAGAAGGCGGGCTGGTGCTGACAGGTGCGCTGGAACTCACGGTTGATGATCGGATCGTCGTCCTGTATGAGGGTGATTCGTTTCGCTTCAGCAGTTCGCTGCCACACCGTTTCGCCAATGCTGCGGATACCCAATCCAGTGTCGTGTGGGCAAATTCGCTTGGCTTCTACTGAACCTGAGGGCTTTGGCCTTGCGCGATTGACGCGCTTGCCGGCCGCAACTTGACAGGGAAGACCGCGGCTTCGAACTGGGTAGACTGGGACCATCTCGGAAACGAATCACACAGAGGGTAACTGCATGATCCAACGCATGGAAATCGGCGCACGGATGTCCGAGGTGGCTGTGCACAATGGCACGATCTATTTGGCCGGGCAGGTCGCGAGTGACGCCAGAGCAGACATTCAGGGCCAAACCCGGCAGATTCTTGCCGAAATCGACACATGGCTGGCCCGTGCCGGCAGCGACAAGAGCAAGATTCTGATGGCACAGATCTTTCTAACCGACCTGGCCGACTTCGCGGGCATGAACGAGGTTTGGGATGCTTGGGTTGTGCCCGGCCAGACACCACCGCGTGCAACCGTGCAGGCCGCGCTTGCCAAGCCGGGCTGGAAAATTGAGGTGGTCGTCACGGCGGCCGTGTGAACCACTTGGGTCGAATTCGCCCTCAATCCCCCATCGCGATCACCTGAGCGTTGATCTCCCTTATAGCGGTCAAGACCCCAACAACTCCCGCACCAGAACTGCCGCCAAATCCGATCGGGTGCGTTGGCGCGATGTTGGCGCGTCTAGGTGTAAACACTCATATGCGCCTATTTTTTCCAAAATAGAATTTGTGCTGCACTAATATTTTCATTTGGAAAATATTAGACTGATATTTTTACCTATTAGCCGATGCGCGAATTTCTTGATCCAACCGATCGCCGCTTGGCCAAGTTGCTTTCCAGTGATGGGCAGGACGGGGTCAACCAGCTGGCAGACAAGCTGCGCGTCAGTGCGCCGACGGTGCGGGCTCGCCTACGATCCCTGGTCGAAAAGAACATCCTCAAAGTGGTCGGCCTGCTCAATCTGTCGGAGCGGCCGGAACTGATTGCCGCCATCGTCTGCATCAATGCCAACGCGCAGGGACACCTTGACGACCTCATGAAGGACATCGCCAATCTGCCGTTCGTGACTTCCGTCAGCATCGTGACCGGGCGTTTCGACCTGATCGTGGAGGTGTTGGTGGATGGCGATGTCCAAGATTTGTACCGTTTCACGAGCGAACTCCTTCCCCGCGTTGCGGCGCCCGGGGTCATCAGCCGCAGCGAGGCGTTCGTCGTCATGAAGTCGCATGAAAAATGGGTCCCTCTGCCGCGCGGCTGCTGGGAGAGCAGTGCGGATGGCGCCACGGATGCCAGCATCGCAAACCCGCCCCGCTAAAGGGCGGACGACTGTTTTCTATCCTGGAAGGTTTTCTTCCAGGGAGATCATTAGAGGAGAACGTAAATGATGAAGAAGTGGAATTTCTTGCCCGCGATATTGCTTTGCGGCCTGGGCTACCTGGCTATCGCAGCAAGCGCCCACGCGTCCACGCTTGACGATATCCAGAAGCGCGGCGAGTTGCGGATTGCGGTCCAGACACAAGGGCCTCCCTTTTCAATGGTCGACAAGAACGGCGAGCGCACCGGCAGTTCGGTGGAACTGGCCAAGCTGATGGCCAAGGAGATGGGCGTCAAAGTTGTCTTTCTTGATCTTGACTGGGATGGTTTACTGCCGGCGCTCATTTCCGGCAAGGCCGATTTGCTCGCGGCCGACATGACGCCCACCCTGGCGCGCGCAACCAAGGTCGCGTTCACCAAGCCGTTCATGTACATCGGACCTGTCGTTGCGACCAAGGAAGGCAGCAAGTTCACCTCCCTGAACGCCTGCAAGGCGCCAGGCACAAGAATCGCCGTTCTGTTTGGCAGCACCGGTGAAAAGCTGGCCAAGACCGTCTTCGAAAAAGGCCAGATCAAGAGCTACAAGGGCGGCGGAACATTGCTGTTGGACGCTGTGAAGACCGGACAGGCCGACTGCCTGCTCAACGACAGTTCGGCCGTGGCCGGACAAGCCGCCGGGTATCCCAAGGGGACGTTCAGGGTAATGCCGGAACTGCTGGCCAAGGAGCCCCTGGCTTACGCGACGCGCTACGACTCGCTGGACCTTCTGACGTGGATGAATCTGTTCATCGATCAGACCACACTGGACGGTCGACTTCAGCAGAATCTGGACTACTGGGTCAATTCGACCAAATGGAAAGAGACGCACTGAGCGCCTGATCTGACCGCAGGTCCGGCATGGTTTGCGCCGTGCCGGACCCGGTGCACCGTATTCATCCAACCCTTGGTTCGCGAATGCTATTGAGTCTGAATTTTCGGGTGATCGGAGAGACCCTTCCCGACTATTGGGCGGGATTCCTGTCCACGCTGTCGATTTCACTGACTGCATTCGCAGGTGCCATTGCCATCGGCATCATCGCCTGCGCGATGAGCATCCAGCCGTCGCGGCTGGTTCGGGCACCGGCAGTGGCCTATGTGGATGTGATCCGGGCCACGCCCTTGCTGGCCCAACTCTATTTCCTGTACTTCGGATTGCCGAATTTCGGCGTGATCATGCCGGAGATCATGATTGGAATCATCGCCCTGTCCATCAACAGCGGCGCCTATGTCAGCGAGATCATCCGCTCCGGGATCATGTCAATTTCCCGGGGTCAGGTCGAGGCCAGTGCCAGTTCGGGAATGACATACTGGCAGCAAATGCGCCTCATCATCCTGCCGCAGGCGTTGCGCCCGATGGTGTCTCCGATGATCGGACAAGCCATCGTGCTGGTCAAGGACTCATCGTTGCTGTCCCTGATTTCGGTTCTGGAGTTGACGCGTGCCGGTCAGACCCTGGCCAATGACCGGTTCATGCCGGTGGAAGGCTTGACGACCACTGCGGTCGGCTACCTGATCATCTATTTCGGACTGAAGCTGATGGCCATGGCATGGATGCGCATCAACCAGTCATCCGCGCGCCACTGAAGGACGAAGCCATGACCATGTTTTTCGACCAACTGTACGGCATCGCCCAGTATTACCCGGTGGTTCTCAAGGGCATCGGCGTCACCCTGGCGCTCTCATTCATCGGCATCGTCGCCGGAACCTTCTTCGGCTTCGTGCTGGGCGTCGGTCGCGCCAGTTCCCACCGGTGGCTTGCCGGCATCGTCGGCGCCTACACCGACATCTTTCGCGGAACACCGGTTCTGGTGCAGGTGTTCGTCGTGTTCTTCATCCTTCCCGAGGCGGGCATCGAGCTGGACTCGTTCTCGGCGGGTGCGCTGGCGCTGTCCAATATCACGGCCTGTTTCATCTCTGAAATCGTCGCATCGGGCATCAAGGCGATACCGGTCGGGCAGGTGGAGGCAGCCGCGTCGGCCGGCCTGACACGCTTGCAGCAACTCAGGCTCATCGTGCTGCCCCAAGCCACCCGGATGATCGTGCCGTCTCTGGTCGGCCAGTTCGTGCTGCTGGTCAAGGATTCATCGGTGGTGTCGGCCATCGGTCTGCTCGACTTGACGCGCTCCGGCTGGGTCATCGTTCAAAGCATTCCCAACGGACTGATGGTTTTTTCCGTCATCGGAATGGGCTATTTCGTGATCTGCTATCCCTTGCTGCACTTGTCACGACGTCTGGAAAAAGCCCAGCTTCACAACGCCAGCTGAAGACCCATCACAGCCGCTCACGGCAATCACGAACACGACGAGGACTATCGGGCATGATCAAATTCAACCAAATCAACAAGTGGTACGGCACGCATCACGTTTTGCAGAACATCAACCTTGAAGTCGCCAAGGGCGAAGTGGTGGTGGTTTGCGGACCGAGCGGGTCGGGCAAGAGCACATTGATCCGCTGCGTCAATGGTCTGGAAAAATTTCAGAGCGGCACATTGATCGTCGACAGCCTGCCCGTCGCCGATGACGCAAATCTGAGGCCGCTGCGAATGGAGCTTGGCTTCGTCTTCCAGCAATTCAACCTGTATCCCCACAAGACGGCGCTTGAAAATGTCACGCTGGCGCCAATTCACGTGCGCCGGCTTGCCAGGAAGGAAGCTGACAGCCGGGGGCGGGAGATGCTGGAAAAGGTTGGGCTGGGCGACAAGTTCAATTCCTACCCGTTGCAGTTGTCGGGCGGCCAACAACAACGGGTCGCCATCGCCCGCAGCCTTTGCATGCAGCCCAAGGTCATGCTCTTTGACGAGCCCACCTCCGCGCTCGACCCGGAAATGATCAACGAGGTTCTGGATGTGATGGTTTCCCTGGCTAGGGACGGCATGACCATGATTGTTGTCACCCATGAAATGGGATTCGCACGCAAGGTTGCCGATCGTGTCGTGTTCATCGACAAGGGGGCGATTGTCGAGGTTGCCGAGCCGGAGGCCTTCTTCACAACGCCGCGCAATGAGCGGACACGCGAATTCCTTGGGAAGATTCTTCACCACTAGGCATCGCAACTGCGGTCGGAAAACGAAAAAACTTTGGGAAGAATTGATGAGTCATACAGATGCACAGGCAGCAGGGAACAACCGTTCCGTTGCCATTGTCGGAGCCGGCGTTGTCGGCGCAGCGACCGCCCTGGCGCTCGCAGTCCAGGGCTATCGGGTCACCGTCATTGACCATGGCGAGGTGGGCGCCGGAACGAGTTCCGGCAACGCCGGCGGCATTGTCACCGGCGCTGTGACGCCAACCGCTACGCCCGGCGTGCTTCGATCAATTCCGTCTTATGTATTTGACCGCAATGGGGCCGCTGTCCTGCGTCCCTCGTATTTCTTTCAAGTGCTGCCGTGGCTTCTTCGCTTTATCGAGGCCGGTCGTCCGGCCCGGGTTGCCGGCATTGCCCGGGCACTCGAACCGCTGGTCTCCGGTTCAATGCAGGCGCACCTTGCATTGGCCGACTTGAGTGGTGCCAGAGACCTGATCCGACCGGTGGGTTGGCTCAAGGTCTACAAGTCGGATGCGGGCTTTGCCGACACCGCCTTCGAGCGCGAACTGATGACGCGGCACGGTGTCAATTTTGCGATTCTCAATGCCGCAGAAATTGCCGATCTGGAACCCGGGCTCAACGCGAGTTCGTACACGCGTGGCGTATTCCAGCCCGACAGCGGCTTCGTCAATTACCCCAGGGCTTTGACAAACGCCTACTTCGAAGGCGCGCGCCAGCGGCAGGCGCAGTACATTCAGGAGAGCGTGCTGGAACTCAGCCCCGGCCAGGGCGGTGGCGTGACGATCAGGACCAACAGGACGACACGGCAGTTCGATTCTGTGGTGGTCGCTGCGGGCGCCTGGTCAAAGCAATTCGCCAAGCAGATTGGCGACAGCGTCTGCCTCGACACCGAGCGGGGCTACCACATTTCATTTGGCTCGACAGGCAACGAACTGCTGCGCCGTCCTGTCGGCTTCCCGGAGAAGCACTGCGTCCTGTCACCCATGCACGACGGCATTTCCCTGGTGACTGGCGACGAATTGGCGGGACTGACCGCGCCGCCCGATTACCGGCGCGTGCGCGCACTGGCGCCTTTCGCACGCAGTGTGCTGCCGGGTCTTGCCGAACAGGCGATTCAGCGTGAATGGATGGGTTACCGTCCATCGACGCCCGATTCCCTGCCTGTGATCGGGCGTTCGCCAAGCTGCAAGAACGTGTTCTATGCCTTTGGCCACGGCCATCTGGGATTGACATTGGCCGCGATCACGGCCCAATTGATCGCCAGCATGGTCAGCGATCGTCCGGATCCGTTTGACCTGTCTCCGTATCGAATCGCAAGGTTCTGAGCAGCCGAATCCCCCGAAACCATGGACGCCCCCACTGGCGAGTCAACGATGGAAATCAAGCGCCGACCGGCGAAGATCGGAATCTTGTGCTGGGAAGCCGGACAGGTCCCCAAGGGCCTGCTTCAGCTCGAGACCCTTCCAGGCAACAGCACGAATCCCGCGTCGTATGCATACGATGTCAGGTTCCATCGCGTATCCGGTGCCAACGTCCACACGATTCTTGAAAAGCCCGATCAAGCCGTTCTGGAGACGATGATTGCCGATGCCAAGGTGATGGTGTCGGAAGGAATCAAGGCCATCACGACCAGTTGCGGATTCAATGCCATTTTCCAGCGGGAACTGGCCAGGGCTGTGGGTGCGCCAGTCTTTACGTCCAGTCTCCTGCAAGTTCCCTTGGCGAGGCAGATCAACGGGCCGGATAGCGAGATCTGCATCATCACGGCCAACGCCAGTGCGCTTGGTCCGGAGCACCTGAAGTCGGTTGGCGTCACAAGCACAGCGGGCCTGCACATCATAGGCTTGGAGAAATGTGCCGAATGGAACAGGATGTTCGCGGAACCGACCGCCGAAATCGATCTTGATGTCATCGAACAGGAAGTGCTGGACACGGCACTTCGAGCCCTTGACGTGCATCCAGGCATTCAGACCTTCGTCCTTGAATGCACCGATCTGCCACCTTATTCTGCAGCGATTCGACGCCAGGCAGGCCTGCCAGTCTTCGATTTCATCACCATGGTCAACTACCTGCATTCAGCCATCTGACCGACCTGTCCTGAACGTTCTCGCCGGCTTCTTTGGAAGCGTTGTTCGTGGTGACGACCGGTATGCGTTGGCCAAGGACTGAAACCTGCAACAGCCCAATTGATTTCACGCTGCGTCGCCGGGTGAACTGATCGGCCCCATTTGCGGTGCGGCTCAGTCGAGGTCCGCGTGGATGTCTGGCAGGCCGGGTCCGGTCGTGTGCAGGTCCAGGGACGTGAACGCGTCGTCTGCGTGATCGATTTGCCGTCGCCTTGGGGCACGTGAAAGCCACCGACCGCCGCGTGCCAAGGGCATCGGGCCTTGAGCCCGAGCGCCCTGGACGCCATGCATCTGGCGAAGCGCTTGCGCACGGTCTTCGCATCGAAAACCAGCGGCGCGTCGCCACCACCCTGTTGGCGGCCAATACGTTGTCGGAACCCTCGGAAAGCCATGGGCCCTGGCTTTCTTGAGGCAGTCTCTTTCAAGAAGCGGAACCACCTGGCGCTGGCGCCGCTTCACGGGTTCACTTGAATGACATCTCATCCCACCACGGGAAGAAATCCGGCATGTCGGTTGACACCCGATCCGGATAGGCCGGCGCACGTTTTTCCAGAAAAGCGCTGACGCCCTCTTTGGCGTCGGCCGATCGGCCACGCGCTTGCAAGGCTCGGCTGTCAATCTGATGGGCGCGCATCGGGTCATCTGCGCCCGACATGCGCCAGAGCATCTGGCGCGTCAAGGCGATGGACACCGGCGCCGTGTTGTCCGCGATTTCCCGGGCCAGGGCGCGCACCGCAGGCAACAGGTCCTCGGGGGCATGAACCGAGCGCACCAGGCCGTGCCTGAGCGCTTCTGCTGCGTCAAAGACACGACCGGTGTAGCACCATTCGAGTGCCGTCTGCATGCCTACCAGCCGGGAAAGAAACCAGGAAGAGGCAGCCTCCGGAACGATGCCACGGCGCGCAAAGACAAAACCGAAGCGGGCGTTGCTCGAGGCCATCCGGATATCCATGGGCAAGAGCATCGTCACCCCGATCCCGACGGCGGCTCCGTTGATCGCGCCGATCACCGGCTTGAGGCTGCGAAACGTTCGCAGGGTCTGCAGTCCGCCACCATCCCGGTACACGTCGCCGACCCGGGTGGACTCGCGCTGCGGATTGGCCTGCGCCGCATAGTCAAACGTTTCTCCACCGCGCGACAAATTCGCTCCCGCGCAAAACGCCTTGCCGGCGCCCGTGACAATGACCACACGCACGGCGTCGTCCGCATCGGTTTCGTCAAATACTGAGATCAGTTCGTCACGCATTCGCGGCGTGTACGCATTCATCTTTTCGGGCCGGTTCAGGGTGACGGTCGCAATGCCCTTGTCAACCGCGTAGAGCACCGTTTGCAGGTCGTTCAATGCCATCTCGATTCTCTCCAGTCTTGGGGTGGGAACGGGTCCGGGGTTGCGGCGGCGGCAGTGGCAAATCGAAACCTACTGCGAATGACCACGGGATATTTTCCGAGTGTAGATTGCCTTGCTGGCGGTCCGCCACATCCAGGAAATCGAATCTGTCACCTGGGTAACTGCCTGGGCAATTCGAGCCACTGCGGCGACCGGCCGATTCTCAGGCCTTTGCCTGTCGACACGATGCCAGTTGTTGCGATTTGTCAACCGGCTCGGGACAATTGCTTTTAAGGTGGCAGTCGTGATGCGTCGGGGGGCTCCATGAACAAGAAGCTGAGACGGATATTGCTTGCATTGGCAAGCGCGGGCGTGTTGACGATCAATGCCTGCGGAGGCGGCGGGGGCGGCGGCGACTACGAGATCACGCCATTCTGGACGCAGTCCGGCATGGTGCTCGGAGATTTCAACGGCGACGGGCGCCTTGACGTTGCCGTGGCCAACACCTATATCAGCGGGCCGCCGCCGCACGTCGGCTATGTCGACGTGTTCCTGCAGACACCGACAGGCGGCTTTGATCCGCCGGTCCAGTACCCTGCCGGACCCGACCCCTGGGCCTTGGCGGCGGGCGACCTGAACGGCGACGGGCTAACCGACCTGGTTGCCGTCACGCCGAGGAACGGCCCCGCGCAGATCAATGTGATCGGCGACAGCGGCGGCGTGTCGATTCTGCGTCAGGATGGCGCGCATCCGGGACAGTTCCTGGGTCCACAGTGGATCGCCACCGGCGGTGGCCCGCAAAGCGCCGCCGTTGCAGACCTCAATGCGGACGGCGCCGCCGATTTGCTGGTGGCCGATGCGATCACGGTCAATGGGCGGGTATTGCTCTACCAGCAAAACCGGTCGCTCGCCGGGACCTTTCTTGCGCCCACAGCCCTGCAGACGGGTGGCGGGTCCGTCGCAGTGGTCCTCAAGGATTTGAACGGCGATGGCCTGAACGACATGGTCGTGTCGGTCTACGACCGAATCATCGCCTTCTATCAGCGACCGGGCGGCGGCTTGGACGCGCCCGTTACCCTGGCCACGGGACAGACGATCAGCAGCCTCGCAGTGGCCGATATCGACGGCGACGGGCGAGCCGACATCGTCGCCACCAGTGCCGGCAATGCACCGGCCGGCGGCACAGGCGGCGCCAGCGTCATGATTCTTCGGCAAGTCAGCGCCGGCAGTTTCCAGGCCACGACCGTTGCGGTAGCCGACGGGGCGGTCGGCGTTGCGGTGGGCGACCTCAACGGCGACGCAATCGCCGACATTGCGGTCGTATCGCTGGTGTACCAGTCCTTGTCGAAACCGTCCTACGTGACCGTCCTGTTGCAGTCAGACACCGACCGCGGCCAGTTCAGCCTGCCGGTCGTCTACGAGGGGCCTTACTCGGGGAACTTCATCGGCATTGGCGACGCCAACGGCGACGGTCGCAACGACATCATCCTGAACGACGGACCCAGTGTCCTTCTGCAACGCGCGTCGGCACCGGGCACTTTCGACCCGGTGCGGCCCTTGCGCTAGATTCAGTCCCGCGCTGCGGCACAGGCCAGGCGCGAACAGCACCTTGCCTACTGAATCTCCAGCATGATTTCGTTGCGACGGAACATGGGCAGAGTCCATGGCGGGTTGTAGCGCGCGAGCTGCGGGCTGCCGATGGTCCTGATCTTTTTCGCGGCCAGCCACGCCACCAATTCATCGCTGCGCTGCTGGATTCCGGCTTCCGTGTTGAAGCCTGAATAGCTCAGTACCGCCCAGGTCTTGGCCGGCACTTCACGCAGGTGCACAGCCGGATTCCCAGGTTTGGGCAGTGTGCTCAGCGTGTAACTGCGGGGCATCACAAAATGCACGCGCCAGCGCTTGGCGCCTTGCATGGCTTGCGGCGTCTGGCCGGCTTGGGCGGCGTCTGGCAAGGGTTCCATGGCCACGGGCGCCGTCATGGCGATTTTTTGCGAGACTGCGGTCACGGGCTCCAGCGTCACCGGCGCGGTCATCGCAATCTTTGCCGAACCCTTGTCGGGTGCCGAACCGGCAGCCACGTTGTTGCCAAAGATGTAATCGGCAATGGCGCGAAATCCTTTGCCCGAAGCAGCATCCATGTCGCCTTCCACGAAGGTCTCGGCCACGATCAAGGCCGGGTAACGGCGCAGCTCAATGTGATCGTGCTTGGCGACAAGTTCAAATGCGGGTTCTTCAGTGGCCATGGCGGGAGCTCCAAGCAGCCCGAGGGCCAGCAGAGTGATGCATTGAGTGGGGTGTTTCAAGAGGGTCAGGCTTCCAGACCGCCATGCCTCGTCTGATGTCATGGCGCTCGACAGGTGGCGGTCATCCGCATACTAACAGTCAGCCCGAAACCGGCGCGCAGAAAACTTCGCCGCATGCCACATGTGCCGTGCTGCGAACCGATAGAGCGGAGCATCAATCGATCGCGCTGTATACGCCGGTTCTGAATTGGCGCCAGAATTTCGGGCCCGCGAACGGGTTGAGTCGTGCCATCATGTAGATGCCAACGAGCCTTTCCTTCGGATCGACAAAGAAGAACGTCCCATCGGCTCCGAACCAGCTGTACTCACCCACCGATCCTGGCGCAGCGGCCTCGCCAAGCGCAGTGCGCACCTGAAAGCCAAGACCGAAACCGTAGCCGGGTCCGGGCATATAGAACGGTCCCTGATTGATCCCCGACCCGAGCTGGTCCGCCGTCATGTATTCAACAGATTTTCTGGAAAGAATTCGCACGCCATCGAGTTGCCCGCCATTGAGCAGCATCTGCGCAAAGCGGTAATAGTCGCTTGCCGTGGAGACCATGCACGCGTCAGCACACAGGAAGCGTGGAGGATGGCGCACATCCAGCGCTTGCGCCGGCAACTTTGTGCCAGGGTCTACGGCCAGCGGCTCGGCGATGCGTCCTTGCTCGGCGGTGTCGACCCAGAAGCCGGTATCCTTCATGCC
>CAIKMZ010000133.1 GCA_903828665.1 uncultured beta proteobacterium
GAACAAGGAATCCCCATGTCAGAGTGTGTCGCCACAAGAACCGGAGCCGCCCCCGCACAGGATGCGCTGGCTCAGGATTTTGTGCAGTTTGTGCTGGATTGCGGTGCGCTGCGTTTCGGTGAGTTCAAGACCAAGGCGGGCCGGATCAGCCCGTATTTCTTCAACGCCGGCCTGTTCGACGACGGCGCCAAGCTTGGCAAGCTCGCGCAATTCTATGCGCAGCGTCTGCTGGGCAGCGGCATTGAATTCGACATGATCTTCGGCCCCGCCTACAAGGGTATTCCGCTCGGCGCGGCGCTGGCGGTGGAACTCGCGCGCATGGGCCGCAATGTCCCGTTTGCCTACAACCGCAAAGAAGCCAAGGACCACGGCGAAGGCGGCACACTGGTCGGCGCGCCTCTGCGCGGACGCGTGCTGGTTGTTGACGACGTGATGTCGGCCGGCACCGCGGCGCGCGAATCGATTGCGCTCATCGAGGCCGCCGGCGCCAAGCCGCATGCGGTCATCATCGCGCTGGACCGGCAGGAAAAGGCAACGGAGAACGGGCAGGATGTGCCGCACAGTGCGGTCGGCTACGTGCGCAAGCAACTCGGGCTACAGGTTTGTGCGGTGGCGAAACTCTCCGATCTGATGCAGTATCTGGAATTGCACCGAGCCAGCGGCCTGTCGGCCGACCATGCGCGCGTGCTGGCCTATCGACAGCGCTACGGCGTGGAAGAAAGCGAAACATGATGAAATCCATTGCACGCAGAGCAGCGCCATCCGGCACGGTCCTGCTCCAGGCTCTGCTGCTGTGCCTGTCGGTCAGCACGCTGACGCAGGCGCAGCAAACCTCAACCCAGGGCATTTACACCTGCGTCGACGCCAAGGGCCGCAACCTGACATCGGACCGGCCCATCCCCGATTGCATCGATCGCGAACAAAAGGTACTCAACCCGAGCGGCACGGTCAAGGCCAAGGTCGGACCGTCCCTGACCGCGCAGGAACGCACTGAGCTCGAAGCCAAGGAGCGCGCGCAGCAGGAAGAGCAGGCGCGCCTGAACGAAGAGAAACGGCGCGACCGCGCGCTGCTGGTGCGCTACCCGAACAAGGGCGTGCACGACACGGAGCGCGCCAGCGCAATGGCGCAGATCGATGTCGTCAAGCAGGCCGCGATGCGCCGCTCCGAAGAACTGGTACGCCAGCGCGTGCCGCTGCTCGAGGAGATGGAGTTCTACAAGAAGAACCCGGCCAAGGCACCGCCCTCGGTGCGCCGCGCAATCGACGAAATCGGCCAGAGCATTGCCATCCAGGTACGCTTCATCGCCGACCAGGACGCCGAGATCAAGCGCGTGAACGCGCGTTTTGACGAAGAACTGGTACGCCTGAAACAACTGTGGTCGATGCAGGCCGGCGCGCCCGGCAAGGCACGCTGACCGAAGTCAACCGAGTTTCTGGCGCAGCAGGTCATTAACCTGCTGTGGGTTAGCCTTGCCCTGGCTGCCCTTCATGATCTGCCCTACCAGCGCGTTGAGCGCCTTGCTGTTACCCGCGCGGTATTGCTCGATGTTCTTCGGGTTGGCGGCCAGCACGGCATCGACGATCATTTCAAGTTCGCCGCTGTCGTTCATCTGGCGCAGTCCCTTGGCTTCGATCAACGCATCGACGTCGCCCCCCTCGCCGCTCCACAGGGCATCGAACACCTGCTTGGCCGCGTTGTTGGAGATCGTGCCGTCGGCGATGCGCGCAATCAGCTGCGCCAGTTGCGTGGCGCTCACCGGTGAGCGCGCGATGTCGATCTCGCCCGCGTTGAGGCGGCGCGACACTTCACCCATGATCCAGTTACCGGCCAGCTTGGGCTGGCCGCAGGCCTGCGTCGCAGCCTCGAAGTAGGTCGCCGTGGCACGGCTCTGGGTCAGGGCCGTGGCGTCGTATTCGGACAGGCCGTGTGTGCTGACGAAACGCTGCGCCATCACGCGCGGCAGTTCGGTCATCGCCGCGCGCACGCGCTGCACCCAGTCCTCGCCGATCACGAGCGGCGGCAGGTCCGGATCCGGGAAGTAGCGGTAGTCGGCTGCGTCTTCCTTGCTGCGCATTGCGCGCGTCTCGCCGGTATCGGGGTTGAACAGAACCGTGGCCTGCTCGATCGCATGACCGTCCTCGATCTGCTCGATCTGCCAGCGTACCTCGTAATCGATCGCCTGCTGCATGAAGCGAAAGCTGTTGAGATTCTTGATTTCGCGTCGCGTACCCAGGGCCGCGCCCGGCTTGCGCACCGAGACGTTGGCGTCGCAGCGAAAACTGCCCTCCTGCATGTTTCCGTCGCAAATGCCGATCCATGTGACGATCTTGTGCAGTTCCTTGGCATAGGCCACGGCCTCGGCGCTGGAGCGCATGTCGGGCTCGGTCACGATCTCGAGCAGTGGCGTGCCAGCGCGGTTCAGATCGATGCCGGTCTGGCCGACATAGTCTTCGTGCAGCGACTTGCCCGCATCTTCTTCCAGATGCGCGCGCACCAAGCGCACCGATTTCTTCTCGTCGCCGAGAAAGAATTCGACGTTTCCGCCCTGCACCACCGGAATCTCGAACTGGCTGATCTGGTAGCCCTTAGGCAGGTCGGGATAGAAGTAATTCTTACGCGCGAAGATGCTGCGTGGCGCGATGTGGGCGCCAATGGCCAGGCCGAACTGGATGGCGCGCTCGACCGCGCCGATATTCATCACCGGCAGCGTGCCCGGCAGCGCCAGGTCGACGGCGCAGGCCTGGGTGTTGGGCTCGGCGCCAAACGCGATGGCTGCGCGGCTGAAGATCTTGGATTGGGTGGACAACTGGGCGTGGGTCTCGAAGCCGATCACGACTTCGTAACCGCGCACCAGCAACAAAGTGGAGGTGTTCATGTTCAAAATCCCTGCGGCCGTTTGGCGTGCCAGTCGGTGGCCTGCTGAAAACGGTGCGCCACGTTGAGCAACTTCGATTCCTGCAAGTAGTTGCCGATGAGTTGCATGCCCACGGGCATCTGATGGGCGCCAAAGCCGACCGGGATGCTCATGCCCGGCAAACCCGCCAGCGAAGCCGGCAAGGTGAAGATGTCGGCCAGGTAGTTGGCAACCGGGTCGTCGCTCATGTCACCGAGCTTCCAGGCCACGGTCGGCGCGACCGGCCCGGCGATGACATCGCATTGCTTGAAGGCCTGCGCAAAGTCGTCGGCGATCATGCGCCGGATCTTCTGCGCCTGCAGGTAGTAGGCGTCGTAGTAGCCGTGCGAGAGCACATAGGTGCCGATCATGATGCGGCGCTTGACCTCATCGCCGAAGCCCTCGGCGCGGGTCTTCTTGTACATGTCGACCAGGTCGACGTAGTCCTTGGCGCGGTGGCCGAACTTGACGCCGTCGAAACGGCTCAGGTTGCTCGACGCCTCCGCCGGGGCGATGATGTAGTAAACCGGGATCGAAAGTTCGGTGCGCGGCAGCGAGATCGGCACCAGTGTCGCGCCCAGCTTCTCGTACTCCTTCAGCGCGGCATCGACGGCGCTGCGCACATCGGGGGCCAGTCCTTCGCCAAAGAACTCCTGCGGCACGCCGATCTTCAGACCGGCAACGGGATCAGCGAGGCAGCGCGTGAAGTCTTCGGCCGGCACATCGAGCGAGGTCGAGTCGCGATCGAGGTCGGGACCGCACAGGGCTGACAGCAGCAAGGCGCAATCCTCGGCGCTATGCGCCAGCGGACCGGCCTGGTCCAGGCTGGAGGCAAAGGCGACCATGCCGTAGCGCGAGGCGCGACCGTAGGTCGGCTTGATGCCGGTGACGCCGCAGAACGACGCCGGTTGCCGGATCGAGCCGCCGGTGTCCGTGCCCGTGGCCGCCGGCACCAGACCGGCCGCGACGGCCGCTGCGCTGCCGCCCGAGGAACCGCCCGGTGTGCGGCTCTGATCCCACGGGTTGCACACCTTGCCGAACGCTGAGTTCTCATTGGCCGAGCCCATGGCGAATTCGTCGCAATTGAGCTTGCCCAGGGTCACGACACCCTGCGCCGCCAGACGGGCCACGACGGTCGCGTCAAAGGGCGAGCGGTAACCCGCCAGCATTTTGGAGCCGGCTGTCGAGACAAAGTCCTTGGTGACGAAGATGTCCTTGTGCGCCATCGGCACACCGAGCAGGGTGGCCTTGCTGCCGCTCGCGAGCGCCTGGTCGGCGGCGCGCGCCTGCGCAAGCGTCACGTCTTCATCAATGTCGAGAAAAGCGCCGAGTTGCGCATGCGCGCGCGCGCGCGCCAGAAAATGCCCTGCCGCCTCGAGCGCTGAGACCTTGCGCTCACGCAGCTGGCGCGCCAATTCAGTCACGCCAAGCTCATGCAGCGAGGTGTTGTCGTTCTTCATTCGATCACCTTCGGGACCAGAAACAGGCCGTGTTCGACGGCCGGAGCGCTGCGCTGGTTCGCCTCGCGGTTGTTGGGCTCGCTGACGCGATCCTCACGCAGGCGCAGCGTGATGTCCTGAAAGGTGGCGACCGGGTGCGCCAGGGGTTCAAGGCCGGTGGTATCGACGGCACGCATCTTCTCGACCAGGTCAAAAAACCCATTGATTTGAGTGAGCATGCGCTCGCTCTCGATCGGTTTAAGTTCCAGTCTGGCCAGATTGGCAATACGGGCGATATCAGCAGAAGTCAGGGACATGATGAATGTTGGTTCGAAACCGAATGTAAAACACCCCTTGTGGGACTTGGTGGAGCAGCGTATTTACAGGGGATGGAGTATTATCCTGTCCTTTGGCCGGATACCTGTTCACACGCAGCTTGCAGCCAGAAATATACGGTATGAAATTAGTCAATGTGGTGATGACGGGTCGAAGCGCCCGCCATGCCCGAGAGGATTCTTAATGTTTGGAGCATTCCGTCAGTACTTCTCCACTGACCTGGCGATCGACCTTGGCACCGCCAACACCCTGATCTACGTACGCGACAAGGGCATTGTGCTCGACGAGCCCTCGGTGGTCGCCATCCGCCACGAAGGCGGGCCGCAAGGCAAGAAGACCATCCAGGCCGTGGGCAAGGAAGCCAAGGCGATGCTCGGCAAGGTGCCGGGCAACATCGAGGCCATCCGCCCGATGAAGGACGGCGTGATTGCCGACTTCACCGTCACCGAGCAGATGCTCAAGCAGTTCATCAAGATGGTGCACCCGCGCTCGATCTTCCGCCCGAGCCCGCGCATCATCATCTGCGTGCCGTGCGGCTCGACCCAGGTGGAACGCCGCGCGATCCGTGAATCGGCCCTGGGCGCCGGTGCGCGCGACGTCTACCTGATCGAAGAACCCATGGCAGCGGCCATCGGCGCCGGTCTGCCGGTCAGCGAGGCCAGCGGCTCGATGGTGGTCGACATTGGCGGTGGCACCACCGAGGTCGGCGTGATTTCGCTCGGCGGCATGGTCTACAAGGGCAGCGTGCGCGTCGGCGGCGACCGTTTTGACGACGCCATCATCAATTACATCCGGCGCAACTACGGCATGCTGATCGGCGAGCCGACGGCGGAGTCGATCAAGAAACAGATCGGATCGGCCTTTCCCGGCAGCGAGGTGCGCGAGATGGAAGTGCGCGGGCGCAACCTATCCGAAGGCGTGCCGCGCAGTTTCACGATCTCGAGCAACGAGATCCTTGAAGCGCTGACCGACCCGATCAACAACATCGTCTCGGCAGTCAAGAACGCGCTCGAGCAGACGCCGCCGGAACTGGGCGCCGACATCGCCGACCGCGGCATGATGCTGACCGGCGGCGGCGCACTGCTGCGCGACCTCGATCGCTTGCTGGCCGAGGAGACCGGCCTGCCGGTGCTGGTGGCGGAAGATCCCCTGACCTGCGTCGTGCGCGGCTGCGGTATCGCGCTGGAGCGCATGGACCGCCTGCACTCCATTTTCACCAACGAATAATCCGCGGGGACAGCGATGCCACTGGGTACGCTGGACGGTACGCCGCCCCCCTTCTTCCGGCAGGGGCCATCGGCTCTTTCCAAGCTGACGTTTTTCAGCGCGCTGGCCCTGTTCCTGATGGTGGCCGATGCGCGTTTCGAGCTCGCCAAGCCGCTGCGCAGCGCGTTCGCCACCGTCTTGTACCCGGTGCAATGGCTGGTGATGCAGCCGGTGCTGCTGACGCAGGGCGGAGCCGCCTATCTGGAATCGCTCAAGACCTCGCAGGCGAACGAAGCCGCAGCGCGGCGCAAACTCGACCTGCAATCCCAGCGCGCCAATCAGGTCGAGCAGTTGACACTTGAAAATTCGCGCCTGCGCCAGTTGCTGGCCCTGCGCGAACGCGTGACGACACCGTCGCAGGCGGCGCAGGTTCTGTACGACGCGGCCGACCCCTATACGCGCAAGGTCATCATCGATCGCGGCGCGCTCGACGGCATCGCGCCGGGCTCGCCGGTGCTCGATGAGACCGGCGTGCTCGGGCAGGTGACAAGGGTCTACCCCATGCTCAGCGAGGTGACGCTGGTCACCGACCGCGATCAGGCCATTCCCATCCTCAATACCCGCACCGGCGCGCGCGCGGTGGCCTTTGGCGACCCGGCCTTGCGCGCCAGCGCGCTGGAACTCCGTTTCATGGCGGCCAACGCCGATGTGCAGGTGGGCGACCTGCTGACCACCAGTGGTGTCGACGGCGTCTACCCGCCCGGGCTGCCGGTGGCCCGCGTGCAAAAGGTCGAACGCCGGGTGGACTCTGCCTTCGCACGGATCAGTTGCGCGCCGCTGGCCCTGGTCGGCGGGGCCGAGCATGTGATGGTGCTGCGCCCGGTCGCCAGTCAGGTTGCGCCGCGTCCCGTGCCGGAGGCACCGGCGCTTGCCGGAAAGAAGGGCGTCAAGAAATGATCATGCGCCGTGGCCAGCAGCTGCTGCTGCCAGCCAGCCCCTTCTTCATCGCCGCCAGCATCATGGGGGCGATCGCCCTCAACATGCTGCAGAACATCGGCCTATGGGGGCGCGCGGCCTGGGTGCCGGACTTTCTGGCGCTCGTGCTGGTGTTCTGGAGCATCCATCAGCCGCAGCGCGTCGGCATCGGCATGGCCTTCGTCTTTGGCCTGCTGATCGATGTGCATCAGGGCGCGATGCTCGGGCAGCATGCGCTGGCCTATACCGTGCTGAGTTTCCTGGCGATTGCGATCCACCGCCGTCTGCTGTGGTTCAGGGCGCCGTCGCAGGCATTTCAGGTTCTGCCGCTGTTTGCAGCGGCGCATGCCATCGAGCTCTGCGTGCGCATGATGGCCGGAGGCGCCTTCCCCGGCTGGCCGCTGCTGCTGGCCCCGGTACTGGAGTCCGCGCTGTGGCCCGCGATCAGCGTGCTCCTGCTGCTGCCGCAAAGACGAGCGCCCAACCCTGATGCGCATCGGCCGCTGTGATGGATACGGTGGCACATTCGTCTTTGCGAGCTCGCAGCTCGAGGCGGTCCGTGCCCCGGTTTGTCATGCCGGACCCGATCCGGCATCCAGTGCCACGCGAACCCTGGATTGCGGATCAAGTCAGCAACGGCCTGAGAGTGCTCCATGACTGAACTGCGCAACGTCGAGGCCGACCTGTCGCGCTTTCGCACGCGGGTGCTGGTGGCGAGTGTGGCGGTGGTCCTGTGCTTCGGGCTGGTGGCGGCGCGCCTGGTCTATCTGCAACTGGTGCGTTACGACGACCTGATGGAACAGGCCGAGAACAACCGGACCACGATCGTGCCGATCGTGCCGAACCGGGGCCTGATCCTGGACCGCAACGGCATCGTGCTGGCGACCAACTACTCGGCCTACACGCTGGAAGTCACGCCATCCAAGGTCGAGAATCTGGAACGGACGCTCGACGAGCTGTCGCAGGTGCTGGAGATCTCGCCGCGCGACCGGCGCCGCTTCAAGAAGCTGGTCGAGGAGTCCAAGAGCTTCGAGTCGCTGCCGCTGCGCACGCGCCTGAGCGACGAGGAAGTGGCAAAGTTCGCCGCGCAGCGCTACCGCTTTGCTGGTGTCGAGATCAAGGCCCGGCTGTTCCGCAACTACCCCTATGGCGAACTGGCCAGCCACGTCATCGGCTACATCGGCCGCATCAATACCGCGGAGAAGGAAAAGCTCGACGAATCCGACGACGAAGCCAATTACCGCGGCACCGACTACATCGGCAAACTCGGGATCGAGCAGAGCTTCGAGGAACAACTGCACGGCACGACCGGCGTTGATTCGGTCGAAACCTCGGCCGGTGGACGCGCCATGCGCAAGCTCGGCAGCAGCCCGGCGACGCCGGGCAACACGGTGCGCCTGTCGATCGACATCAAGCTGCAGCACATGGTGGAAGAACTGTTCGGCGACCGGCGCGGCGCGCTGGTGGCGCTGGACCCCACGACCGGCGAGATCCTCGCCTTTGTCAGCAAACCGACCTTCGATCCGAACCTGTTCGTCGATGGCATCGACAGCGAAAGCTGGCAGACGCTCAACGAGTCGCCCGACAAGCCGATGCTGAACCGCGCGCTGCGCGGCACCTACCCGCCGGGTTCCACCTACAAGCCCTTCATGGCGCTGGCGGCCCTGGAGACAGGCAAGCGCACGCCGGAGCAATCCTTTTCCGACCCCGGCTTCTTCATGTTCGGCAACCACCGTTTCCGCGACGACAAGGAGGGCGGACATGGCGTGGTGAACATGTACAGCTCGATCGTCCAGTCCTGCGACACCTACTACTACATGCTGGCCAACGATCTGGGCGTGGACACGATCCATGAACAGATGCAGCGCTTCGGCTTCGGCGAGTTGACCGGCATCGACATCTTCGGCGAGGTGCGCGGCCTGCTGCCCTCGACCGAATGGAAACGCAAGGCCTACAAGCGGGCCGACCAGCAAAAGTGGTACGCCGGCGAAACCATCTCATTGGGCATTGGCCAGGGCTACAACAACTTCACCATGCTGCAACTCGCTTCGGCCACCGCCACGCTGGCCAACAAAGGCGTCAAGATGCGCCCGCATCTGGTCAAGGAAGTGGTGGACATCATGACCCATGCGCCGACCACCACCGCGCAGCAAGCCATGGGCGAGGTGATTGCCAAGGCCGCCAACATTGCGGTCATCAAGAACGCGCTGGTCGGCGTCAACCTCGAGGGCACCTCGGCCGCCGCCTTTCGCGGCGCCGGTTACACCAGCGGTGGCAAGACCGGCACGGCGCAGGTGGTGCAGATCAAGCAGAACGAAAAGTACGTCGCGTCGCGCGTAGATGAGCATTTCCGCGACCATGCGCTGTTCACCGCCTTCGCCCCCGCCGAAAACCCCAGGATCGCGCTGGCCATGGTGGTCGAGAACGCCGGCTTCGGCGGGCAGAATGCGGCCCCGATCGCGCGGCGCATTTTCGACTATTGGCTGCTCAACCAGTACCCAAGCGAGCAGGACATGATCGCCGTGCAAAAGGCGCAGGCGCCAGCGCCGATCGGCACGCCGCGCAACGTCGCCGAAGTGCCCTGGCCGCCCGCACCCAAATAAAGTCAGCGCAGGAACGCGTCATAGCCGGTCTTGATGATCAGTGCCACCACCACCAGGATGAAGACGGCGCGCACAAAGCCGGTCCCGTGCTTGAGCGCCAGTCGCGTGCCCAGCACGCTGCCCAGCACATTGGACAGCGCCATGGCCAGAACAAAGTGCCACCAGACATGGCCCTTGAACGCGAACAGGATCAACGCCGCGCTGTTGGTGGCGGTGTTGATGAGTTTGGCTGACGCCGAAGCGTTCAGGAAGTCGTAGCCAAGCAGGCGCACGAACAGGAAGACCAAAAAGCTTCCGGTGCCGGGGCCGAAAAATCCATCGTAGAAACCGATCACCGCGCCGATGGCCGCGGCCAGCAAGGCTTCGGTCAGGCCCGAGTGACGCGGAGCATGGATGCGCCCCATCTCCTTCTTGACCAACGTATAGACCAGCACCGCCAGCAAGACCGCCGGCAAGGCCTTGCGCAGGTAGGTCGGCGACAGCACCGTCACGAGCCAGGCACCTGCGAAGGATGCCAGGAAGCCGGCGAGCGCTGCGGGCAGCAGGGCTGGCCACCGCAATTCGACGCGGCGGCCATATTGCCAGGTTGCCATCGCCGTACCCCAGACCGAGGCGCCCTTGTTGGTGCCAAACAGGGTGGCGGGATGCGCGGCGGGAAAAGCGGCAAACAGGGCCGGCACCAGAATCAATCCGCCGCCACCGACGATCGAGTCCACAAAACCGGCCAGCAGCGAGGCCAGCGAGACGATCAACAATTCCATACGTATATTGTCCCATCGTGCTGCGCGATCGAGTAGGGTGAGGGGTTGCCCCCTCAGCCCTCTCACACCACCGTACGTGCGGCTCCGCATACGGCGGTTCAAATGGGACGCTGGAGTTGCTGATGAGTTACCACCAGCGAGACCAGCCCGAGTTGTGTGAAGTAC
>CAIKMZ010000134.1 GCA_903828665.1 uncultured beta proteobacterium
GGCAATCAGCACATCGGGCTCGCACAGCAGGGCCATCGCGATCATGACGCGCTGGCGCATGCCGCCGGAAAACTCGTGCGGGTACATGCCAAGCCGGCGCGCGGCTTCGGGGATCTTGACGGCGTCGAGCGCCTGCACGGCTCGCACGCGGGCTTGCGCGCGCGTTATGCCCTTGTGCAACTCCAGCACCTCGGTCATCTGACGCTCCACCGTCAGGTACGGATTGAGCGATGTCATCGGGTCTTGAAAGATCATGGCAACGCGGTTGCCGCGGATGACGTTGAGTGCCTTCGGTGAAAGGCTCAGCAGGTCCTGGCCGTCGAACAGCGCCGAGCCCCTGGCGCGGCCGTTGCTGGCCAGCAGCCCCATCATGGCGAGCACGGTCTGGCTCTTTCCGGATCCGCTTTCGCCGACGATGCCCACGGTCTGCCCGCGATCCAGTTCGAAGCTCAGGCCGTTGACGGCGGTGACGGCGCAGTCCGGTGTGTCGAACTGCACGCTCAGGTTAGTGACTTCAAGCAGGGCCATGCGTTTGTCTTAGCGTTCTTTGGGATCGAGGGCATCGCGCAGGCCGTCGCCGATGAAGTTGAAGCAGTAAAGCGTGACCGACAGCAAGCCCGCCGGGAACAGCAATATCCAGGGCGTGACTTCCATCGCCTTGGCGCCGTCCTGGATCAGCACACCCCAGCTCGTCATTGGCTCCTGAATGCCCAGGCCGAGGAAGGACAGCACGGACTCGGTCAGGATCACGCCGGGCACGGTCACCGTGGTGTAGATCACGACCACACCCAGCAAATTGGGCACGATGTGGCGAAAGATGATGCGCGTGGTCGAGACGCCCATCGCGCGCGCGGCTTCCACGTATTCCATGGAGCGCAGCGAGAGCGTCTGGCCGCGCACGACGCGCGCCATGTCCATCCACGAAAACACGGTGATGGTCAGCACGACAAGGTAGAACTCGCGCCCCAGGATCGTGACCAGCAGGATCGCGATCAGCAGGTAGGGGATGGCGTACATCATGTCGACGATGCGCATCATCAGGGAGTCGACCTTGCCGCCGATGAAGCCGGCCGTCGCGCCCCAGACGATGCCCAGCGACACCGAGGCCAGCGTCGCCAGCAGACCGACCGTGAGCGAGACGCGTCCGCCCACCAGACAGCGCACCAGCAGGTCGCGCCCGGCGTCGTCGGTGCCCCAGAAGTGCGCGTTCTTCCAGCTCGGCGCAGCGCTCATGGCGTCCCAGTCGGCGCTGTCGAAAGCGTGCGGCAAGAGCCACGGCCCGCCCACGCACGCCAGTGCGGTGAATGCCAACAAGCACAGGCTGACCAGCGCCGCCTTGTTGCGCATGAAGCGCCGGCGCGCATCGCTCCACAGGCTGCGGCCCTGCACCAGGGCTTCGATTTCGTTGGCTTTCAGCATGGGCTCAATAGCGGATCTTCGGGTCAAGCCAGGCGTAGGCCAGATCCACCAGCAGGTTGAGCGCCACGGTCAGCACCGTGATCAGCACCACCAGGCCCAGCACCAACGTGTAGTCGCGGTTGCCCGCGCCGTTGACGATGAGCTTGCCCAGGCCCGGCAACGAGAACACGGTCTCGGTCACCAGCGCCGAGGTGATGGACGAGATTGCCAGCGGTCCGATCAGCGACACCACCGGCAGCAGCGCGGGCTTGAGCGCGTGGCGCAGCACCACGATGTGCGTGGGCAGGCCTTTGGCGCGCGCGGTGCGGATAAAGTTGCTGTGCAGCACCTCGATCAGGCTGCCGCGCATGACGCGCCCGATGGTCGAGACGTTGATGACGGTCAGCAGGGCGATCGGCAGCACCATGAAGCGCAGCTCGAAATTGTTCCAGCCGCCGGCCGGGAGCCACTGCAGTCCGATGGCAAAGATGATGATCAGCACGGGACCGAGCACAAAGCTCGGCACGGCGCTGCCGACATTGCCGAGCAGCATGACGAGGTAATCGACCGCGCTGTTCTGGCGCAGCGCGGCGAAGATGCCCAGCGTGACGCCGATCACGAGCGAGAGGACGAGCGAGCCGCCGCCGATGATGGCCGAGACCGGCAGCGCGCTGGCGACGAGGTCGTTGACCGACCAGTCGGCGTAGCGGAAGGAGGCGCCGAGGTCGCCCTGCAGCAGGCTCTTGAGGTACAACAGGTACTGCTGCCACAGCGGCAGGTCCAGGTGGTACTTGGCCTGCAGGTTCGCCAGCACGGCGGCCGAGACCTTGCGTTCACTGTCAAAGGGCCCGCCCGGCGTTGCGTGCAGCAGCAAATAGCACACGGTGATCACCACCAGCATGGTCGGGATCGCCGAGAGCAGGCGGCGCAGGGTGTAGGACCACATCGCTCGGGACTCAGTGCTTGATGATGTAGAGGTCCTTGGAGCGGAAGCGGTCCATCGCGTTCTTGAGCGAATAGCCGCCGACGTAGGACTTCACCAGACGTGGCAGCGAGTACTGCAGCAGCGGGATGATCGGGTAGTCGTCCATGATCATTTTGGAAGCCTGCGTCAGAAGCGCGCGGCGCTTGGCGGGGTCCGTGTTGTTCGAGCCCTGGTTGATCAGATCCTCGGCCTGGCGGTTGCAGTTGAAGTTGTTGTTCTGATCGGAGTCGCAGCGGATCAGCGCCAGAAAGGTGGTGGCGTCGTTGTAGTCGGCCGTCCAGCCGTTGCGCGCCATCTGGAAGTTGCCGTCGTGGCGCTTCTTGAGCAGCACCTTGAACTCCATGCTTTCGGTCTCGATGGCTAGGCCGAGCTTGGTCTTCCATTCCGACGCCGCAAACACCGCCATCTTCTTGTGGTACTCGCTCGTGTTGTACGAGAAAGTGAACTTGGCGCCGGGCTTGACGCCGGCCTGTTGCAGCAGGCTCTTCGCTTCGGCGACGCGTTTTTCCATCGACCAGCCGGCCCAATCGTAGGGTGTGACATCGGCGCCGTTGGTGCCGGCCACGATCACGCTGTAGGCGGGGGCCTGGCCGTCGGCGGTGACGCGCTGCGCCAGGATGTCGCGGTCGATCACCATGGACAATGCCTTGCGCACGCGCACGTCCTTGAACACCGGGTCCTGGGTCTGGTAAGAGTAGTAGCGCAGACCGATCATCGGCGCGTTGCGGATTTCCTTCGGGTACTGCGCCTTGTACTTGTCGTAGGTGCCCGGGGGCAACTGGTAGACCCATTCGTTCTCGCCCGACTCGTAGAGCTTGACGTCGGCATAGCCGTCTTCGACCGGCAGATAGGTCACGCGCGTGAGCTGCACGTTGGCGGCGTCCCAGTACTGCGGATTCTTTTCGAACACGATGCGGTTGTTGACCTGCCAATCCTTGAGCACGTAGGCACCGTTCGAAACCAGGTTGCCGGGCTTGGTCCAGTCCTTGCCGAACTTTTCCAGTGAGGCCCGGTGTACCGGGCCCAGGTTGTTGTTGCTCATGAGCTCGGGCAGAAAGGTCACCGGAAAGGCGGTCCTGACTTCGAGCGTGTTCTTGTCGAGGGCCTTGACGCCGATGTCGCTGGGTGGCTTGCTGCCCTTGACCACGGCCGGACCGTTGAGCAGAAACACGCCGAAGGTCGCGGCGTAGGTGGAGGCGGTCTTGGGATCGACAAAGCGGCGAATGCCGTAGACGAAGTCATCGGCGCTCACCGGGTCGCCGTTCGACCACTTGGCATTCTTGCGCAGCTTGAAGACCCAGGTAGTGCCGTCCGTCTGCTTCCAGCTCTCGGCCACACCGGGCACGGTCTTGCCCTCCGCGTCGTTGGCGGTCAGGCCTTCGAACAGGTCGCGTGTCAGGTTGTTGGCGCCGACCGATTCGGCCAGCGCCGGGTCCAGCGTCTCGGGCTCGGAGCCGTTGTTGCGGATCAGCGTCTGCGTCGGGTGCAACTGCACGCCGGGCGGAATCGTTGCCGCCGTGCTGCACATGACAAAGGCGCCGGCCAGCAGCAGGGCGGTGGCGGTGAGTTGGGTGATGCGCATCATGGCGTCCTTGTCGAGGAGGGGTGTCAGACCGTGCGTTCCAGCCGCGGTACCGCGCGCAGCAGCGCACGGGTGTATTCGTGCGTCGGGCGATGCAGGATGTCTTGCGCCGGTCCGCCTTCGACCAGCTGGCCGTTCTTCATCACGGCGATATCGTGCGCCA